>NZ_JBVBEF010000059.1:0-52745 GCF_055456055.1 Bradyrhizobium sp. LeoB3
CGACGGCGGCTCCGAGGGGATGGCTTGGCCGGACCCCATGATCAATTTTGCTGAACTTGACGCACAGAACTCAAGCTCCCGCCTCTCCCCTTGTGGGAGAGGCCGCATTTCGCGCGCAAGCGGGAAATGCGGGTGAGGGGTCTGCCTCCGCGAGCTCAGTGCGTGGAGAGAGACCCCTCACCCGCATCGCATTCCGCTTCGCTGCATGCGAAGCGGCCTCTCCCACAAGGGGAGAGGCGGGTTCGAGCAAGCGGAGACGAAATCTCGTCTCTCGCATTCCCGTCCCTCACGCGTCGATCGCGTCTTTGATGCGTCTGCGCGTCAGCGGCAGGTTGCGCAGACGTTTGCCGGTGGCGTGGGCGATGGCGTTGGCGATCGAGGCTGCGGCGGGGCCCTGACCGGTCTCGCCGCTGCCGAGGAACGGCTGGCCAGGGCGGTTGATGATGTGGACATCGATGCGGTCAGGCACCGCGTCGAAGCGCAGGATCGGATAGGTCTGCCAGTCGATGCTGGTGATCCTGGTGTCGTCGAAGCTGACGCTCTCATACAGCGTCCAGCTCATCGATTGCATGATCGCGCCCTCGATCTGGTTGGTCAGCCCGTCCGGATTGACGACCTGCCCGGAATCGACAGCGGCGACCGCGCGCAGCAGCCGCGCACGTCCGGTCTCGCGATTGACTTCGACTTCCGAAGCGATGGCGCAATAGGCCGCAAGGTTCTTGTAACGGGCGAAGGCAAAGCCGTAGCCGCGGCCGGCTTGCGGTTTCTGATCTCGCGTCCAGCCAAATTCCTGCGCGGCCTTTTCGATGACGTCGCGTCCGCGCGCGTCCTGGAGATGCCGCAAGCGAAACTCGACCGCATCGGCGCCGGCGAGCCCGGCAAGCTCATCCATGAAGCTCTCGATCGAGAACACGTTGTGATAGGCGCCGAGCGCGCGCATCGCCGAAATCCGCAGCGGCATCGCTGGAATGAAATGATGCACCACGTGCGCGTTGGCAAAATTGTAGAGCGGGATCGCGTTGCGGTCGCCGCCGCCTTCCGGCAAAGGCAACGGCTTTGGCGGCGGAACGGCAAAGCCCTGCGCCATGTGCTGCGCGGCGAGCAGCGTGCCGGCTTTGCCCGGCCGCATCGAATGGGTGTTGCTCCACACCGCAAAATTCCAGTCGGCGATGCGGCCATCGGCGTCGAGCGAGGCCCTCAGCTTCGTCACCATCGCCGGCCCGAACGGCTCCCAGGCGTGTTCCTGCTCGCGCATCCATTGCACGCGCACCGGCCGCCCCGGCAGCGCCCGCGCGATCAACGCGGCATCGGCCGCGACATCGTCGGCGCCGTTATGGCCGTAGCAGCCGGATCCCTCGACATGGATCAGGCGAACGCTCGCGGGCGGCATCCGCAGCATCTCCGCAATCGCCTGGCGGTCGGGATAGACGCCCTGGGTGTGCGTCCAGACCGTCATCGCGTCGCCGACGAAATGCGCCACCGCGCAGGATGGCCCGATCGAGCCATGCGACTGATAGGGGCGCGTGTAAGTGGCCTCGACGGTCTTTTGGCCGGAGACGGAAGGATCGCTGCGATTGAGGATAGTGGAATCCTGGGAAGGCAGGCTCGTGATCACATTGAGCAGATCATCCTGCCTTGGCAGGCTCGGGCTTTCCTTCCATTTCGCGGCGGTGGCGAGCGCGTTCATCGCCTTGACCGCCTGAAATTCCTTGTCCGCGACCACCGCAAGGAAATTGCCATCGCGCACCACCTTGACGACTCCGGGCAGTTTCTCGACGGCCGAGCTGTCGCATTCGACAAGCTGCGCGCCATAGCTCGGCGGCCGCACCACGCGCGCATGCACCATGTCAGGCAGCCGCATGTCCTGCACATAGGCTTCGCCGCCCGTGACTTTCGCCGGGATGTCCACGCGCGGCATCGCATGTCCCATGATCTTGAACGTTGCAGGGTCCTTCAAATTGGATTGCGGCTGTGCCTGCACATGGAGCACGTCGGCCGCAACCAGTTCGCCGTAGGTCAGCCGCCTGCCATCCGGCGCGACCACCGCGCCGTTCTCGGTCTTCAGGCTGTCTCCGGCGAGACCGAGCCGTCTCGCCGCTTCCGCGATCAAGAGCTCGCGTACCTGCGCGGCGGCATTCAGGATCGCGGTGCCGGAATCCTGCATCGAGTGGCTGCCTGATGTATAACCCTCGTTGGCCGTGAGTTGCGTGTCCGCGGTGACGACGTGGATCGCTTGGAAGGCCACATCGAGCTGTTCGGCGGCGATCTGCTGGAACGCCGTCTTGAATCCCTGCCCCAGCTCGACCTTGCCGGTGAAGGCGGTGATGCGGCCATCGGCGTCGATGCGGAGCCAGGAATCGAGATAGGGCGCGGTCGCGAGGCTGCCCGGCCGCTTTGCAGCCGCCGGCGCTCCTTCTTCCGCGAATGCACGGCCGAGCGAGAAGCTGACAACGAGGGCGCCGCCACCCTGCAGTACGCGGCGGCGATCGAGGATGACAGGCGCGTTCATTGGCCGCTCCTCTCGTTTGCGGATGCATCCGCCGTATCCATCAATCGCGCGGCGCGATGCACCGCGCGCAGGATGCGCATATGGGTGCCGCAACGGCAAAGATTGGGTTGCAGCTCGGCACGGATCTGCGCATCGGTCGGCTTTGGATTCCTGAGCAGCAGCGCCTGCGCCCGCATCATCATGCCGGCGATGCAATAGCCGCATTGCGCCGCCTGCTCTTCCATGAACGCGCGCTGGATCGGCGCCGGCGCGGACACGGTGCCGAGACCTTCCAGCGTCGTCACCTGCTTGCCTTCGAGCAGCACCAGCGGCGTCACGCAGGACAGCACGGCCTTGCCATCGACGATGACGGTGCACGAGCCGCATTGGCCGAGCCCGCAGCCGAACTTGGCAGCGTTGAGCTTCAGGTCGTCGCGCAGCACGTAGAGCAGCGGCGTATCCGGATCGGCATCGATGTGATTTTCCTGGCCGTTGACCTTCAATGTCATCATGGCTGGTCTCCCTGCGAAGGGTCGGCCGGCGCATTGCGCGGCCCAATGGAAGTCTGGAGAAGCGCGGTCTGGGTGCGGCGAGCATCCGCAACGGTCTTTTCAACGTCAGTCCAGGGCTGTTCCTTGCTGAAACGCATGCGCAGGTAATTGAGGAGCGAAGTAACCTGCGCGTCGGTCATGCTGTCGGCGAAGCCCGGCATGATCGGACTGCGTTCGCTCGCCACCGCCGGAACGCCGGCCAAAATGAGATTGGCGAGGTTGCGGGGATCAGGACTGGTGACCGCAGTGCTCAGCGCAAGGTTGACGCCGCCATAAGGCAGCGGCCGGCCGGATTCATGGCAGGAGGCGCAGGCCGCGACGTAGATCGCGGCACCCGTCGGGTCTCCTTGCGCCGGTGCTGATTCGGCTTGGGCGAGCACAGCGCTGCGATCGCGTTCCGGCTTCGCCGCGCCGGAGACGTCCATCATATAGATGGCGATGGCGCGCACGTCGGTGTCGGGCACCGTGGAGAGGTTGCTCACCACCTCCGCCATCGGCCCGCGCGCGGTGCCATGATCGGGATGCCAGCCGTCGCGCAAATAGGCATAAAGCGACTCCGTGTTCCACGGCACCGGCGCATGCGCGCGGTCGTTAAGGGCATAAGCGTGCCAATTGTCGGCCTCGCCGCCGGCAAACTGCGCGTTCACGCGCTCGGCGCCCAGCGCATTGCGCGGTGTGTGGCAGGCGCCGCAATGGGCGAGGCCGTCGACCAGATAGGCGCCGCGGTTCCATTCGGCGCTCTTTGCCGGATCCGGCTGGAATGTCTCGCGGCGCAGGAACAGCAGTTTCCATCCGGCGATGATGGGCCGCTGATCCAGCGGAAAGACGAGTTCGTTCGGCCGGGCCACCGCATGCACCGGCGGCCGGGTCATCAGGAACGCATAAAGCGCCCGGTCGTCCTCATCGGTGACATTGGTGAAGTGGTCATAGGGGAAGGTCGGATAGAGATGCTGGCCCTCGCGATTGACGCCGCTGCTCATGGCACGCCCGAAAGCCTCTTCCGACCACCTGCCGATGCCGGTCTCCGGATCCGGCGTGATGTTGGAGGAGAAGACCACACCGAACGGGGTCGGGACCGGCACGCCGCCGGCAAAATCCCGGCCGCCACGCACGGTGTGACAGCTACTGCAATTTCCCAGTGCAGCGAGCTCGCGGCCACGCTTGACAACGGCCGGATCGAACGATGCCGGTGGCGGCGGTTCGATCGCGGCGATTGCGGGTTGCCACACGATCGCAAAGGCCGCCGCTGCGCCTGCGGCCAGCGCGACAGCGACAATGCCTGCGATGATCCGTGGCGATCTCGCCATGCCGGCCATTTGAGTTTGTGGTTGGACCGTGTTTTAACACGGATATCCCGGCATCGTTCGCCGGCGGGGCTCCCGATCACCGCTTGTTGACTGCGTCTGAAACCGACATGGATTCTGTCCTCAACCGTCCGTCCGGCGAGACCAGCGATGCGCTTGCCGTGCTCAATTCCGTGTTCGGCCTCACCGCGTTCCGGGGCGCGCAGGAAGAGATCGTTCGGCATGTGACCGATGGCGGCAATTGCCTGGTGCTGATGCCGACCGGCGGCGGCAAATCGCTCTGCTACCAGTTGCCGTCGCTGCTGCGCGAGGGCTGCGGCATCGTGGTCTCGCCGCTGATCGCGTTGATGCGCGACCAGGTCGCGGGCCTCACCGAGGCCGGTGTCAACGCGGCGGTGCTGAACTCGACGCTGTCGCCGCAGGAAGCCAACGAAGTCGAGCGCCGCCTGATCGCAGGCGATCTCGATCTGCTCTACGTCGCGCCGGAGCGGCTGGTGACGCCGCGCTGCCTCAGTCTGCTCGCGCAGGCGAAGATCGCGCTGTTTGCGATCGACGAGGCGCATTGCGTCTCGCAATGGGGCCATGATTTCCGGCCCGAATATATCGGCCTTTCCGTGATCGCCGAGCGCTTTCCCGACGTGCCGCGGATGGCGCTCACCGCGACCGCCGACGAACTGACCCGCGAGGAGATCGCCGAACGGCTGTCACTCACCGACGCGCCGCGCTTCGTGTCGAGTTTCGACCGACCGAACATCCGCTACGAGATCATCGACAAGGTGAATTCGATGGCGCAGTTGAAGGCGTTCATCACCGAGCGGCATGCGGGCGAGGCCGGCGTGGTCTATTGCCTGTCGCGCGCCAAGGTGGAGGACGTCGCAGCCTCGCTCAGCGCGGCCGGCATCCCGGCGCTGCCTTATCACGCCGGGCTGGAGCCCAGCGTGCGCGCACGCAACCAGGATCGCTTCATCAATGAGGACGGCATCGTCGTCGTCGCCACGGTTGCTTTCGGGATGGGCATCGACAAGCCGGACGTGCGCTTCGTCGCCCATCTCGATCTGCCGAAGAGCATCGAAGCCTATTACCAGGAGACCGGCCGTGCGGGGCGCGACGGCAAGGCGTCCAGCGCGTGGATGGCTTATGGCCTCTCCGATATCGTGCAGCAGCGCCGCATGATCGACGAGTCCACCGGTTCGGATGCCTATAAGCGCGTCTCGATCGGCAAGCTCGATTCGCTGGTGGCGCTGGCGGAAACCGTGGGCTGCCGCCGGCGGCGCCTGCTGGCCTATTTCGGCGAGACGCTGACAGAAGAGAATTGCGGCAATTGCGACAATTGCCTGTCCCCGCCGCGCGTCCGCGACGGCAAGATCCTGGCGCAGAAAATGCTGTCCTGCGTCTACCGCACCGGCCAGCGCTTCGGCGCCATGCACCTGATCGACGTGCTGGTCGGCCGCCTTACTGAGCGCGTGACCCAGTTTGGGCACGACAAGCTCTCGGTGTTCGGCGTCGGCCGCGAGCTCAACGAGAAGCAGTGGCGCGCGGTGCTGCGCCAGCTTGTCGCGATGGGGCATCTTTGGGCCGACGGCGAGGCTTTCGGCGCGCTGAAACTGACGGAGAGCGCGCGCGGCGTCCTCAAGGGCGAGACTGAAGTTCTCTTGCGCGAGCAGGCGGAAGGCGCGCGCAACCGCGCCGTTCGTTCCAAGTCGCGGCGCGGCGAGCTAGCGCCGGTCGCGACCGGCCAGGGCAAGGCAGCGAACCCCGCGCTTCATGCCGCGCTGCGCGTCTGGCGTTCCGAGGTGGCGCGGCAGCGGGGCGTGCCGGCCTATGTCGTGCTGCACGATTCCACCATCGACGGCATCGCCGCCGTGCGCCCGACGACGCTCGACCGGCTTCGCGGCATCGCCGGAATCGGCGACAAGAAGCTCGAGCATTACGGCGACGAGTTGGTCGCTCTGGTACGGACGACCGAAGGGTGAGCGCCAGATCTCGGCGTTAGGCGGCGACATCCCCGTTTGCTATGGTGGCAGCCATGCACGAATTGGGCCTTCAGGACTTGATCAAGCGGATCGGCGCCGAGCATGTCCGGCGGCGGCTGAACGACGAGACCGAGCATGAGGCTCAACTGTTCGGCCAGGGTACGCTGTTCTTCAACCTGGAGAACTCGCTGCTTGCGCCGCGCGTGATCGCAACGGCGCTGAAAGTCACCGGGCTGTACGGCCGCGCGCGGCAGAACGCGGACCTCGTGTGCATCAGGCGCAACGAACTTGCCTCGACCGTGCTGCCGAAGAGCTTTGACGGTTTCACTCTCCTGCATATCAGCGACCTGCACGCCGACATGAGCGCTGGCGCCATGCGGCGGCTGCCCGGCATGGTCGCCGATCTCGCCTACGACATCTGCGTGCTGACCGGTGACTATCGCGGCCAGACCTTTGGTCCCTTCGACAAGAGCCTTGACTATCTTGCGCCGGTGATCGCGGCTTTGAAGCCGCCGGTCTACGGCATCCTCGGCAATCACGATTCGATCCGAATGACGCCGGCATTGGAGGCAATGGGCATCCAGATGTTGTTCAACGAGTGCGAGGCGATCCGGCGCGGCGATGAAGCGATCTATCTCGCCGGCGTCGACGATGCGCATTTCTATCGCGCCGACGACATCGGCAAGGCCGCCGCTCCGATTCCAGACGACGCCTTCTCAATCCTGCTTTCGCATACGCCGGAAGTGTACCGGGCGGCGGCAGCCGCAAGCTTTGATCTGATGCTGAGCGGGCACACCCATGGCGGCCAGCTCTGCCTGCCCGGCGGCATCGCGATCAAGCTCGAAGCCTGGCTGCCGCGCAAGTTCGGCGCCGGCGCCTGGCGCTACGGCAAGATGGCCGGCTACACCTCGGTGGGCGCCGGCACCAGCCTGCTGCCGGTCCGCCTCAACTGCCCGGCGGAGATCACGCTGCACACGTTGCGACGGGCGGGGTGACGCGCAGGCGCGCGTCAGAGCGAGAGCCGATCAGATTGAAGCGGTTACGGATTGGCTTCACCTCTCCCGCTTGCGGGGGAGGTCGGCGCGCAAGCGCCGGGTGGGGCTCTCTCCACTCGGGGAGTCCCAATGCGGAGGCACCCCCACCCCAGCCCTCCCCCGCAAGCGGGAGAGGGAGCGCAGCTTCACCGCGGCTACGGTTCAACCTGATTCGAATCATGCGTTGGACTAATTGCCCGGCTTCTTCGCGCTGGCGTTTTGCTCATTCGCCGTGCAGGAGATCAGAAGCGTGAAGCCGCGGGCACTTTTGGCGATCTCGGCCGTCTCCTTCTTCATCTCGCGCCGCTCGGTCACCCGGTACATCACGACGCTGTTGTCGAGGAAGTCCCTGAGCGCGCCGGTCTTGATGGCGAAGTTGATATTCTCAGGGATGTTGCCGGTCGCCCGCGCGACCTTGAGCGCGTTCAGCTTGGCTGCGACCACGCCGACCAAAGCGCCGGTGAAGTCGAGCAGCGGCCCGCCGCTATTGCCCGGCTGCACCGCCGCGCTGATCTGCAAATGGCGGGTGTCGTTGAAGATGCCGCTCAGCGAACTGACGATGCCGGTGGTCACGGTGAAATCGGACGTCAAGAGCCCGTGAAAGGGATAGCCGATCGCGATCACGCCGTCCCCGGTTTGCACGGAGTTTTCCCTGATGACCGCAGCCTCCTTGAACGGGGTCGGCGCCTGCAGCAGTGCGAGGTCGTTGGTCTCGTCGCTGGAAACCAGCCGCAGCTTGACGGGCGCCTCGCCGCTGAGATTGCCCGTGATCTCGCCGCAGCCATCGATGACATGATGATTGGTGACCACGTGACCATTGCTGGAGATCACGATGCCGGTCCCGGTCTGGCCCCTGGCCTGCTTCGGTGCGGCAGCATTGGGTGCGGCGGCACTCGGCGCGGCCGGCGTTGATGGGGCCGGCTTCGGCGGTGCGACCGCGAACTCACCGGCATTGGCGAGCCCATTCTTCCTGACGCTTTCGACGCAAGTGACCAGCGCGGGCAATAGCTGCGCGGTCTGGTTCAGGTTGAACTGGAAGAGCTGGCCCTCGGCGAACGCGCTCATCGTCCGCGCCTTGCGGAATTGATTGATCAGCGACGAATTGAGCGGCATGTCGACCGCCACGAGCTGTGCCCCAAGCGGCCGCCCATGCACGTTGAAGGGCTGCTGGCCGTCAAAGGTCAGCGTCATCGGAAAGGATTCGCCGGCCGTCAACCGCCAGCCCTGATGGGAAAATCCCAGGCGCCAATTGCCGCGGGCGTCGATCAGGACCAGAAAATAGATGCCGCTCTGATAGGAGGCACCGGCGGCGCAATGAGTGAAGTTGCCGCTGTTGTCGTCGGTATAGGCGCCGCCCTGCCAGTTGCCTATCGTGATCGAGCCATACGGCCCGCGCGCATGCGACGACGTCACGGACAAAACAACGCACGCGGCCGCGACAACCGCGCTGATCGCAAACCTCATACTCCACTCCCCAGCCAGCGCCCCATCATAGGAAGCTTCGCAAGTCATCCGCAAGTTGTGCGCGCAATGTTCCTATTTTGTTCTTTGAATCAAAATCCGTCAACCACAAAGTGTTTCCCGTAGCCCGGATGGAGCGAAGCGCAATCCGGGGCCTCATGCCGCGGGCGCGCCAACGCTCCATCCGGGCTACGGCAGTGGGGTGGATGCCGTCACCCATTTCGGAACGTGTAAGCATACCCATTGATCGCCGGCACGCCGCCGAGATGGGCGTAGAGCACACGTGAGCCGGCCGGGAAGAAGCCTTTCTGCACGAGGTCGATCATGCCCTGCATGGATTTGCCCTCATAGACGGGGTCGGTGATCATGCCTTCCAGCCGTGCACACAGCCGGATCGCTTCCTTGGTCGCGTCCGACGGCACGCCGTAGGCGGGATAGGCGTAATCCTCGAGCAGCACCACATCGTCCTCGACGATCTCGCGGCCGAGCTCGACGAGAGCGGCGGTATTGCGTGCGATCGAGAGCACCTGCGACTTCGTCTGCGCCGGCGTGAAGGAGGCATCGATGCCGATCACGTTTCGCGCGCGGCCGTCGGCGGCGAAGCCGACCAGCATGCCGGCATGGGTCGAGCCGGTCACGGTGCAGACAACGATGTAGTCGAAGCTGAAGCCCAGCTGCTTCTCCTGCGCCCGCACCTCCTCGGCGAAGCCGACATAGCCAAGCCCGCCATATTTGTGCACGGAGGCGCCAGCCGGAATCGCATAGGGCTTGCCGCCCGCGGCCTTCACCTCCTCGATCGCCTGCTCCCAGCTCTTGCGGATGCCGATATCAAAGCCGTCATCGACCAGCCGCACGTCGGCGCCCATCACGCGGCTGAGCAGGATGTTGCCGACGCGATCATAAACCGCGTCCTCATGCGGCACCCAGCTTTCCTGCACCAGGCGGCACTTCATGCCGAGCTTGGCGGCGACGGCCGCGACCATGCGGGTGTGGTTCGACTGCACGCCGCCGATCGAGACCAGCGTGTCAGCGTTGGACGCGATCGCATCAGGAATGATGTATTCCAGCTTGCGCAATTTATTGCCGCCGAAGGCGAGCCCCGAATTGCAGTCCTCGCGCTTGGCAAAGATTTCGACCTTGCCACCGAGATGCTTCGACAGCCGCTCCAGTTTCTCGATATGTGTCGGCCCGAAGGTGAGCGGATAGCGCGCGAATTTTTCCAGCATCGTGGTCCCCCTTGATGGCGTGGTCTCGATGCGGATTCCTAGCACCGGCTGCGCGAAAGGTGCTCTCTATTTCGATTGACTGCTTTATGCTCTGCTAGGCCAAATGTGCGCTCATACCGCCACTTCTCTCACAGACCGGCCAAATAATGAAAGAATCTTCCATGACTGCCAAGCTCGATCGCATCGACCTCAAGATCCTGCGATTGCTGCAGAAGAACGGCCGGTTGAGCAACGCCGAACTGGCCGAGAAGGCCGGCGTCAGCCCCGCCACCTGTCACCGCCGCACCCAGCGCCTGTTCGAGGAAGGCTTCGTGAAGGAAGTCCGCGCGATCGTCGCCCCACGCAAGGTGGACAAGGGCGCGCTCGTCATGGTTGGCGTCGTGCTCGATCGCTCCACGCCCGAAAGCTTTGCGTCCTTCGAGCAGGCGATCGCGAAGCTCAAATTCGTCCTCGACTGTCACCTCGTCGCCGGCGACTTCGACTACTTCCTGAAAATCCGCGTCGGCGACATGGAAGATTTCAACCGCATCCACGGCGAGCAATTGATCGCGCTGCCTGGCGTCCGGCAGACGCGAACCTTCTTCGTGATGAAGGAGGTGGTGGACAATGCACCGCTGGAGTTTTGAACCGGATCGGCCGCATCTTGCCGATCGCATGTCACGGCAACTTCACTTGCTTCGTGCCGCCATGGACGCGACGCTCCCTCTTCTTTGGGCTTTCATCAGAAAGAGGAGCTTTGCCATGCGCCTTCCCATCCTCGATCCGACCGAGCTGACCGACGAGCAGAAGCCGCTCTACGATGACATGCGCAAGGGCATCGAACGCCATTTCAAGGGCTTCGTGAACATGCGCGCCGACGGCGCGCTGCTCGGCCCCTGGAATCCCTGGCTCCGCGAGCCGAGATTCGGCAAGCCGGTGTGGGATTTGGTGAAGGCCGTCGCCTCGAACCCGCTGCTGCCGGCACCGGTGCGCGAGGTCGCGATCCTCGTCACCGGATCGCATTTCCGCTCGGGCTATGAGCTCTATGCCCATGTGCTGGTCGCCGAGGCGCGCGGCCTCTCCGACGAAAAGCTCGCCACCATCGTCGCCGGCCAGCGCCCGCTCGACCTGACGCGGCAGGAAGCGGTCGCCTATGATATGGCTTCGGCGCTCGTGAACGGCGGCGTGCTGCCGGAATTGACCTATCGCGCAGCGGTGCAGGAGTTCGGCGAGCACGGCGCAGCCGAGCTGTCTTATCTCGTCGGCGTCTACTGCATGGTCTCTGTCACGCTGAACACGTTCGACGTGCCGGTGCCGGATTGACGAGAGCCGAGTTCGTCTCTCTGCGTAGCCCGGGTGGAACGAACGCGAAACCCGGGACATCCGTATCAACACGACGAGCAGCCCCGGGTTACGCTAACGCTCCACCAGGGCTACGGCATCGGCAGTCCCCGCCATGTGATGGCCGCACGCCTACAACTGCAACCGTTTTTCGGGAGACTGAAATAGTGCCGTAGCGGGAAGGCAGTTTGAATACGCCATATCAACCAGCGCAAGGCGTAGGCCAGGGACGACACATGGCGCTATCAAACTTGAAGGGCGAATGGCCAGGGACGACACCGGGATATCGGTTCAAGATCCACAGTTCCTCCAGTGACATAAAAGTTGTTCTTGCGGTTCTCCTTGGTCTTTCTCTCCCTTTCAACGCATCGGCGCAGAGCATCACCAGCGCGACGCTCGACCGCATCAAGGCGAGTACCTCGGCGGTCGACAGCAACTTCATCAAGGCAAACGCCACAACATCCAAGGACTGGCCAACCATCGGCCTCGACTACGCCGAAACGCGGTTCAGCAAGCTCAATCAGATCAACACCGACAACGTGAAGAATCTTGGGCTGGTCTGGAGCTACAATCTTGAATCATCGCGCGGTGTCGAGGCGACACCCGTCGTCGTCGACGGCATCATGTTTCAGTCGGCGTCTTGGAGCGTGGTCCATGCGATTGACGCGCGGACCGGAAAAAAACTCTGGTCGTTCGATCCAGGTGTCGACCGGTCAAAGGGCTACAAGGGCTGCTGCGACGTGGTCAACCGTGGCGTCGCCATTTACAGGGGCAAGGTATTTGTGGGGGCCTATGACGGGCGCCTGATCGCGCTAGATGCCGCGACCGGCGCGAAGGTCTGGGAAAAAGATACGCTGATCGACCACGCGCATTCCTATACGATCACCGGCGCGCCTCGCGCGTTCAACGGCAAGGTCGTGATCGGCCAGAGCGGCGCCGAGTACGGTGCGCGCGGGTATGTCACGGCCTACGACACCGAGACAGGTAATCAACTCTGGCGCTGGTTCACTGTGCCCGGGGATCCATCGAAGCCGTTTGAAGACGCTTCGATGGAAGCCGCGGCCAAGACCTGGGACCCGGCAGGCAAATACTGGATCAACGGTGGCGGCGGGACTCCGTGGGACACGATCACGTTCGATCCCGACTTGAACATGGTCTATATCGGTACTGGAAATGGTTCTCCCTGGAATCGCAAATTCCGCAGTCCGTCGGGCGGCGATAATCTCTACCTCGCCTCGCTCGTCGCGCTCAACGCCGACACCGGCCAATATATCTGGCACTACCAGGAGACGCCCGGCGATAATTGGGACTACACGTCAACCCAGCCGATGATCCTCGCCGACATCATGATCGACGGTGTACTGCGTAAAGTGATCTTGCACGCGCCGAAGAATGGCTTCTTCTTCGTTATCGATCGTACCAACGGCAAGTTTATCTCGGCGAAGAACTTCGTCGATGTGAATTGGGCGACGGGATACGACGCCAACGGGCGGCCGATCGAGTTGCCGGCTGCGCGCGGCGACGGTCCATACGACTCCATTCCCGGGCCAGACGGAGCTCACAATTGGCATCCAATGTCGTTCAATCCCCAGACCGGCCTCGTCTACATTCCGGTGCAGCACATACCGGTTAGTGTGACGCCGGAAAAGTCGTTTACGCAGAATGCGGCTGCGCCGGGCAAGGTTGGCTCCATACTGGGCGGGAATATCGGCTTCGTTTTCAACAGCACACCTCCGAAATCGTCCGCATTCGGACGTCTGCTCGCTTGGGATCCGGCGCATCAAAGGGAAGTCTGGCGGGTCGAGCACGTCTCGCCGTGGAACGGCGGTACTCTGACCACCGCGGGCAACCTGGTCTTCCAGGGGACGGCGGATGGCCGCTTTGTCGCCTATGACGCAGCAAAGGGAACCAAGCTGTGGGAAACCCCGACCGGCAACGGCGTGGTCGCGGCTCCCGCAACTTACATGATCGATGACATACAGTATGTCTCGATTGCGGTCGGCTGGGGCGGCGCTTTCGGCATTTCTCAGCGAGTGACCGAGTACCAGAACCCGGGAACGGTCTATACATTTGCGCTGGGCGGCAAGGCGAAACTACCGGAGTTCGTGAAGTACCAGACCGAAGGTCTCCTGCAGGGCGTGAAGTACGATCCGAAGGATGTGAGGGAAGGCGGTGCCATCTATGTCGCGGCGGCGTGTGCAGCCTGCCACGGCGTGCCTGGTGTCGGCCCCGGAGGCAACATTAGAAATCTCGGCTACGTTCCGGCCGAAGAGATCGCCAATCTGAAGGACATTCTCTTCCACGGTCCGTTCCGCGACAAAGGCATGCCTGATTTCACCGGCAAGCTGACGGAAGCGGACGTTGTGAAAATCCAGGCCTTCATCCAGGGTACCGCCGACGCCATCAGGCCGAAGCGCAATTAGTTAGCCTTAAGCCAGTTGCGCCTCTGAACGGCGGCGCGCCGCCCGAATTGACTCCGTCCAAGAGCCTGGACTAAGCCGATGCCTTTGCCGAGCACATCGCGAGCAGCGACTTTGCAACTGGATCATCGGGGAAGGCAGTCAAAATACCCTCGTAGCAGCGGGCGGCTTGATCGAATTCACCTCGCTCGAAATGTAACGAGGCGTCCCACGTCAAATCGCACAGTCTGGCTGCATTGTCCGACGCCTGTAGCTCCGGATCGTCGCTGGCCTTGATGCCCAGAAGCTCATAGATCATGAACTCCCGCTTGCGACCCTTGACCTGAACCTTTCTGATCGGCCTTGCCACGATTTCCGGCCCGACAGCCTCGACCACGCTGTCGCTGATGCAGATCGTGGTTCCGAAATTCTTGTTGATGCCCTCCAGTCGCGCCGCAACGTTCACTCCGTCTCCCATCACCGTGTAGCTGAGCCGCTCGCTTGAACCGACATTGCCGACAAGCACCTCGGCGCAATGCAGCCCGATCCGAAGATGCAGTGACGGTCGCCCCTGCTTGCTCCAGTCCGCATTGAGCTGTTCCATTCGCCTCGTCGCCCGCATCGCGCCACAGCAGCCACGCAACACATCGTCGTCGCGATGGACCGGAGCGCCCCAAAACGCCATGATGCCGTCACCGATGAACTTGTCGACCGTACCGGACTCCTCCGCTATCGCGTGCGAGACGACTTCGAAATAGTGCGAAAGTTGCGCGAGGAGATCATTCGGCGCCATTTGCTCCGACAGGGTGGAAAAGTCCTTCAGGTCGGTGAAAAGCACCGTCATGAAGCGCTGTTCCACACCGAGCGTCAGCGGGGTCCCCGTCTTGATCAGATTCCTGACTATGCCCAGCGGTACGAACGAAGAGAAGGAGCGCAGCGACGTCTCGAACAGCTTGACGGCGGTTTGGAGTTCCTTGATCTCCTTGATCTTTGATGGCGTCGCGACCCCGTGCGAGAACGTCAGGTCCTCCACTGACCGCAAGTCCTGCGACACGCATTCGATCGGCCGTGACAATCTGCGGGAGAAGAAATGGATCAGCAGCAACTCGATGCCGGTGAGAGCGGCGATCAGGGCGACCATCTGCCTGTTCGTTCGCTTGAGGGTCCCGATAAAATCATCGGTCGGCGTCAGGGTGATAACCTCCCACGGTTTGCCGAAACTTCCTGGAAAGCGGGCAAATGAGGCGCTGATCTCTTCGCCGCCCTGCGGCGATCGGAACAGGAAATCGTCGCGATTGGTATCGCTCTGTAGCCGATGAGCCTCGCGCACATTGGGGTCGTCAATCGTATCCAGCCTGGCCATTTCCAGGCGGTCGTTCTCCAGTCTCACGCCTTTCTTCGGGTCAGGATAAGAGATGATCGTGCCATCGGTCGGATTGGCGATCACGGTGGTGCTGCGCGGGCTGGCGCGATGGCTGGTGAGAAACTGCGACAGCACGTTGAGCGTGATATTTGCCGAAGCACAGCCAACGAACGCGCCGTCCTTGATGATCGGGACTCTCACAATGATGACCGGAAAGCCGGTGTCCGGATTTGGCCTAGGCCCCTCGATGATCAGTGCGCGGGCATCTTTCGCCGCCTGGTAACCCGCAAGGGTCCTGATGTCCTCGATTGTCCCAACGTCATAACTCCCTACGACGTGGGGCCACGTATCGTAGAACGTGCGGTGCCGGACCCGTCGCGGCGAGCCGGAGAAGCTGTCGATATAGCCGGAATGCCAGTTCGCTGTCGCCGGAATCTTGGAATCGGAGCGCCGGCGGTCATCGTCGATGCGGGTCACAACCCGATGATAGCCGTCCTCCAAGCTGACATAGACCGCATCGATCTGCGGCGCCGATGTAAGCGCCTCGTGGAGCAACTCGCGGCTCTCCTCCTTTTTGAATATCTCGGGATCTTCCGCGGCGAAGGAGGCGAGCAATTCCAGCGTGGCCTCGACCGGATTGATCAGGCCTCGGGCGTCATCGATGCTGGCCCGCTTGGTCTTGGCCACGACGTCGTTCAGCGTCGCATTGATCGTGGCCGAGTTTTGCCAGTAATTGTAGGCCAGGATGAATATCAGCGCGGGAATGCTGAGGAGGACGAACAATCCCGACATCGCCGCGCTCAGTCGCAGCGCACCGATTGCGGGCGCGATCCGGCGATAAAGAATCCGGCTCAGCAGGATGGCAGCAACGACCGCAAGGAAGACCCACGGTCTCGGATCCCGCATCTGCGATCGCCATGATTGATCGTCAGACGCATAGATCAGGCCTTCCGGGAGCTTCGCTTCATCCAACATGCCGAGGTCGACATAGGCGCGCGCGATGGCGTTCCAGCGCGCGACACTCTGCTGACCGATCGGCGTGAGATGCGGCTCGATCAGCAGCTCGGTCCGCGCGGCCTCGAACAGCAGCGCCTTCTGAGTTTTTTGCGCGGCGTACTTGCCTCGTATCAGATCGGCGATCTCCTCCTTGTGGGCGAGCGCATAGGCCCACCCCCTCAAGCTCGCCTCGCGAAACGCTGCTACGCGCTCCGGATGCGCTGCGATCTGGCGCTTTGAGGTGCAGAGGTTGTCGCCGTAAAAGTCGAACCCGTAGGCGCGCGGCGAGAAGGCCAGATATGGCGTGCCGTACTCTTCGAACAAATACGGCTCGTTGGTGCTGTAGGCGACCATCGCATCGGCCTTGCCGCTGAGCAGATCACGCGGATTCCCGGAATGGGCGATGCGGGGCAGGTCCGCGTAGCCGACCCCCTCGTGCTTCAGCATCGCCGCGATGTCGTCGCTGCCGGGGGCATCCATCAAAGCGTGGCCCTTCAACTCGGAGACCGCATGGATGCCGGCGCGGTGCAGCACCAGGATGATGGCCGCGGAGTGCTGAAAGATCACAGCGAGGACGACATTGTTGGCGCGTTCGGCGCTGTTGACGAGCACGCTGGTCGTGCACACGCCGAAATCAGCAGCGCCTTTGGCCACTTCGAGGCCCGCGTCGACGCCAGGGCCGCCTTCGCGAACCGAGACATCGAGGCCGTTGTCGCGATAAAATCCCTTCTCGACCGCAGCGTAATACCCGGCGAACTGGAACTGATGTTTCCACTTCAATTGCAGCGACACCTGTTCGAGCGCGTGGGCCGGCGTGACCCGACCGAAGACAAGTTCGACCACGAGGCACAACGCGAACAGCACGTCGCGCCCATGACGCAACATTTGCGCTGCGGACATGTCGAGCCCTGCGCTCATATGTCAGCCTCGCAGGCAATGCCTGCCCTTCAGTCGCGAATTTGCCTCAAATAGACAAGTCTTGAGATAGCAGAGTCTGCATCAAGCCATACGGCACATCAAGCAAGGGGGGCTGGTGAGGCCGCTCCCAACACCTTATGGCAGCGCACCAATAATGCGTCAGTGACACTTCTGCTTCTGGGCCTCAAGCGACAATCGGATCGACGGGGAATGTCTGCCTCGCGCATAGCGGCTGCAATCAGCGACTCGAACCGAATAGCGCCACACTTGTTACTCTCACCGTCCGATTTCCGCTGCCAACTTGCGGCGAATGGAATCGCGCCTCACGCCACGAGGCCGCGAATTCGTCCAAATCAGGAGGTTTCCGGAGCCATGAACACATCGACAGAGAACGGACGGAAAGGCGGCCAGCGCGCCATGCACACACCACCGGTCGTATCGCCGCGGGAGTGGGAAGCGGCCCGCCAGCAGTTGCTCGTGAAGGAGAAGGCGCAGACCCGCGCCCGTGACGCGCTCGCCGCCGAACGCCGGCGCATGCCGTGGATGGCGGTGGAGAAGTCGTATACGTTCGAGGGGCCTGCGGGCAAGGCCAGCCTGCTCGACCTGTTCGACGGCCGGCGTCAGCTCATCGTCTATCGCGCCTTCTTCGAGCCGGGCGTGTTTGGCTGGCCTGATCACGCCTGCCGCGGCTGCTCCATGGTGGCCGATCAGGTCGCCCACCTCGCCCATCTGAACGCCCGTGACACCACCCTCGTCTTCGTCTCACGCGCGCCGCAGGCGGACATCGCGCGGCTGAAGGCGCGGATGGGCTGGCAGATGCCATGGTTCACCATCACTGATGGCTTCGACGCCGACTTCGGCGTCAACGAGTGGCACGGCACCAACGTGTTCTACCGCAACAGTGACCGCGTGTTCCGCACCTACTTCATCAACAACCGCGGCGACGAGCAGATGGGGGGCACCTGGAACTATCTCGACATCACGCCGCTGGGCCGGCAGGAGGTCTGGGAGGACTCGCCCGAAGGCTATCCCCAGACCCCGACCTACAAGTGGTGGAACTGGCACGACAACTACGTCGCCGACGCCGCGCCCGACAAGACGTGGGTCGAAGTGTCCGATGCCGGAGAGAAAGCATTCCGGAACAAGGACGCCGGCACGCAGCAATGAGCCGGGCTCGTTCCAGTCACTGAGCCCTGCGACGTGCAGGCGGCGCAGCGGTCGGCCGTAGCTCCATGTTGGATACGCCCGCCGCGATATTCAGGCCCGTCTGCGCCTGCACGGACAGCGGCTGCAAGGTGACCGTGCGGTCCGAGCCTCCGACCAGGACGTTGGCGCCCACGCCGGCGCCGACCGTGCCGCCGGCGGTCGCCCCCACATAGGTTCCCGCCAACGCGCCGCGGCGCAGTGTCGTCGGCGCAAAAACCGCCCATGTCAGTTGGCCGCCGGATGTGGCGCCGATGTCGAGCCCGAGCGTGCTGACGGTGCCATCATAAGGCTCGCGTGCTCTGCCTCTCGCCGACGTAAGGATGCAGCTCAGCTGCCGCTGTCCCCCGACGATCATCCCGACCCCTGGCGATATGCTGCAAGTGAGCGTGCCGACCTTCGTTCGCCCGGCCTCTTGAGCATTAGCCGGAGCGATGCCGAGCGCGAGCGCCAGGACACCTGCGGTTGCGATTCCGTTCAGCTTTGCTTTGTTCATGGGTCGCCCTTCATTGAAGCATTCCAACGGCACCCTCAACGCGGACAATGTCGTGATGTTCCCGCTCCTCGCAACGTCGAGGTGTAAGCGCGTTCGGAAATCGCTGCGCAAGACATTTGCAGCCGCGAATTGACTTCATTCGCTGCCCGCGACTGCACGCTCATGATGAACAGGTGTTCATGAGCGTGACCAAATCGTCACGGGAGTTTCGTTGAATGGCCTTGTCGATTGCTTACGTTTCTTTCGAAACGGAGGGCTTTCCATGAAGCAATCGCAGCATCTCTTGGATAACGCGGTGATCTGTTCAAAGCTTGCAAAGCGGACGACTGACAAGCAGACGAAAACTTATTTCAAGCGCTTGGAAGATTCCTGGAGGGCTCTGGCGCGCGAGCAGGACTGGCTCGATGGAGAAATCGCTCCGGTCGAAGTATCCAGGCTTCGCCGCCGGACCGGCGTCGGGCAGTCGCTGTCGTGACGCTGAACGGACTGAATTGGCTTCCTTGGTCGGCGAGATAGTCATGACCGTCTCGTCGACCAACCGACGCGAATAGCCGCTTCCGATATTCGATCGACACATCGCGCGGCTCACGCGCGATGTGTTGCAGGACCAGACTCCGCCGTCATAGCGGGCTGCATTCACTCGGTGCTCTCGCCTTGCAGCTCCGCCTTGAAGCCGTCGGTGTTTTCGAAATTCACCTTCACTTTGTCGCCGTCGAAGGTCAGCGCCCAGGTCTGGATTTCGCCATGCCCCAGGATCCGGCGCTCCATCACGAACGTATGGTCGCTGGTCCAGCGCCCTCTTGCGGCGTTGATCCCATACTGCGCCGGAGGGCTCTTGCGATAGGTTCCGTCCAGTCCGACCAATCCTGTGAACCGGCCATCTGACTTGTCGGTATAGGTCGTGATCACCCAGGACGAATCCGTGTCGTAAAAATTCAGCGTGAAACTTTTCAACCGCAGCCTGTTGTCGAAGAAATGATAGACCTTTCCCGAAACCACCTTGGCCAGCTCCGGCGTGCCGCCGATGGCGCACGGCTTTTCCGTCGCGGCTCGGCGTATCGCTTCGGTCAATAACGCCTTGGCGATGGGATCCTCGGGCAGCGGCTTGTCGGATTTGACCGCGCCCGAGATGTCGTCGATCAGCCCGGAGGCCGAATAGAACTCGGTGTCCCGCAGGGCCCCCGTCATAACGACGATAACATCCAGCCTCGGTATGATCAGGATCAATTGCGAATGCCGGCCGCGCGCCATGTAGGCGCCCTTTTCGGGATAAGACCACCACAGGTTCCCATAGTGGAATCCAAACGTCGCGGCGACCGGCCCGGACTTCGCCCTCTCGACCCATGACGACGGGATAAGCTGTTTTCCCTCCCACTGCCCGTTGTGAAGATATAGGTAGCCGATCCTGGCCATGTCGTGCGGCGAGAGATACAGGCCCGCTTCGCCGTCCGACACACCCTGCGCATCCACATTTCCCCATCGGGCGCTGTGGATGCCAAGCGGTTCGAACAGCTCCTTCTTTGCAAAATCGAAGGCGCTCTGCCCGGACCTCCTGTTGACGAGCGCGGACAGCAGATAAGGGTTGCCGCCATTGTAATTGAATGTGGCACCGGGCGCGCCAGCCATCGGCTGGTT
This sequence comes from Bradyrhizobium sp. LeoB3, assembly GCF_055456055.1. Lineage (NCBI taxonomy): Bacteria > Pseudomonadati > Pseudomonadota > Alphaproteobacteria > Hyphomicrobiales > Nitrobacteraceae > Bradyrhizobium > Bradyrhizobium sp. LeoB3. The sequence goes on from NZ_JBVBEF010000059.1 coordinate 20,368, forward strand.
CAGCACGAAGGCCGTCCGATCGGGGCTCTCGTACATCTTCATGATGGTCTCGCCGGGGCGATATGCCTTCTCCACCCATTCGATGCCTGACCTCATGTCGAGAAGGTTTTGCACCGTCATCGCCTTCTTCCGGTCATCGACGTCTTGGATTTGCTTGTCTGAAAACAGATCGATGACAGGGTGATCAACGCTATCAAGCTCGCCCTTTTGCAGCTCGATGGCGGTCAGCGTGCCGACGACGCTCTTGGTCACCGATCTCAAATCGTGGCTGATACCGGCGATGTACGGCGCATAGTAGACGTCAGCGACGATCTTTCCGTGGCGGATGATCGTCAGGCTGTCTTGCTGATAAGTGCCGACATTCTCTATCAGCCGGACAAGACTAGCCGAGTCCATCCCCTGTTCTTCGGGGCTCGACGTCTGCCAGGATTTTGTCGGCCAGAGGACTTCCTGAGGACCTTCACCGTCAGTTGCGGCATCAAGCCGGTTGGATGCGCCATAAAACTGAAAGCTCGCGACCAACGCGACAAGCGTCAGCATCTTGAAACGCATTCGACCCTCCCGGTTCACGCCTCTCGCCGAACTCTGCTCTTATCAATCATAGATTGAAATCTGCGCGAGATCGAGCCCGAATGAACGCAGGCTTGGCCATAGGCAGCTTGCGCGTCCCAGGCTTGCGAGTATACGCCCCGAACGATGATCCGGTGCAGACAGCGCCGGGCGTCAGATCCGAAACGAGTGCCTGATCTGCCTCAGCATTGACAGCGCAGCATCCGTGTAACGGCCTGCGTAGCAGTATTGATCGAACTGCGATGCACCAAGCAGCAGCAAGACCGCAATTGCGAAGCCCTTGAGCATAGGGGCCTCCTTTGTGGAAGAGACCGCCAACCGGGCCGGTCCGGGTTTCAAATCATTCCGGAATTCGCTGTCGCTAAAGCATGATCCGGAAGCGTGACTACCGCCTCCCCGAAAAAATCATGCTTAAACTAAGAAGCTAAAGCGGGATCACAATTCGAGGAAAAGTCATCACGCTTCAGTCGGCGACCACTTGCAATGACGAGAGGTTGGCAGGGATTCCTAGCCGAAAGCTGAATAAGCTTGGTTGACGGAAGAATACCGGAATCACAGAGATACTTGCCCATTCGGCGTGGCCCCGAGCGCAGTGCGACGCGCCGCGGATGTCGCACAACTCCGCGGCAGGGCCCAATCGCCGCACCGCTGTCCGCCCACAAGCATATTCCGCGCAGGCGCGCGATGCCGTAAGCTGGCGCTGCCAACCCTCGCCCGCGGAGCCCCGATCGCAAGTCCAGAACAAGCCGTTTCCTCGCTCCGACCGTCCGAGCCGTTGGCCCAAGCCGATATAACGGAGGAAGTCATGACGATGAGACCGGACCCCACGTTCCATGCGTCGCCGAAGCTTGCCATGGAAGCGCCGCCGGAGAATTTTGCCTACACGCTGTTGCTCAGCCCCGATTTCTCCAAGCCCGACGCGCTCGCGGTGATCGACGTCAAGCCGGGCTCAAAGACCTACAGCCAGATCGTTCATACCGTGACGATGCCGAACAAGGGCGATGAATTCCATCATTTCGGCTGGAACGCCTGTTCCTCCGCGCTGTCGCCGCTCACGGGACATGCCTTTATCGAACGCCGCTATCTCATCATCCCGGGACTGCGATCTTCGCGCATCTATGTGATCGACACAAAGCCATCGCCGCTCGAGGCAAAGATTCACAAGATCATCGAGCCCGAGGAAGTGTTCGACAAGACCGGCTACTCGCGGCCGCACACGATCCATTGCGGGCCGGACGGCATTTATGTCTCGACGCTCGGCGGTGGCGGCAAGGACGGCACCAAGGGGCCTCCCGGCATCTTCATCATGGACTGTGAAACCTTCGACGTGCTCGGACGCTGGGAGATCGATCGCGGCCCGCAGATGCTGCATTATGACTTCTGGTGGAATCTGCCGCGCGACTACATGGTGAGCAGCGAATGGGGGCTGCCGCCGCAATTCGAGAACGGCATCGTGCCGGAAGATCTGCTGTCGAACAAATACGGCCACAGGCTGCATTTCTGGGACCTTCGGGCCCGCCGCAACGTGCAGACCATCGATCTCGGCGCCAACCACCAGATGGCGCTCGAGGTACGCCCCGCGCATGATCCCGTCAGGGAGTATGGCTTCGCCGGCGTCGTGGTCGACACCACCAACCTCGAAGGCTCGATCTGGACCTGGTGGCGCGAGGGCGGCAAGTTCCATATCGAGAAGACCGCAACAATTCCGGCCGAGCCCGCACCGAAGGAAAAATTGCCGCCGCTGTTGCAGGGCTTTGGCGCGGTGCCGCCGCTGGTGACCGATATCGATCTGTCGATGGACGATCGTTTCCTCTACGTCGCCTGCTGGGGCACCGGCGAAATGCGCCAATACGACGTCGGCGATCCCAGGAAGCCGAAACTTGCCGGCTCCGTGCATATCGGCGGCATCGCGCGCCGCACACCTCACCCCAATGGAAAAGCCTTCGCCGGCGGTCCGCAGATGGTCGAGATCAGCCGCGACGGCAAGCGTGTGTACTGGACCAACTCGCTCTACTCGAGCTGGGACGACCAGTTCTATCCCGACGGCGTGCCGGGCGCCAAGGTGATGGCCAATGTCGGGCCGCAAGGCGGGCTGGAGCTCGCCCGCGACTACTTCGTGAGCTTCCCCGATGGCTACCGCGCGCATCAGATCCGCCTCGAAGGCGGCGACTGCTCGACGGACTCCTTCTGCTATCCATCGGTCTGGAATTGAACGAAGCAGATACGCCCATCCTCTGGCTCTGGCTTGGCATCGTCGCGAGCGGCCTCTATCACGGGATCAATCCCGGCATGGGCTGGCCGCTCGCGGTCGCCGCGGGCCTGATGGAGAAATCCCCTCGTGCACTCGTCAGTGCGCTCTTGCCGCTGTCGGTCGGTCACCTCTTGGCAATGCTGCTGGTGCTGTTGCCGTTCGCGCTCCTGATCGCGCTGGTCGAGTGGCAGCGCCCGATCCAGGCCGGCGCCAGCCTGTTGGTCATCGCCTTTGGCGTCACGCGACTGCTCAGGCCTCGCCATCCGCGCGCACTGGCACGGATACCGCCGACACAACTTGGCCTGTGGTCGTTCGCGGTCGCGATCGCCCATGGCGCCGGGCTGATGATCCTGCCGCTCTATCTCGGGCTCTGCCTGCCTTCCGGCATCCATGACGGCCACGAGGCGGCGGCAGGCGTCGTCAACCAGAACCTCGCGATGGCGCTGCTGGTTGCCCTGGTCCACACCGCAGCCATGATCACCGCCGGCGGATGCCTGGCGTGGCTGGTGTATCGTTATCTCGGCGTGAGGTACGTGGCGAGAAGCTGGTTCAATCTGGAGACGGTCTGGGCCGTGAGCCTGGTCCTGGTCGGCGCCATCGCGCTCGCGATCAATTTGGCGGATTGGCACTGAGGAACGCTGGAGGATTAGGTCAGTCCGGCTGACCAATCTACCAAGCGATTTGAAGGCTACTTGATGGACTGAACAGATGGGAGCAGTGTTCCCGACATGCTGCGCCTCGCGCCATTAAGCGATTCGGCCAAACGGATGAACATCATGAGCGCCACGTCGATAAGCCGAATGGTCGTGCCGATGCTGGCATTTGCCATCGCCGGCGTCGTCGCGCTGTTCTTCCTCATTCCTCCCGCGCGGCAAACGCCATCGGTCTCAACCAGTTCCGCCACGACGTCTGCGCCTGCAGCGCAGGATTCGGCATCGGACAAGCGCGATCAGGCACCATCGGCTCTATCGGCCCTGCAATCCGAGGCAGCCAACCTCGCAACAGCGCTTACCGGCCTGCCTCCCGCGCCGGGTAGCAGCGACGGCACGCCGGAGTTCGACGTTGTCCGCATCGAGCCAACAGGCGAAGCCGTGATCGCGGGCCGGGCGACGCCGGGTGCGACGGTGGAGCTGCTCCGCAACGGCGAACTGCACGATCGCATCGTCGCCGATCAATCGGGACAATTCGCCATGATCCCGCGTCCGCTGCCGCCGGGGAATTACGATCTGACGCTGCGCGTCAAGCAGCCGGACGGCAAGGAGACCGCGTCCAAGCAGAGCGTCGCGGTGGCGCTCGAGCCTGCCGGGAAGGAACAGCCGATCGTAGCGCTGATAGCGCCGGATAAACCTGTGAAGGTGCTCTCGCAGGATCCCGCCCCGACGCCGGGGGCGGAGCGCGTGATCGTCGTGGAAGCGGTCGAGACCGAGCCGGGCGGAAAGCTCCGTGTCAGCGGTCGTGCGCATCCCGGCGCCGCGGTGAGGCTCTATCTCAACGACAGCTTTGTCGCCGCCGTGACGTCGGACGACAACGGTCGCCTCTCCGTCGCGATCAACGCCGGCGTGGCGGCGGGCAATTACCGGATCAGGCTGGACGAGGTGGAGGCTGCTTCGGGCGCCGTCCGCGCGCGTGCCGAGGTGCCGTTCAACGTTCCGAGCACATTGACGACTGCCTCCTTGCCGGCGCAGGCCAAGCCCTCGGAAGCTGCCCCGACCAAGCTGGCCGCTGCCCAGACGAGCGCTCCGTCCGACAAGAGCTCGCCCTCCGCCGTGGTGGTGCCGAAGATCACGACCGCCACCGTCTCCCGCGGTGACAGCCTCTGGCGCATCAGCCAGCGCGCGTTCGGTGCGGGGCAACGCTATGCCGTCATCTACCGGGCGAACAAGGAACAGATCCGCAATCCCAACCGCATCTATCCCGGCCAGATCTTCGTCGTGCCGACGCACTGAAGGCCCGCCCGCGCGACGGGAGCTGCGGACTCATGGGCCGGACGATTTGAGGAAAGCGATGATCTTCGCCTTGTCCTCGGCAGAACGGACTCCGGTATAGGGTGTCATGCCGTTGCCCGGAACCAGTGCATCCGGATTTTCGATGAAGCGTCCGAGCTTGTCTTCGTCCCACACGAAATCGGCAGATTGCATCGCCTCGGAGTAGCGATAATTCGGCAGCGAGCCGGCCTTGCGGCCGATGATGTTGTGCAGGTGAGGACCGAAGCGATTGTCACCCTCTTTCGTGGTGTGGCAGGTGCGGCAGGAATTGTTGAACAGTTGCTGTCCCGATGCGCCCGCGTCTTGCGCCATCGGTTGCCCGGAAGCGAATGACGCGAGCAGCAACGTCGTCCCGCCGAGGGCCATGATCAACTGCCGCTTCATTCGCGTGACCTCACGGTAAGACAACGGCGCCAAAGGCAGCGCGCGGCGAGGATACGAGAAGACGTCAGTGCGTGCTACGCCTTGATATCGACGGCAACCGCGTCGCGCTCGACCTTGTTCTTGGCCGCGAAGACGTCAAGGACGGCTTCGTTGATGACACGAGGCGGGGCCTTTTCCATCTGATGGGCGAGAAGCTGAACCCTCGCCTTCGTCACTTCGACAGGTACGGGGTAGATGAGCATGCTGCACCTCCGGTGCGGAGGCTGCGCTTGCAGGTGTTTACGGATTGTTAAGAGGTTGGGTTAACGGGCGCGATAGGTGCCGCTGGTGGCCTGTCCGGCGAGTGGCATGGTGAAGCGCGCAGGGCTTCGTCCCAACTTCGCCCCGCCCTCGATTGACAGAACAATTTATCTGACTAAAGTCAGATATCATGCCGCTAGACCCTGTTGCGCGCGTCCGCCGCTTCAACCGCGCCGTCACCTCCGAGGTGGGCGCCCTCGACACCTCCTTTCTCGGGCGCGGACGCCCGCTCGGCAGCGCGCGCGTGCTCAACGCGATTGGGCATGGGCAATCCGATGTCGCGGCGATCCGCGACTATCTCGGGCTCGATTCCGGCCTGATGAGCCGCCTGCTGCGCGGCCTGGAAGACGAAGGCCTGATCGAGACCGTGCCACATCCCGAGGATGCACGCCGCCGCGTCGCGAGGTTGACCAAGGCCGGCCGTTCCGAATTCCGCGCTTATGAAGCGCTCTCCAACGCCCAGGCCAAAGACTTCCTGGCCCGCCACTCGCGGCAGGAAGAACTTCTGCGTGCGATGGACCTGGTCGCTTCCGCGCTCGGGCGCGGCCACATCGTGCTTGAGGAAATCGACCCGAGGCGCGAGGACGCCAGATACTGCCTCGGTGAATATTATGCCGAGCTGGCGCGCCGCTTCGAGAACGGCTTCGACGTCTCGCTGTCCCGCGATCCGGAAGCCGTGGACATGATCCGCCCGCGCGGCGCGTTCCTCGTCGCGATGTCGGACGGCCTGCCGATCGGCTGCGTCGGACTGAAGGGCGGTGGCAGCGAGATCGCGGAAATCAAACGGCTGTGGGTCGCGCCATCAGCGCGTGGCCTTGGGCTCGCACATCGTCTCATGGAGGCCGCCGAGGACATCGCGCGCGAATTGTCCATCAAGGTCCTGCGTCTCGATACCAACAGCGCGCTGCCGGAGGCGCAGCAGCTTTACCGCAACAGCGGCTGGAACGAGATCGCGCGCTTCAACGACGATCCGTATCCGGACACGTTCTTCGAGAAGCGCCTCTGAAAAGTTGCCGCGGTTGCATTTTGTGCGGCGCGCACCGGCTGCCTTGTTGAGGCCGCGTTTTCTACCTTACCTTGCACACTTCAAAAATAGAACTGGGAGGAACCCGCGTGACCACCCGTCGAAACTTCCTGAAGGGCGGCGCTGCCGCCAGCATCATGTTCTGCAGTTGCGGCCTGTTGCGCAGCGCGCACGCGCAGCAGCCGGCGCGCCAGACGCTGCCGGTCAGCGTCAACGGCAAACGTGTGAAGACCATCGACGTTCACGCGCATTGCCAGATCCGAGAAGCCGGCGCACTGCTGGGCAACGATGCCAGCAAGATCCAGGTCCCCCCGGTGCGCGGCGCCGAGGAAGCTTTCGTCAATCTCGATCAGCGGCTGGCGGCGATGGACGCGCAGGCGGTCGACATGGAAGTGCTGTCGATCAATCCGTTCTGGTATAGCCGCGATCGTGAGCTCGCCGGCAAAATCGTGCAGATCCAGAACGAAAAGCTCGCCGAGCTCTGTGCATCCAAACCGGATCGTTTTGCCGCCTTCGCGTCGCTGACGCTGCAGGCGCCCGATCTCGCCGTGAAGGAGCTGGACACCGCCGTCAGGAAACAGGGGCTGAAAGGCGCAGCCATCGGCGGCATGGTCGAGGACTTGCCGTTTTCCGATCCGAAATTTCACCCGGTCTGGGCCAAGGCCGAGGAGCTTGGCGTCCCCCTGTTCATCCATCCGCAGGGCATCGCGGAATTGAACAAGCATCTTGCCGGCAACGGCTGGCTCTCCAACCTCGTTGCCTACCCGACCGAGACCAGCATCGCGTTGGCGCACCTGATCTTCGAAGGCACGTTCGACCGCTTCCCCGGCCTGAAGATCATCGCCGCGCATGGCGGCGGCTATCTGCCTTCCTATGCGGATCGTGCGGATCACGCCTGCCTGGTCAGCCCGGCCAATTGCAATCCCGACATCAAGCTGAAGAAGCGGCCGACCGAATATCTCAAGCAGATCTATTTCGATTCGCTGGTGTTCACGCCGGAGGCCATCCGGCATCTGGCCGCGCAGGTCGGCGCGTCGCAGCTCGTGCTGGGCAGCGACTATCCCTATCCATGGCAGTTGCAGCCGGTCGACCACATCTTCGCATGCACGTCATTGAGCGATGAGGAGAAGGCCGACATCCTCGGCCTGACGGCGGCGAAGCTGATCAACGTCCAGGCGTGATCGTCAGCCGCGGCGAAAACGAGAAACGACAGCGGTGACGACAGCACGTTCGCGGCGAAGGCTCAGACGCTGCGGACTTGCGCTCCGTTCCGACGGACGCGCTCTTCGTCCGGACAATCCCGCCCTGCAAGTTTCCAGAGGCAGGAGAGAATCACCTTTGCCTCGGTTTCATCGAGCCGCGCCATGATCCTTTTCTGATGGTCCCGGGCGCGCCGTTGCAGCACCTTCACGAGCTGATGGCCGCTCTTGGTGAGATGGATCTGTCTGACGCGGGCATCTTGGGCGACTTGGGTCCGCTTGGCTAGCCCGCGCTGTTCCAGGCTGTTGAGGGTCGGAACGATCCTCGGGCGCTCCACTTCAAGGCTCTTGGCGAGATCAGCCTGGTTGATGCCGGGGTTCTCCGCCACCACCACAAGCACCAGGAATTCCGCAGCCGTTACGTCGGACTCAGCGAAACACTGAAGAATTCCCTCAAACACCGCCAATTGTGCCCGATGGAGGGCATAGCCAAGGGAATCGTCAAGGTAAGACATTTCTGCTGGTTCAATATGCTCGCGGGACAGGATGGGCATGACCGACGGCGCCCCCGACTGCTCCTCCTGGAAGCGACCCTGGAGCGCCGACAGGGCGCGGGATGCTGCATCGGCCGCCATAGGAAACGCCAGAGCGAAAATCGAAATTCACCGGCCGGTTCTGCATAAAATATGAGCAAAAGCGGAACACGCGCAACAACAATATGTCGCGCGGACACCATGTCACGTGAATAATATGTCATCTCAAAGGAAAGACCTCCGGCGGGGCATCGCCGGAGGTCCCTGGAGGTCAACACGAAGATCTGTTTGCGGCAGGTCTCTGTTGACGTTGGCTAGAGCATGATCCGGAAAAGTGGAAACCGGTCTCCCTCGCGACAAACGCGAGGCGTTTGCGCGGAGATCATGCTCAAACAGATAGAGGGGATCATGATCCGATTGGTCTAATCGGATCATGATCTGGAGCCGCAGGCGCGCTGCGGCTCTTTGTCCTCAGAAGTTACGCTGCGCGCGGAGCTGGAGCAGGAAGGTATCCTGGTCCTTGAACTCGTAGCGAGCGGCCGGCTTGGGTGCCGACGGGCCCAGGACGGCGGTGCCTTGGAAGCTCTGGTCGAGGTGGAACCACTGGAATTCAGCCGAGAAGGTCAGGTTCTTGACCGGGGTCCAGCGAGTGACCGCACCGAGCTGCGACACGTTGAAGTTCGGGTTGCAGACGAAGTCCGCGCTGACCGCCTTGGCCGGCGTGATGTAGTTCAGGCACATGAACGCCTTCGCCGCACCATCATACCGGACCGCCGAATAGCTGCCGAAGAAGCTGGTCGACCAGTAGGGATCCCAGTTGTGGTTGAAGGCACCGCGGATACCGAAAGCTTCCGTCAGATGCAGCGATCCATCGCCACCAGCCGCGACCGGCAGGTAGACGCCGTCGGTGGTGGCGCCGAAGCCGATGCTCTGATAGGCGCCGAACGCGCCGCTGCTGCCGAACATCGCGAAGCTCGGCGAGGCCGACGAGCTGGAGATCACATACTTGGTCGCGCCCTTGGCGTAGCTGACGTCGAACTTGATGTCGTCGCCGGGGCCGGTCGGGATGTTCTTGATGTTCACGCCGATCATCGCCGCACCACCCCACTTGGTATCAGGGTGACCGGAAAGTTCGGACGCCGCGGTCGGTGCCGCACCCGGCAGACCGACGCCGCCCGCGGGAGCGCCAGCCGCGTTGAGCGTGTTGTAGGAGCCGCTCACTTCATGCGCCGCGGCCGAAATCTGGAACAGACCCCAAGCCTGGTCGATGCGGATGTTGCCGACCACGTCAGGCGCGTGAACGCCCGCATAGGCGTTGCCCGTGTTGAAGGTCGCGTTCAGCGGCAGCGACAGGTTGTAGACCGCGGTACGATCCCAGACCGTCGGATCGTCCAAGCCGATGCTGGCCGACACGCCGTTGCCGAACTGCGCGGTGTACTGGATGTTGTTCACACCGGTGTCGGTGTTCTGGCCGCCGAGCAGGTTGGAGTTGATGTTGCCCGGGAAGCCCTGCCACGGAGTAGCGTAGGCGGAGGCAGACTTACCGAAGGTGAAGCCGGCGAACTGAATGAAAACATACTCAACCGCGACATAGCCGCCGCCGGGAGTGTCGAGCAGCTGCGAGCCGGCAACCGGCAGGCCGGTATTGATCGAGTTCGGGTTGTAGGTGCTGCCGCCGAGCGTCGAGAACTGGAAGTCGGCCTGACCGAAGGTGCGAACCACGCCATATTCGGTGGCGGTGCGGGTATCGATCGTCAGCGCCATACGGGAACGAGCGGCGAAGTAATCGCGGTAACGGTTCCCCTGACCGATATCGCCGTTCCACGCCGGGGTGCCATGGATGCCGCCGTTGAAGGTCGCGTCCACGCGCAGATAGCCACCGATCTTCATGCAGGTGTCGGTGCCCGGGATGTACCAGAAGCCGGCGCCGTACAGCGAGCAGACCTTCACATATTCGACGGCCTTCGCCTTCACCGGAAGATCGGCCGCCTGCGCGCCCGCCAGAGTGATGAGGCTTGCGGCCCCACCAAGTACGAATGTCCTAACGACAGTCATTTTATTGCAACCTCCTGATCTGACGGACTGGTGTCAGTCGAAGCGGAACGAGCGGCCTGAGACCCATCGCTCTCGCGTAATGCCCAATTACAAGTGTCTCAAGCTGACGGAAAATTTATCGCGCCCAGCCAACCAGCCCCCTTGCCCGAGCATAAGTAACGAACTTATTTGTCATGATCTAGATAACACCATTATCAAATGACAACAAAATCGATCTTGTTGCAGCCAAGCTACACTCGGTGACATGACCAATGAACGGAGCAGATGTATTCGCAATGAGGAAGCGAGACTCTATTCGACAGTTTGGTCGGGAAATAGCGTCGCTCCACGCATCCCTTGATGAACTCTATCAGTCCTGGGCGAAAACGCTCGGAATCACCGGTCCGCAATGGAAGATCATGCTGATCCTCGCCGATACCGCCGACGACAACGGGTTGTCGGTCGGCAACGTCTCGAAAATTTTGAACGTCGAAGCGTCGTTTGTCACAACGCAGTCAAAAATCCTTGAGAAAGAGGGCTTAATCCAGAGAAAGACATCGCGACGAGACGGACGAATCGTCAACCTGTCGCTAACGCATCGAGCGTTGGAGCATCTGGAAGGATTGGCACCGCGACGAGATTCATTGATTGAATTTATCTTCGCGGAGTTCGCGCCCGGCGAACTCGATGAGCTCAGTGGAAAACTATTCTCTCTCAAGGAAAGGCTGGAGAAAGCACGTCTGCAGGTGGCAGAGCCTTAGAGAACAGGCGCACCGGCGATGGACCTTCTCGGCAGCCTCGGCATTCTCGTACGCGTAGCGGAAGTTCTTTCGTTTTCCGCCGTCGCGCGCGAGCGTGATGTGAGCCAGGCCGCGGTCGCCCGCCAGATTTCGCAGCTCGAAGAACACTTCGGCGTTCGCTTATTCCATCGCACCACGCGAAAGATCAGCCTCACCGACGACGGACAGATGCTTGTCCTTCTCGCCCGACCGATATTGGACGGCGTCGAGGGCATGCTGACGGCCGTGGGACGACAGAGCGCCTCTCCCATAGGCCTGGTCCGCGTCGGCGTGACGGGGACCGCAGGTCGCTTCCTCGCGCGGCGTCTTCCCGAGTTGCTCGCAGATCACCCGGGGCTGAAGGTCGAGCTCGTGGTGAGCGATCGGATCGGCGATATGATCGAAGATCGCCTCGATCTCGCGATGCGCGCCGGCGAAATATCGGATGCATCGCTGGTCGTTCGTCACGCCGGCACGATTTCGCGCGTCGCCGTGGCGGCGCCGAGCTATATCGAAAAGTATGGCGAGCCTTCCTTGCCCGCCGAACTTGCAGAGCACACCTGCATTGTGCACGCCACCAGCCAGAATTCGGATATGTGGACGTTCGTGACCAACGAAGGCACCCAGCAATTTCGCGTGTCAGGCGGATTCCTCGCCAATGACGGCAGCGCTGTGCATCTGGCCGCCAGAGGCGGATACGGGATTGCCTATCTCACGCTGGTCGACGTGTTCGACGATCTGCGCAGTGGCCAGCTTATCCGCGTCTTGAACAACTTCCCGTCGCCGAACATTCCGCTCAGCCTGGTCTACTCCTCACGCCGACATCTTGCGCCGCGCACGCGCGTGGTGCTGAATTTCATCCTGGAAGAGCTGCGAGAAATTCGCGCTTTGCTTTCCGAGGACCCGGGCGAGATCCGGAACCAGGGAAGCGACCAAAGCGCTCCGGTTCTCAGCGTGTGAAGCGCGGGCCGCCGAAGCGAACCCGCACTGTCGTTCGACATTCAAGATGGACGATGCGTCAGTCGCAGCGAAGCTGCCGATTGTCCGCTGCAGCAACGGCTCGCGATCCGGATTTCTGAGACCGAACCCGCGGCGCGCATTGCGAAGCACGACCGCCTTCCATTGCCGCGTAGGCGCTGGCGTCATTCACGAGCTTGTTTGCGCTCGCCCCCGAATTCAGCACATCCGAGTTGGGATGATAGAATGCGTGCAGGCCGGGCTCCTGAATCGCTTGCTGCGCGAACACCGGCGCCGCCGCCAAAGCCGAAAGCATCATGGCCGAAGCGACTGATATCTTGAGGCTGTTCATCTTGTTTCTCCGTAACTGCCTTGGTGAGGATCACGGCAGCAATCATCGCCCACGCAACAGCGTGGTTCTGGTAATCGTTTGAGGGACATGCCCGCCTGACTCGCAATGGCTGCAACTGATCTGACAGCACAGCTATCGCGGAACACCGATTCGGAAAAAGCGCGCCGCGCTTGAAAGACTTGTGCGCAAATCGCAGAAATCGGCGCGTCGCCAAGCGGCGCAAGGAATGCATCGCGCTCGTGCGAAAATAACGATGAATTACCTCTACACGACCGCGTGAACAACACGATAAACGCCGCTATACGCTCATCGGATGTTCGATTCATATCTCTCAAACTGGCGCCTCGTCCCTGATGGCGAACCCATTGTCACCCATGCGGCGCGGCTGCTGCCGGTGCTACGGCACGGCGAACCCGCCATGCTCAAGCTGGCGTTCGAGGAGGACGAACGCCTCGGCGGCGCGGTCATGGAATGGTGGGATGGAGACGGCGCAGCCTGCGTGCTGGCGCGCGACGAGCACGCGCTGCTGCTGGAGCGCGCCACCGGTCCGGCCTCTCTTAGCGACATGGCCCGAACGGGGCAGGACGATGAGGCCTGCCGCATTTTGTGCCGGACAGCCGCCCGCCTTCATGCGCCCCGCACCAAGGCCTTGCCGAAGCTGATACCGCTGGCGCAATGGTTTCGCGAACTCGCGCCGGCCGCGCGAACCTACGGCGGGATTCTTCCCCGCTGCACCGAGACGGCCGAAGCCCTGCTCCGCGATCAGCGCGACATCGTCGTCCTGCATGGCGATCTGCACCACGACAACGTGCTGGACTTTGGCGCGCGCGGCTGGCTCGCGATTGATCCCAAGCACATTATGGGCGAGCGCGGCTTCGACTTCGCCAACATCTTCACCAATCCCGATCTCGCCGACCCGACGCGGCCGGTGGCCACCGTGCCGGGCCGCTTTGCACGGCGTCTGGACATCGTCGCAGAAGCCGCAAAGCTCGACCGGCTTCGCCTGCTTCGCTGGATCCTGGCTTGGACCGGTCTGTCTGCAGCCTGGTACTTGGGCGACGGCGATCCGATGGCGGAGATCGATCTGCATATCGCGCAACTCGCTGCGGCGGAGATCGATCGGATGGGTCGATGAGGAACTTCGCACCTGGCCTGAAGGTTATCGTGGGACATCATTGGGAGAAGCGAATGTCAAAAAGTAAGCTCTCCATGCTGATCGCCGCAGCTCTCGCACTCGCGCCACTTCAGGTGTTTGCGCAAGGCGTCGGCAGTCCACCGCCGCCCAGGCCTGGAGACCCGGCCGCTGCAACAGGCGCCGTGGGCGGAAGCGCGCCGCCACTCAAACCTGGAGCCCGGACCGGTGGTACCCCCGGCAGCGTGGGCAGCCCACCGCCACCGAGGCCTGCGCCTCCGAGCGATGGCAAGAAAGGCGACTAGCGCGCCAACGGCAGGGCATGCTGTTTTCCGTCGCGATGCATCTTGCCTTCGACTGTTCTGCGTCTGACTTCATTTCGTTCTCAAGGAACGAATCGAAGCCGCGAAAATCGGTCCGGACAGCGTCCTAACGATTGGTTTCCGCCGAACGTGGCGACGTCATCTCGTTGACGCTGCGTCGTAGCTTTGACTAGCATCGACTGCATCATCTGCCCTTTGTCTCCATTCAGGATGGTCGCCATGCGTGCACTGTCTCCCTCGTCGATTCGACCGCCCTTGGCGCGATACAGCCACGGGATCGCCGTGCCGGCGGGCCACCGGCTGGTGATCACTGCGGGGCAACTCGGCATCGCTCCAGATGAGAGGATTCCCGCGGACAGCGAAGCGCAGGCCGATCTATGCTTCGCAAACATTGCGGCGATCCTTGCCGAAGACGGGATGACGCTGGCGAACGTCGTCCGCCTCAGCGTCTATGTGACGGCCCGTGAGCACATGGAGGGCTACAGGCGATCGCGCGACCGGCAGTTTCCGGGAACGCCGCCGGCGACGACGCTGATAATGGTGGCCGGCTTGGTGCGGCCGGAATTCGTTATTGAGATCGAAGCCATCGCGGCCGCCCCTTAGCGCGTTGCCGAACAGTGGTTGCGTGCGAGAGTGAATGCAAGAGAGGCGACTAGCACGCCCGCGGCGGGGCGCGCTGTTTTGCGGGCGATGCACCTGTCTTTGACTGTTCTGCATCTGACTTCATTTCGTTCTCAAAGAACGAATCGAAGCCGGAAAAAGCGGACCCGACCGAATCCTAACGATTGGTTTCCGCCGAGCCTGCCGAAGGCGTGAACACGATTGGCGATATCAGAAACGCAGCAACGGGGCATTGCAGCCCCTGTCGCGCGCGATCGATTTGGCACACGACAGGAGCAGGACCGGATTGGCCCGCGCTAGCTCACGCCCCGGAACTGGACTTCGCCTTTGTTCAAGAAGCACGTCTTGTTGAACAGCCGCAAGTCCAGCGGATTAGGCAGCCGGACATCGCCAATGTCAGGACACGTCTTCTTCGCCGGATCGTAGGAGCGATCGATCTGCGAGATGAAGACGATGATCAGCCCCCGCTCCCGCGCGAACGATTTCAGCACGCGAACCTGCTCGGCCAATCCGGGGTGTTCACGTTTCTGATCGAGCAATTGCAGACAGTCCACCACCACCAGGGTGCCGCGAGCTGCCGTCGCCAACACCCTCGTGATGTAATCGGCACTTATCGCGTCGGAGCAGTCGAGTTCGAACAGTCCGTCGAACCGCGCGTACTCCGCGCCGATGGCCTGGAAGCGATCCAGAACGTCCCTTTCGGTATACTCCAGCGTGAAGAACACGGCGCGATTGCCGGATTTCATGGCCTCAATGGCGAGCTCAAGACTCATCATCGTCTTGCCCTGGCCCGGACGCGCGCCCACCAGCACCAGGTCACCAGGCTTCAACCGAGCAAGCAGCTTGCCGGCGGGCCTGGACGCGGACAGCTTCGCCGCAAGCAGGCTCCAACCGCTATAGCCTTCCTGAAGGGCGATGCGATTCAGCGCGACATGGAGTGGAATACCTTCCTCGCGGGATAGTCGTTTGGCTTTGCGCTTCAAATGGTAAATCGGCGCAGACAGCTTCATCGGCAACCTCCTATTGCGAGCAATCTTCGCAATCCCTCCTTATGCTTGGCGCTCGAACAGTCGGTTCGATGATCAGGTAGCCCGGTATGAACAATACTTTCCCGATCGGAGGGGGGAGGCGTGGGCCGCGCTCGAATCGGATGATAGCGCACTTCGTCGCGGACGGGAATCGCACGGGTCCGACCTCCGACCAAACGCTTGTACGACCATGCCGCCTCGTATGAGAAAGCCCCCGCTAGGCAGCGGAGGCTCTTTCAGAAGTTGAAGGGCCGGACGGTATCTTGCGGATCCAAGAATGCCCGCTTGATGGCCCGATCGCCTTTTCCAATTTTCTCCGGCTGTTGCCGGCCGTCTTCGCCAGTCGTTTCGATCAGTCGTTGTCATGATGAATGACGGTTTTCTCGCGAGACCCGTCCTCATTTTCTTTCTTGATGACCGTTGTCCTGTCGGTCTCGCGAGGCTCACGCTCTTTGATGACGGTGGTCCGATCGCGGTCGCGATGGTCGCGAGGCTCACCGACAGTGACGCCGCCGCCGACCGGTCCGGCCTGAACCCCAACGCCAACGTCTTCAGCCAAAGCGGGGGCGGCAAACGACACCATCAAGGTGGCGGCAAGAAGGTAGCTCTTCATCTCGTTCCTCCATTTCGATTGCAGAGGAAGAACGTGCCGGTGCGACATTTCGTTCCTGTCCTGAAGGAGGTCGAAACCCGGACTTCCGAGAAAAAAGCCCCGCAAAAGCGGGGCTTCTTGAAGTTACCACTTCTGACGACCGTACCAGTCATCGATCTCTTTTCTGGCCTGGTCCTTCGCATAGCCGTAACGCTGCTGCAAACGTCCTTCGAGCTGGTCCTGCTTTCCCGCGATGACGTCGAGGTCATCATCGGTGAGCTTCCCCCACTGCTCCTTGACCTTACCTTTCATTTCCTTCCAATTGCCCTCAACGCGATTCCAATCCATTGCTCTCCTCCTTGGACAACTGGTGGCCAACCGACATTGCATGCTTTTGTTCCAATGGCCTGCGCGGCGGCTTCTTGTTTGAACAATCGACATTGCTGCCCGCCTGCTCGAAAGGTACCTCGCCCGCTCCATGAAGATCCCGCGACATGGCGCGGGCGCTTGCCAAATCCTGGGAAGGTTGAGCATCACGACGACAGCGCAAGAAGGTCGAAATATTATTCGCTCCGGGCCGTCGAGAGAGATGCAAGAGCCGGAGCCGCCCGTCCTTTCAGCTGCAGTTCGCTCAGGTAATCGTCCTCGATGATCCAGGCGTCGTTCCGCCGAGCCCAGGCGATCAGTGCAAGCCGCCGCGGCAGCGACACCGTCATTCCCAGCGGTGCCTGCTGGCCTGGCGTTACAACTGCCAATGTCGCTCCACCGGCGGTCTGGACACCAGCGGCGACATCAAGTCCTTCCGTATCGACCGGGACAGCTGCACGGCCATGCCAGCCAGACCAAGCGCGGTACGAGTGAGCGGAAAGCCTGGATCCTCGATCCAGGCTTCCATCCTTTCAAGCTGAAGCCCTCGGATCGCCAGACCGAGCGCACCTGAGAATCCGCCTGTCACGAGCACCTGAGAGGGGCTGCACTGAATGCCACGGGCCAGCCCCAGGTAAGCCGCGATCTCGTTTCGCAGCCCCGGATCGCCACGCGGATCCGGATACGTCACCGGCGGATGCCAGCCATTGCGCGATGGTACAGCCAAAATTGGCAATCTTGGTACTGTTTTATAACCAGCCGCAACGCATCTATTCGCCAACACCGGCGACCGGAGCGATCCCGATGCATCAGGCGTCGTGGGAACCCCGGTCAGTGCAGACAGCGCAGATCGCAGGCATGGAGACCGGACTTCGACAATGGCTGACATTTTGTGGATAGCCGGCGCGTCCACGCTCCCGAGCCAAAGAGACAAATGACCGAGGAGAAATTACCATGAAAGCGATCGTTGTGACGGACCAGGCGGCGGGAACGGCCGGGATGACGCTGGTGGAGCGGCCCGAGCCGCAGGCAGCGATAAACGACGTCGTCGTTCAGGTTCATGCGTCGGGATTCGTCCCGACTGAGCTGGCGTGGCCCTCGACCTGGACCGATCGCCTCGACCGTGATCGAACACCGTCGATCCCGGGGCACGAGCTGGCCGGAGTGGTCACCGCTCTCGGATATGGCACGACCGGTCTGTCGGTGGGACAGCGGGTGGTCGGCCTCGCGGATTGGTATCGCGACGGCACGCTGGCCGAGTATGTGGCGATCGAGGCACGCAACCTCGCGCCGCTGCCGGGCGATGTCGACTTCACGGTCGGCGCGAGCCTGCCGATCTCGGGCCTGACCGCGTGGCAGGGACTGTTCGAGCACGGCCGCTTTCAGGCGGGGCAGAGCGTCCTCGTGCACGGTGCGGCCGGCGCAGTCGGGTCGATGGTGACGCAACTCGCACGAGAGGCCGGCGCCTACGTCATCGGTACCGGACGCGCCGCCGACCGTCAGACGGTGCTCGACTTCGGCGCGAAGGAGTTCGTCGACCTCGACAACGACGCCCTGGAAGACGTCGGCGGAGTCGATCTCGTGTTCGATGTCATCGGCGGCGACATCGGGAAGCGGTCCGCAGGCCTGATTCGAGCCGGAGGAACGCTGGTGTCTATCGTCGGGCCGGCCGAGGCACGGCCCGCCGACGGCCTCGCGGTCGACTTCGTCGTCGAGTCCGATCGTGCCCAACTGAGTGAGATCGTCCAGCGGGTGCGGGACGGACGACTGCGGACGAACATCGGCAACGTCTCGCCCCTCGAGGATGCCGTCGCCGCCTTAAACCCGACCGAGCGACGCAAGGGGAAGACGATCATCCGCGTTCGTCCCTAAGCGACGCACGCCGATTGACGCACGCAGGCGGCCGGCGCTGTCCAGGTCGGCCGGCTGGCGAGCGCCGATGTGAGCAAGGCGCAAGCGCCCCTGGGTCAACGTGGGCGACCCCTCCGTGTTGCGCCGGACGGCCTTGCAAAACCTTTGGGAAGCCTATCGCGTGCTTGTAGGGATAGACATTGACGGACGGAACGATCAGCGGTTCGCGCAGCTACGGACCGCCGCTCTCGATTGGCGCTTTGCTGTCTAGTCGACAACTCCGTTCAGCGCGAAATCGAAAATGTCGTAGTTGTGCAGCGGTCCGGCTTTTGCCTTTTCCTTGTATTGCTCGCTGATCGGACGCGAAATCAGGAACGGCACCTTCTGCTCGCCGAGGCCACCGTGCGAGCGCAGCCGATGGCCGGCCAACTGGCTGAGATTATGGTCCTCCCGTCGAGCGCCCACCACGGTGTTCCGATCGCTGAAGACCGCAAAATCTCCCTCACGGTCGATGGGCAGTTCGAACTGCCTACATACCTGCTGCTTATCCAAGACGAGTTCGATTCCCGGCAACGTCTTGGCAAAGGCAATCATCGCGTGGACATCGCCAGGCTTTCGCAGGTGCACCCGAACAAAGGAACCGAGCGCCCCGTGATGACGAACGAATGGATCCGCAATCGGACAAATCACGCGCACCGAGCCGTCGCCGAACCGTGAGTTCAATTCGTCCTCGAGGTACACGACATTGGGAGTGCCATCCTTGGCAGACTTGTCGTTCATCCCGTGATCTGCGGTAATCGCAACAGTTGCTCCAAGCGAGATGAGGGACGCGATCGCCTTGTCGACAGCCTGATGATACGCGTCAGCTTCGGGCTCGCCCGGCGCATGTTTGTGTTGGACGTAGTCGGAGGTTGACAGGTACATGAGCTTTGGATGCTCAGTCGCCAGGAGCTTGACACCGGCGTCGAAGACGAACTGCGAGAGATCTGCCGAGTATTGGTCCGGCGTAGTGCGCCCCACCAATTTTTCGACGTTATCGATACCGTTTTCCTTCAGATTGGCTTTGCCGGCGTACTCCGAGGAAAAGTTGATCCCCTTCATCTCGTAAGCGAGTACCTTCAGCAACTTGTCTTTCGCGGTCACAACAGCCGTCTTTACGCCAGCCCGACTCAATGCACCGAGGATGGTGCCGCACCTAAGGCGTTTGGCGTCGGTGACCATGATCTCCTTGCCAGTTTCGGCATCGAGATAATAGTTTCCGTTGATTCCATGCACGACCGGCGGCACGCCGGTGACGATTGACGTATTATTGGTGTTCGTCGTGCTCGGCATCGAGCAATCCGCGATTGCAACAAAGCCATGTTCTTTGAAGGACTTCATCGCGGGCAACGTGCCGTTCGCAATGCCATGCTCCAGATAAGCGGGGTCGAAACCGTCGACACACACTACGACGGTCGGACGCTTGGGCGCAGCATAAAATCTTCCGTTCACGTCGACTCCCGTTGCGGGATTCTGCGAGGGCGCGAGGCGTTGGTTCATGGATAAGGCTCCTGCTTGGATGTGGTGGATGAAGCTGCGCCTTTCGGCGCTGCGTTTTTGGCACGGCATGCCGGCGGCACGAGATCTAGAATGTCCATGGGTTTCGCATCGGCCGCCATCAACGCTCGCTCGATAAGCTTGGGCACACCGTCGCCGATCATGGCCCTGATTTCGGCGGCAGCGATGGATCTCAAACCGACTTCGGCGAAAAGCGAATTGACCGCGGCGCGAATGTCTTCCGCGCTGTCGACGAGCGTGCCATCCAAATCAAGGATGACCGCCTGCAGGGTGGGCAAATCGTGCATGGCGGCACATTCCCGCTCGCGAGCGAGAGTTTCAATCGAATTAAATGCACCTATATGTGAGTTGTAGTAACTGTCCCAGCCAGCAGATGACATCCGCGAAATCGGTTTGCGGAGAGACGTCCGAACTCAGTTTTCTGGCACGCAGAAATCCGCCGGCGCCGGACAAAATTGACCGGCACGTTTCGTGGGTGCGCTACTTCCCGATCTCTTCTTTCAGCCAATCCACGACGCGATTGACATGTCGCGGATCAGCTCTCGAAGTAGAATGCGCGAAGTACTGCTCTCCTTTCACAGCGATGCCTGGGAGCGGACAGCGCAGCTTCCATCTGCTCGGGCCAGCGAAGAACTCTTTGGGTGCTACAATCGATCCCAATCCTTCGCGCACCGCATGCATCGCGACGAACATGTGATCAAATCGGTGGCCGCCTTCAAGCAGATAATCGCGGACCCCGGCCTCCTGCAGCCACGCTTCCCAGTGCCCCGGACGCGTTGCCGATGTGATCAGAGAATGCTTGAGGATATCAGCCGGCTTCTTAACGGGGCGACGTTGCAAGAGGACCTCCGCGCTGACAGGGGTAAGGTTCTCGGTGAAAAGTGCCGTGGTATCCTTGAGGTACGATCCAATCCGCTCCGCTGTGCCTCTCGTTATCACTAAATCATTGGCCGATATGTCGGGGGTCTCGCCGGTCATGCGCGTTGAAATCCAAACCGACACGTTGGCATTGCGCACCTCGAAACGTCTCAATCGGGGCATCAGAAAGTACATTGCGAATGTGGAGGGTGCCTCTATGGCAAGAACCGTCTTGCTTCGCTGGCGTCTCACGTACTCGCAAGCGGCTCCGATATCCTTGAAGGATTGCCCCAACTGTTCTGCGAGAATCTTGCCATAGGGGGTCAGCGTAAGACCCCTTCCCTCACGCGTGAATACGTGTTGACCCAGCCAACTCTCGAGGGACCGAATTTGCTTGCTAACCGCTCCGTGAGTCACCCCGAGTTCTTTCGCCGCGGAACTCAGACTGTGCGCACGTGCGGCGACGGCGAACGCCCGAAGGGCGATGAGAGGCAACTCTCGTTCCTTGGTCACTGAGCCCTTCCTGATACCAAAACTCACGTATTATCGCTATATTATCGACTTTCTGTCTGACAGCAAACCGCTCCAGCCGAGAAAAGCGCCACGTTGCACGCGGCGATGCATTGCCTCCAACTCTAGCACTTCGACCATGATCACGGCCGTGAGACCGTGCATACCGAAGGCGGCTTCGTGGGGCCTTCTGCAAGAATGAGCAGCATGTCGCCTACGGGGATGATGGCTTCCACGCGCAGAATGATGCCGACCCCGCTTGGCGCGCCCCACATCATGAACGCCAGCATAGTCAAGCCCGCATTCCGCACACTCCTACGCGTTACGGACCAGACGGTGCGCGGAATCGCGTTCACCAGGTGATCAACGGAGCACGATGCAGCCAGACATCGGCGCGCAGTTGATCCAAGACGAACGCCGCAACGTCTTGTCGCGATATGCTTCCGCCATGGAAGTCCGAGAGATCCGTTATGGCCCGGACCGAGCCGCGGCTGGGCTGATCATTCAGGACGGAGGGCCGAACGAGAATCCAGTCGAGCCCGCTGTCTCTGACGATGGCTTCCTGGCGGTTCTTGTCGGCGTACACCTTCTTCAGGAGAAGCGGAAAGATCAAGTTGTCGAAGAGAAAGCCGCCGTGTCCGGCGCTGTCGCCGGCGCCGATCCCCGTAATGCAAACCAGGCGGGACACGTGCTCGGCCTTCATCGCGCTCACCAGTGCGCGCGTTGCCGTCGAGAGCAGCGTCACCTCGCTGAAGGGGTTTGCCGGCGTGCCGAGCGCACTCACGACGGCGCCCTGTCCCTCGAGGGCTTCGCGCAACGCTTGTTCGTCGCGGACGTCTCCGACGACGAGCTTGGCGCCTTTCAGATCGCTTGCCTTCTGGGTTGAACGCACCAGCGCGGTGACCTGATGTCCGCGCGCCAACGCCTGGCTGACGATCAGACGTCCGGTGCCGCCGGTCGCGCCGAGAACCAACAGTTTCGATGGGGAAGTCCTGGTGCTGTCGTTCGTGGGATTGCTCATGGATGCCTCCTTGAATGGCGGGACGCCTCTCAGGAGGGTCGTGCCGCGGTTTCGGTTTTCGGTGATGATCAGAGCGTGGTTTCCGCGAGCAATTCGCGGGTCCGCTTTAGCGTGGACAGGAGGGCGGCCTTGTAGCCCTTGTCGCTGTCAAACTGCGCCTGCTCGGCCTGCTCTTCGGGGCCATTCGGCTTCTTGCCGCGCAGTCCCGTGTAGCAATAGAACCGCAGTTGCAGGGCGCCGACCTCGTCCTCGAAGAGTTCGTTGACGATCACGCCTTCGCGCGGGCCGGTGGCTTGGAAGAAGGTCACCTTCTTCTCCGGCTCGAAGGCGATGATCTCGCGCAGATCGTCGCCGGCGATCGTGGCTTCACGCACGATGTGCGTCTTGCTTTCTTCTACCACCTCGCAACGCGTGCAGAGAGTGGGCGGAAGAAACAGCCGGGCGTCGCGGGCCTTGAGAACAAGGCCCTTCCACACCTGCGCGCGGGTCAGCGGAATCTCGCCTTCCGGATTCACCGGAACGGTGGCGATCGAATAGATCATGGTCGTATTCCTTGGTTGTCGCGTTTGGGCGAAGCCGCTGCCATCAGGCAGCGGCCGTGATCTCGGCAACGAAGTCGCGATAGGAGCGCAGCGGACGGCCCAGGAGAGCGGTCAGACGCTCGACGTCGCCGGCCTCCGGGATCATTCCGTCAGTGAGGAAGCGCTCGCTCATCAGCCGCATGTCGAAGGCCATCCAGCTCGGCATGAACTGCCTCAGGTTCTTCTCGAAGCCGGCGGTATCGTCGGCCGGATATGCGATCGTGCGACCCAGCACCTCCGACCAGATGGCGGCAGCTTTCGCGCCGGTCAGCATATCCGGACCGACGAGATTGATCCGATCGAGCGCAAGCGACGCGACGGACGTCTCGCGGCGGACGAGCTCGATGGCAGCGATCTCGCCGATGTCGCGCGCGTCGATCATGGCGAGGCCCTTGCTGCCGATCGGCATCGGGTAGATGCCGTAGCCAGTCATGACGTCTTTGATCGTGAGATCGTTGTTCATGAAGTAAGCGGGGCGCAGGATGGTGGCCTTGAAGCCCATCTGCTCGATCATCCGCTCGACTCCGAACTTGCCGGCGAAGTGGGGCACGTTCACGTAGACGTCGCTGTGGATCACCGACAGGTACACGATGCGCTCGATGCCGGCCTCTCGCGCCAGGTTGAGCGCGATCAGCGCCTGGGTGAATTCGTCCGCCACCACTGCGTTGAGCAGGAACAGGGTCGAGACGCCTGAGAACGCGCTGCGCAGCGAGTCGACGTCCAGCAGGTCGCCTTTCACGGCGTTAACGCTTGCCGGGAAGTTGGCCTTTGCAGGATCGCGCACGAGGGCACGGACATCGGCGCCGCGCTTGACGAGTTGTTCGACGACATGGCGGCCGACATTGCCGGTGGCGCCGGTAACGAGGATGGTCATGGGGATCACTCCGGGTGGGTTGCGACACCCCGCAAATTAGTGATCCAAATTCAGCCAGATAGACGCTATATTTAGACAGATCGTCTCACTGGTGGAACGAATGGATTTGCTGGCCCTCGCCGATTTCAACCTCGTCGCCCGCCATGGAGGCTTTGGACGGGCCGCCCGGGCCGCCGGGCGCCCGAAAGCGACGCTCTCCCGCCGAGTCTCGGAACTGGAGAGCAGCCTCGATCTGCGGTTGTTCGAGCGTGGAACGCGCACACTGAAGCTTACTCAGGAAGGTCGAGCGCTTTTTGAGCGGACGGGAGCATTGCTCGCCGAGCTCGACGAAACGGCGGCGGCGATCGCTTCGGGCGGGGACAAGCCGCGAGGCCGGTTACGGGTCAGCGCGCCTCTGCTTTTCTCGCAGACCGCCATGGGAAAGCTGGCTGCCGCGTTCGCGCTGAGATACCCGGAGGTTCGGCTCGAGGTCACGACGGAAGACCGCGCCGTCGACATGATCGAGGAAGGCTATGACCTGGTGATCAGGGTCAATCCGGATCCGGACGAAACCCTTGTCGGACGAATCCTGATGCGTGATCGGCTGGTGGTGGTGGCGAGCCCCGACCTAAGTCGTCCTGCGCGCGATCTTGCCGTTCCGACCGTGGTGCGCGGGGTGAGCGATCTGACATCCGCATGGGATGTGAAGTCGTCAAGCGGAAACGCTCGGATCACGACCGACCCGGTGCTTCGCCTGTCGTCGATCGTCATGGTCCGCGATGCGGTCCGCGCAGGCGTGGGCGCCGCACGCCTTCCTGTGTCGCTCGTGAGTCACGATCTGGCCGCCGGCAAGCTTGTCCACGGACCGGAGATCGTCCTCTGGGCACTCTATCCATCGCGCCGATTGCTGAGCGCTCGCGTATCCGCGTTCCTCGACTTTCTCAAGGAAGCCTTCCCCTCAGGGACACCGGAGGAGCTTGCGGCCTTCATCGATTAGCACAACCGCCAAAGACGCCGTCCGGGGCCGAGAACAGCGGCAACCGAGTCGATGAAGAGACGAACGCGCGGCAAACCCGGGCGGCCCGATGGTCGCGAGCTAGTCGAACGGCTCGGTATCGCGCCCGAAGATTTGCCGCTGATGCTTCGCCCCAACCACAGCTGGAAGATCGGCGCGTCCACATCCTTGTTGATGGGAGATCACTTGGAGTTTCTCATGCAAGCCACTGGCGTGCATTCGGCACAACTAACGAACCCCAGCGCGCGAAATCGTAGTTCGGGTACAAAATCGTGCAAATGGCGGAGAGAGTGTCAGTCAATCCTCGTTGATGTGCAAACTGTTTTTCCTTCAAGTACGGGGGAACCAACGGTTCTGGCTACTAGCAATTGGCCTATCCCGTTCGCACGCTGCCCGCAAACCTCAGCGCCTTCCTCCCGCGACTTAGACGTGGCGGCCGACGGTGACGACGCCCGCAATACGATGAAGAGACTGATTGCAGCCAACGACATCTTTAAATGCAGGTTCGAAGAGCTCGGGGTTGGGGAAGGGTAATTCACGCGATTGGCTTTCGTGGATCCGCGAGTTCAAGTACGCGTCACTGAGCTTGAGCTCGGCTATAGACTTCTTGCCTTGGCCGTCGCAATTGCCAGGCAGGTACAATCCCTAGATGCGCCGCTGCGGGCGCCGTCGGATTCGATAGACGGATGCCGGGGGAATGTTGAACGCCGTTCTCCCGACGAGGCTGGCCTTCAACCCGAGACGATCCAGGATCGGGCGCGGCACCGGACAGCGCGGCCCATACGTGAACTGATAGAAGGTGCCGTCATCGCGCATGTGGCGGAAGGCGCCGCTGAGAATTGCGATCACCTTGCGCGGCGACATCGACAGGAGCGGAAGTCCGCTGACCACCGCGGCGGCGGGGGCAATGAAGGGTTCGTATTGCGAAAGCTGACGTGCATCCATCCACAGCACCCGCGCCCTCGGGAAGCGCTCTTGCAGCAAACGGACGAAGTCGGAACCGTATTCTACCAGCAACAAGTCGCGTTCCGGCACGCCGCGTCGGAGCAGCGCCTTCGTGAAGGTGCCTGTCCCCGGCCCCAGCTCGATCACCGGGCCGGCACCGGGAACGATCTCCTGCGTCATCAGACGCGTAAGCGTCTGGCCCGACGGAGCGACCGCAGAGACCTGCCTCGGATTGGCAACGAAGGCGCGGATGAACTCAAAGAAGTCCAGAACGACAGCGGTATCCAACGAGATGTCCTCTCTGGTTGCGAGCAAAGCTGCTCGGGTCAAATGGTGGATCTGAACGGCAGCCACCTCGAGGCGGCCTCGACGCCCGAGCGCCGAGGACCGGCTCTGTCGCGCTACGATGCGATGCTGTGCTGCCTGGCCTCACCTTGCGCGGCGTTGGAGAGCGCTTCCCACGCTTCCAAGGTAGCGAGGCGGTCGGCGTAGGCGGCGCGGGCGCGCGGCAGACCTTCCGTGCCGACAAAGAAACGCAACGGCGGGTTCTCGGCGTCCACGATCTTCAGGATTGCATCCGCCGTCGCTTGCGGGTCACCGAATTCGAGCTTGGCCCCCGCCGCGAACACCTCGGCTCGGGTATTGCCATAGGCTGCGACGACGGGCGTGATCTTGAGCGAGGACATGCTGGCGAATCCCGTCGCGTACGCGCCCGGCTCAAGCATCGTGACCTTCAGCCCGAAGCCCTTGATTTCCTGCGCCAGGCTTTCATGGATGGCTTCGAGCGCGAATTTCGAGGCGTTGTAGAATCCCGTGATGGGTCCGGCGACGATGCCGGCGACGCTCGACACGCCGATGATATGGCCGCTGCCCTGTCGCCGCAGCAGGGGAAGCGCTGCCTGAATGACCCGAAGGGTGCCGAAGACATTGGTGTCGAACTCGGCGCGCACATCGGCCTCATGCGCCTCCTCGATCGCGCCGACGAGCGCATAGCCCGCGTTGTTGAGGACAACATCGATCCGCTCGAAATGCGTAAAGGCTTTGGTGACGACGTTCTGGACCGCGACAGCGTCGGTCACATCCAGCGCCAACGGCAGCACGGCGTCGCCGTAGCTTTCCGCAAGATCGGCCACGTCCGCCAGGATTCGGGCGGTGGCTGCGACCTTGTCGCCGCGCCTAAGGGCGGCCTCGGCCCAGATGCGGCCGAAGCCGCGGGATGCGCCGGTGATGAACCATACTTTGCTTGACATGCGATGTTCCCTGGTGAGTTGGCTTTCAGCAAATGCTGTCGGGTTCTTAGTATCGCTCGAGCAGCCAATCAGCAGTGGCGAACCACGCCAACGAACTTGCAGTAACCGCCAAAGGAGAGGCTGGAGTGGACCAGGCCGAAATCGAAGAGCCGCATGCAGCGGCCGCCTCAATGTTCAATGCATCCGGATTCCGTTGGCTAGTGAAGTTTGTTGCCGTGCAGCTCCCGCCAGCGGCTTGGCGTCACGCCTTCCCAATATCGGAAGGCTCGATAGAACGAACTCGCATCCTGATAGCCCAGGAGGCACGCGACTTCGTCAATTTCGGCCGACGGGTCGGACAGAAGCTGCCGCCCGAGTTCCTGGCGCGCTTCGACCAGAAGATCGCGGAAGCTTGTGCCCTCTTCGGTGATGCGGCGCTGAAGGGTGCGCTCGCTCAGGCCTAGATCACGCGCGACATCGGATAGCTCCGGCCGTCCGCTCGCAAGGCTCCGCTTGAGTACGACCTTGACCTGCTCCTTGATGGAGCTACGCGCCTGCAGCTCGCCAAGTGCTGAGGCCAGCGCCGGTGTGAGCATCTCGAGCAGCGCCTGATTGTACCCGGGAAACGGACGATCGAGATCGGCCGGCTTCAGGATCAGCGCGTTGCGCACCGCGCCGAAGCGGATGGGGCATTCGAAATATTTCTGGTAGACGTCGCTCTTCGGACGAGGGCGGACAAGCTCCATGCGTTTCGGCGTCAAGTGCTGTCCGGTGCCGCGGCGCCCGAGCTCGACCAGGGACGCGAAGGTCACGTCCGTGGAAATCCCGGGCTCCGGCTCACTTGCGTGGGGCCATTCGACCGTGACGACGCATTCGTCCTTGCCTTCCACTATCCGCGGTTGCTCCGGCGAGCAGAGCCGCTTGAAGCGCGCGATGCGAAGCAGCCCGTCGCGGTAATCCTTCGCATAGAACGCGACCAGGCTCGACGGGGGATGCACGGCCGTGTCTGTCCGCTGGACCAGCTCGACGCCGAGACCGGGCTCCGGCTTCAGTTCCTCCAGGGCCCTCCAAAGGGCGAAGAACTGATCCGTGGTGACGTGCCCCTGCTCGTTCAGGTGCAGGGTCGCAGGCAGGCGCGCCTGCCGCAACAGAGCGGGCGGCGGCACGCCTATGCGCTCGACGGTCTGCCAGAAGGCCTGTGGCACCTTGCACCTGTCTGCGGCCGCTGCACTCATAACTGGTCCTAGCGCATCTGGCTCATGATCACGCGATCGAACATGCGGTCGCCGAACCACTCGCGGATCTTGATCATCGGCTGGCCGCGCAGATTGATGCCATTAAATCGTTTCTGCCACCCGCGCGTTCATATGACGAGCGGGGGCGCGAGCGCGGACACATCATCCTTGCTGAAATCGGAAATGATCCGCAGCCTGCGGATCATTGACGCCGCATTCTTAAATCTCGGACAGCGCAAAAAGAAGCCTTGTGCTCTAGAGGAAAGCGCATACCTTATCGTCATTCGATTAGCTGTGTGCCTTGTTGTTGGTCCAACCTGGGCCCTTTCCAGAGACATCGTCGGATTGCATTTGTGGAATTGGGCGGCTCCAAGCGAACTGCGCGTTTGCGTTTCGGAGAATATGGCTACAGGTACAGGGGCATAGCGCGATCGAGCGGGCCGGAATTCGTGGACTCGCCCACGGTTAGCGGATGAAGTTCTAGGTCAGGATCGACCGGAAGTTCGGCCCGGTCCAGCACCGAGAACTCTTGCCCTGGCATAAGCAGCTTTCGTCACTCCACGGATGTACTGGAATGACTGTGCGGCCGGCGCGATACCGGGATTGAGCGGGCTTTTGCGCGAGGGGCAATCTGTCCCTTGAACTTGGATCGTTAGTCGAGCGGGATCTACTGCGAAGGAGTCGTTGCCGCGCTTCAGCTGCCACGATCTTCAGCCAATCTGGCCCTGCAACTCTGAAGGAGCACAACTTTGCAGGTAATCGTTCGCGATAACAATGTCGACCAAGCGCTTCGCGTTCTCAAGAAGAAGATGCAGCGCGAGGGCGTGTTCAGGGAAATGAAGCGCCGTCGTTCTTACGAAAAGCCCTCGGAGAAAAGGACCAGAGAGAAATCTGACGCCGTCCGCCGTGCCCGTAAGCTTGCTCGGAAACAGGCCATCCGCGACGGACTCATCGCCGCGCCGCCTAAAAGGGAGAAAGTCTTGATCAAGCGTGCGCAAATGCTGCCCGCCACTACTCGTGGCACACGGGAGACCTAACAAGCCGCGGGAGGCGGATCGTCGTCCGCGCGGTATTCGCAATACTCCGCGTAACGCCGCCTTGTGGGGCCGAGAAGCTATGATGACGGGGAACCGAGGAAGGGCGTTCGGATGCTAAAGATCAGGAACACGCCATGAAATTAAACGAAGCACAGATAACCAAAACCCTGTCTCAGTTTCCAGCGCAGGTGCTTGCTGAGGATCATCCAGCAGTTGCACAATTTCGCGAATTGTTCGGGCAGCATACTTTCTTTCTCGACCCCACGGGGTTGCATGTTTTGGAGTTGCTCGAAGTTCCTGGGATGGAGGCTGAGGAAGGAGAGCTAATAAGTCTCGCAGATTGGAGCGACGCGAGCTTTACAAAGTTGACGACACATCGGCCCGAACCCACCGGCGTCGTCGTTCGCTTGAAAGAAGTTCAACACTGAGAGGGCTCTAAGGGCAAGTTTCCGCGTCTGGGATCGGCTCCGCGCGGTTACCGACCTCTGGTCACCGTCTCTCACGTGTGCTCCTGTTTCGGCGTCAGCGTGCATTAGGTTGTGGAAGGCGCCTCTGCGAGCATCCAAAACGGAAAGGTACCTGAACGGGAGTTATGGGTTGACGGGCGGGCGTTCACCGCCGACAGGGAGCTATTGTGAAAAGATAACTCCCTGTTTTCCAATAGTGCGTCGATCGAGTTGTGGCTAGATAGCCACCTCAACCATAATCGACGGGTAACCCCGATCAACGCGAGCAGTGCAACAGTATCTTTTGTTGCTTCCCGGGGAATTACTGTTGTATTGCACGGGATAAAGGCGCATCCCCCGACTACGGTTTCGCGGCCGTTTTCGGTGATGAGAACGCCGGTTGCGCTCCCGCCAAGTCCTCGATTGGATGGAGCCGCTCGGGCATGGCACGCCATCGCCTTCAACAACGGTGCCATCAGGACGTGAAGCAACTCATCGCTGACGTGCTGCGGCAGTTGAACATAAGCGCGTAGGCTCAGGACATCGCCGCCTGGGCGAACCATTCCGCCGATCAAGTGAGATCGTGCACTTTCTTGAGTGCTGCCCAATATCGCAGACGGGTCATTGAACAAGCAAAATGGCCTCAGTGCGCGCGCATCTGAGGCCATTTTGAGACCTCCCGCCGGGCATTGGGCAAAATGTCGACCGGTCGGTGGCTTAGCGTTCGGGGATAGGATCGCCGTTTGCTGAGGACCAAGACCAGCCCAGGTGAATCGTTCCGTCCAATCTGAAATATTTAGCGTCCTGATCGCACCGCGCGAATGGCGCGCGGCCGCCTCTGTTTTGACCCTTGAATCGCTGTGTAACCACGAATTCGGCAACCGAACACGAATTAACTGGCTATTTGGTTCGATCGGGATCCATATAGCTTCCATCACCGCCGCATCACGGGCATCCACCGGTGAGAGAGAGTGTTGCGCTCCCGCTTATTCGAGGGGAGGCGTCATATGCCCCAATCTCAACACATGTCGTCCGCCATTCCGCCGGTTGCATTTGGGCGCCCTGCCTGTCCGAAGTGCAAGGCCGAGATGATGCTTACCAGCATCGAGCCAGCATGCCCAGGCGTCGACTTGCATACGTTTGAATGTGCTGTCTGCAATCACGTAGTTACGGCCCTGGCCGCGTATGAAGATCCCATGAAGTCCAAGGCTCTTGGACGCTGGCTTCTAGGCGATTTGCACTCGCCGACGTAGTTAAGTGTAAACACAAAAGGGCAAATTAGGCCGCTCCCGGGAAACTCCGATGCGACTTTCGACCCCAAAACTGCGTAGTGAGCAAACGCAAAGGAGGAGGGAAATGAGGAATTACACATACGAACGGAAGATGCCCACCGTGGCCGAGCGTGAGGCACGAAAGGCCTTCAAGGAGGCGGACGTCAAGGTAGCGATGGCCGAGTATGAACGCACTCAAAAGGCGTTCCATGCAAACCACGAGCGGTTAAACGCGGAGCGATTGGCTCGCGAGGCCGAAGCAGCGCGGAAGCTCAAAACCTGATCGGAGGCTTTCGGTCAAATCTGAGTAGCTCCTCGAACCTGTTAAGCTGAAATATCTTGCCGTACTCGTCGGTGATCTGCACCTGCCATTCGGCCCAAACTAGGGTGCGACCGCTTTGACCCCTGCGCCGATCACTTCCGGTCTACCCCGATGAGCGGACCTTTTCAGACTCGGTCTGCTAGTCTCAAAAGGCCCAGAAGCGGACATGGCGATAGTCAGATCAGCGCCACACCTGTTCCTCTCGGGAAGGCCGGTGGGAGCTCAGCAGCAGTACCTGTGCTTTAGTCGACCTTGGGACAAGGCTCCCAGAAGGTTTGCAAGGTCAAGCACGATGCTTGCTGTCGTGGCGGCCGGTCCACCAATAGATGATGCCGACCGCGGCAACGATCAGAAACGGGAGCGCGTAGGTATAGACGTCAAGGACGGTCATTCGCGGAGTCTCCCGAGGATGCGTCTCGCGGCAAAATGTAGGGCTAAAGTCGCGAAAAGCCAACTGAGGCTCAAGACTTCAACAGGGCAACTGGAGGAGCGGGGGACGTCGCCGGGAGGCCTTCCCCGGTTTGGGGGCAAAATCCAAGCGCCGCCGAAGTACCCAGTTGGCCGCGACCCATTTCGCCACGATGCTAGGACGCCAGATCGGCGCGACGACCACAGCATCGTAGGAGAAACGCACCGATCTTCAAGTGGAGATTATAGGGTGATGAAATGTTCGTCGACTATGGATCAGCTTCCCGCGAGGAAACGAATAACTGCGAACGTGCCGATCACGACGAGCGTTGTCACAGTGACCGAGAATAGGATTCGCATAGTTAAAGCCGCGCTCCGCCAGCCGGGAAATTTCACGAGTGGCAGCGCTGCATCCGCATTGGATCAGACGGCGAGCAATAGAGCCATCGCAACCAGCACCACAACAAGCAAAGCATATTCGAGTTTGTGGCTGTAGGAACTGAGAGATCTCCTGTTCGATATCATGTCAATTCTCCTTGGCTGAATTCCTAGCGGCGCCTACACGAAGCGCCGGACCGGGCGTCGACCCGTTAGAAGGTCTACTGCGCCGGCTACCACGTAACGGTTGGGGCTGATCCTGCGGCTTCCGTCGGGCTTGAAACTGAAAATTACGTGGGAGCACGCATTCCCGGCGAAGTCAGCCACTTATTGATCTGGGTGGCAGCATCTATCGTAAGCGTCGTTCTCAGGCCACGGCTTTGAGGGCTTGAGCGCGGTAGGCCCAGGGCAGTAGCTGGTCGATGTCGCGG
>NZ_JBVBEF010000060.1:0-52021 GCF_055456055.1 Bradyrhizobium sp. LeoB3
CGATCACCTTCAAAACCGGCCTTGAATACTTCCATGCCGTCGCAGTCGGATGGAGCCTCAGAGATCCGTGCATGCCCAACGCCTTCGCGGGGACGACACCGGTGGGCGTTGTTACAGTCGCGTAGGGTGGGCAAAGCGCAGCGTGCCCACCATCAAGAGCGATGCAAGAAGAGGTGGGCACGCGGAGCCTGTCATGGGGCGCGCGTTCGCGCGACCCGTTGGCTTTGCCCACCCTATAGCCCCGCCAGCGCTTCGCGTAACTGTCGCTTGATCACCTTGCCGTTGGCGTTGCGCGGCAACGGGTCGCGCGTGATCGCCATTGTTTCCGGCACCTTGTAGTCGGACAACCGCTCGGCGCACCAGGCGCGCAAAACTTCTACGCCAACCTCGTCGCGGGTCACCACCACCGCATGGACGCGCTCGCCCAGCACCGGACAGGGCTTGGCGATGATCGCGCTCTCCACGACTGCGGGATGGCCTGCCAGCACCGACTCGACTTCGGCGGAATAGATCTTCAGGCCGCCGCGGTTGATCATGTCCTTGGCGCGATCGAGCACACGGACAAAATCGCGCTCGTCGATTGAGCCGAGATCGCCGGAGTGCCAGAAGCCGGCGGTGAAGCTCTCCGCGGTCGCCTGCGGATTGTTCCAGTAGCCTTTGATGACCGAGCCGCTGCGGATCCAGATCTCGCCGATCTCGCCGCGCGGCAGCTCGCGGTGATTGCCGTCCATCACGATGATCTCCGCGCCGGGGCACGGCAGGCCGACGCTGTCGATATGCGCAGCCGTCAATTCGCCGGGCATCAGGGTCGAGGGCGATGTGGTCTCGGTGGCGCCGTAGCAGTTCGCGAGCTTCAGTCCGGGCGATTTCGCGTCCAATCGCTCGATCGTCGCGACCGGCATCGGGGCGCCGCCGAAGCCGCCGATGCGCCAACTCGAGAGATCGCAACTGTCGAAGTCCGGCTGCAGCAGGCAGAGATTGTACATCGCCGGCACCATCACGGTGTAGGTGACGCGCTCGCGGGAGGCGACCTTCAGATATTCCGCCGCCTTGAACTCGGGCATGATGATCAGCGCGCCGCCGCAGCAAGCCATGGTCGTGATATTGGCGACCGCGCCGGTGACATGCGCCAGCGGCACGGCCGCGATCGAGCGATCCACTGCTGTGAGCTTCAGGGCGGACACGAAAACCATCGAGGAATGGATGACGTTGCAATGCGCGAGCATCGCGCCTTTCGGCCGCCCCGTAGTGCCTGATGTGTAGAGGATCATCGCCGTATCCTCTTCGCCGACCATGGCGGGCGCTTCGGATGGCGCATTGTCCAGCAGTGCCGCGAATTGCGAGGTGCTGTCATCGCTGACCGAAATCCGATGCTCCAGCGCGGGGACATCGGCCGCCTCGGGCGCACGCGCGGCAAGGCTCGCCTCGTGGATCAGGAGCCTGGCGCCACAGTCACTCAAGACATAGGCGATCTCGGGCTTCTGCTGCCGCGTCGAGAGCAGCACGGTCACCAGGCCCGCATGCGCGGCGGCGAACAGCGTCAGTACGAATTCGATGCGATTGCCGAGCGCCACCGCGACACGATCGCCGGCGCGCAGGCCGAGCTTGTGCAATCCGGCCGCGACCTGCGCGGATTGCTGCACGACCTCGCGCCAGCTCATCCGCCTGTCGCCGCAGATCAGCGCCTCGCCGTCAGGGTTTCTTGCGGCGGCGTCCGATATCATTGCCCAGATGCTGTTCGGGCGCTCGCAAAACACCGGCACGACGCGGTCGCCGAAGCGCGCCTCAAGCCGCATGTCCGGAATCGGATGCCCCGACCAGTCCATCTGGCTAGCTCTTTTTCATGTCGTAGACATGCTCGGGCCCGGGGAATTTGCGCGTGCGGACGTCGGCGGCATAGCCTTCGATGGCCGCTTCGATCGAGGGCCCGAGATTGCCGTAGCGGCGGACGAATTTCGGGGTGCGCGGCGACAGTCCGAGCATGTCCTCGAGCACCAGCACCTGGCCGTCGCAGGCGGCGCTTGCGCCGATGCCGATGGTGGGAATGGCGATCTCCTGCGTGATCTTGCGCGCGAGGGGCTCGGCCACTGCCTCGATCACGACCGAGAACGCACCGGCTTCCGCGATCGCCTTGGCGTCGTTCTCGATTGGCGCCCAGCCTTTCTCGTCACGCCCCTGCGCGCGAAACGAGCCGAGCGTGTTGATCGATTGCGGCGTCAGCCCGATATGGCCCATCACGGGAATGCCGCGCTCGGTCAGGAACGCCACGATCTCGGCCATGCGGGCGCCGCCTTCGAGCTTCACCGCGCCGCACTCGGTCTCCTTCAAGATCCGCACCGCGGAATGAAACGCCTGCTCCTTTGACGCCTCATAGGAGCCGAACGGCATGTCCACCACGACAAGCGCGCGCTCGGAGCCGCGCATCACAGCGCGCCCCTGCAGGATCATCATCTCCAGCGTGACGGGCACAGTAGTCTCGAGCCCATGCATGACGTTGCCGAGAGAATCGCCGACCAGGATGACGTCGCAGTAGCGGTCGACCAGCGCCGCGGTATGCGCGTGATACGACGTCAGCATCACAATCGGCTCGCCGTTCTTGCGGGCACGGATATCGGGTGCGGTCTTGCGCTTGATGGCTGATTGTACGGACATTGTTAAGCTCCAACGACGGGAACGCCAATCACGACCGGATGGAACGCGAAGGCCAGTGCGACATAGGCAATGACGCCGACTGCGACCGCGATCGCATCATTGCCGGCACCGCCGACCGGAATCGGCGGGCCGCCGGCGTCAGTGCGATGTTTCAGCGAGATCCGGTCAAACACCGCCCAGGCCAGGAACGAGCCGAACAGGATGATCGAGCCGAGATCGCCATTGGCGAGCAGATGCGCCGCCGCCCATAATTTGATGCCGGCGAGCATCGGATGTTTCAGCGTCGCGTAGATGCGGCCGCGGATGTAGGAGGCCACCACCAGGATCACGGCGGGCAGCATCAGCGCGATCGTGATGTGCTTCAGGAATGTCGGCGGATACCAGACGTCAATCCAACCCGTCGCGCGATAACGGGCAAATCCCCAGATGATCAGCGCGAGCCCGACCGCGGAGACCACCGAATAGGCGATCTTGTAGCCCCCTTCGCCCATCGCATCGATGCAGCGCGCGCGCAAGCCGCGCTGGGTCGTGAGCGCGTGGACGGCGAAGAACAGGATCAGTCCCAGGATCATCACCAGCAGTCCCACGATGTCCCTCCCTCGGCGTGGTGCGGTTATTGAGCCTCGCGTATCATTTTAGCCGCATGGAGTGCAATGCGCCAAAATGGGCGAGCCCTTGGCATCGACCCTCCGCGCGTCATACGCGGGCTTGACCCGCGTATCCATCTTCCGCGCAGCGGACAATGATGATTCTCTTGAGGGATGGATTGCCCGGTCAAGCCCGGCAATGACGACGGTCAGGGGCTTACGGCTTCTCCGCCTGCTTGCCCAATTCGCGGTTGTCGACATAGCGGATCGCGATCGGGCGGCCGGCGAGCGCGCCGCCGAGGCCGCTAGTGAATTTGAGCGGCAGGCAGCCTTTCAGCGAGGCGTCGATCGCGTTCAGGTAGGTGGTGCGGGTATCCGCGGGAACGCCTGAGGTGGCGAACGTCATGCGCGGCGCTCCGATCATCTCGCCGGATCGCTTGAAGCTGAAACGGACCGACATCTGCATGCCCTCACGCCCGTCATCGGCCGGCGGCGGCGTCCAACAGGAGCGCAGCGCCTGGAAGAGATCGCCGATGGTATCGAGATCGTGATCAGGCTTCTTGTATTTGGCCGCCTGATCCTGCGGCGGCACCGTCATGATCGTGAGCTGCAGGTTCTCGCCATAGGGGTAGTTCATCTCGGGGATGCACGGCCAAGTGCTAAACACGCCGCAATAGGACGGCGTGCAGGGTCCTTCCTCCAACACGCTGCAGGGCGTATGCGCGAACGGCACGGGGTTGATCTGGTGCCGAAGCCGCTCGGCGGCATGGCCAGCGGAAATTCCGAAGACGACGAGGGCGATGCAGATCACGACGCGTCGCAGCATGAGAGAAGCCCTTTGGATGCCGCCTCGATGAAAATGAGGGGCGCGAGGGACGTCATCAAGCTGGCACGCGTTCACTTCCTTGCGTGCGCGGCCTGGTTCCACACATACCGCCGTCGTCCCGGCCTCGAGCCGGGACCCATAACCACAGGCCATAGTTGTGTGGCGTGAAGGGTGGTAGCTTCATCTCAACAACTGCGCCCTGTGGTTATGGGTGCCCGCGTTCGCGGGGACGACGCCGGTATGCGTTGTTGCGGATGAAGGATGCGACGCCGCCCCTACCCCTTCCGCTTGACGTCCTTGACGTTGGAGAAGGTGATGCCCTCGGCGCGTTCCTGGGTGTAGCCGAGATAGAACTCGTTCCTGGCCATGAACACGGGATCGCCGTCGACATCGTCGGCGATGGCGGAATTGTTGGCGGCGACGAAGGTGTCCAGCTTCTTGCGGTCGTCGGAGGAGATCCAGCGCGCGAGCTGGAATTCGGACACTTCGAATTCCACGGGCAGCGAGTATTCGGCATCCAGCCGTGCCTTCAGCACGTCGAGCTGCAGCGGACCGACCACGCCGACCAGGGCCGGAGCGCCGTCGCGCGGGCGGAACACCTGCACGACGCCCTCCTCCGACATCTGCTGCAAGGCTTCCTTCAATTTCTTCGCCTTCATCGCGTCCGTCAGCCGCACGCGGCGGACGATTTCCGGCGCGAAGCTCGGCACGCCGACGAAGGTCAATTCCTCGCCTTCGGTGAGCGTATCGCCGATCCGCAGCGTGCCGTGATTGGGAATGCCGACGACGTCGCCGGCGAAAGCTTCGTCCGCCACCGAACGGTCCTGGGCGAAGAAGAATTGCGGGCTCGACAGGCTCATATTCTTGCCGGTGCGCACCAGCTTGGCCTTCATGCCGCGGCTGAGCTTGCCCGAACAGAGCCGCGCGAACGCGATGCGGTCGCGGTGGTTCGGATCCATGTTGGCCTGGATCTTGAACACGAAGGCGCTCATGCGCGGCTCCGATGCCTCGACCTTGCGCAGGTCGGAATCCTGCGCGCGAGGCGCCGGCGCGAACTGACCGAGACCTTCCAGGAGGTCGCCGACGCCGAAATTGCGCAGCGCGCTGCCGAAATAGACCGGCGTCAGATGGCCCTCGCGGAACGCGTCGAGCTCGAACGGCTTGCAGGCTTCCGACACCAGCGCGAGCTCGTCCTTGATCTCGGCGACGTCGAGGTTGGGATTGCGGCTGGCGAGATCGGCGATGTCGATCTGCTCGGCCTGCCCGGTCTTGGCGCCGCCGCCCTCGAGCAGCCGCACGCCGCCGTTCCTGACGTCATAGGTGCCCATAAAATCGCGGCCGCGACCGACCGGCCAGGTCATCGGCGTGGTGTCAAGCGCCAGCGTCTTTTCGATCTCGTCCAGGAGGTCGAAAGTGTCGCGGCTCTCGCGGTCCATCTTGTTGATGAAGGTGATGATCGGGATGTCGCGCAGACGGCACACTTCGAACAGTTTTCGCGTGCGGGCTTCGATACCCTTGGCGGCGTCGATCACCATCACCGCGGAGTCGACTGCGGTCAGCGTCCGATAGGTGTCTTCCGAAAAGTCCTCATGGCCCGGCGTGTCCAGGAGGTTGAACACGTGGTCCTGGAACTCGAAGGTCATCACCGAGGTGACCACCGAGATGCCGCGCTCGCGCTCGATCTTCATCCAGTCGGAACGCGTGTTCCGCCGTTCGCCCTTGGCCTTGACCTGGCCGGCGAGATTGATGGCGCCGCCGAACAAGAGGAGCTTTTCGGTCAGCGTGGTCTTGCCGGCGTCCGGGTGCGAGATGATCGCAAACGTACGCCGCCGCGCCACTTCATCGGCAAGCGGGGAACGAGACGGCGATTCGGCTGTCAGGGCAAGGTCGGACATGGCGGGAGCGTTTGGCAGGGAAACCAGTGTCAATCAAGCCTATATGGTGATTGCGGAGCGCCAAAGCCAGCCCCATATTCGCGTACGGGAAGGACGACCTTCTTGTTCGCGATAATAGCCGCGGGGACGACCCTGCCTTATCAAGGAGGGTCGTCATGGCCTGGACTATCTTGCTCATCGCCGGTCTGATGGAGATCGGTTGGGCGATCGGGCTCAAATATACCGAAGGTTTCACAAGGCTCGTTCCATCGGCGCTGACGCTTTTGAGCATGGTCGGCAGCATCGTCCTGCTCGGGCTCGCGCTGAAGACGCTGCCGATCGGAACCGCCTATGCTGTGTGGACCGGCATCGGCGCGGTCGGAACGGCGATGCTCGGCATCGTCCTGTTCGGCGAACCGGCCACCGCGCTTCGGCTGTCGAGCATCGGGCTGATCGTGGCCGGCATTGTCGGCCTCAAGCTTGTGACCTGATCAGCGCAGCGCCAACACCACCCAATAGGTAACGGCCGCAACCGCCGCCGCGGCCGGGATGGTGATGACCCAGGCATAGACGATCGAGCTTGCGACATTCCAGCGCACCGCCGACATCCGGCGCGCCGCACCGACGCCGACGATGGCGCCGGTGATGGTGTGGGTGGTGGAAACGGGAACGCCGAGGAAGGTCGCCATGAACAGGGTCGCCGCCCCGCCGGTCTCCGCGCAGAAACCCTGCATCGGCGTCAGCTTCGTGATGCGCAGGCCCATGGTACGGACGATGCGCCAGCCGCCCATCAGGGTGCCCATCGCCATCGCCGCCTGACAGGCCACCACCACCCAAAATGGAATGTGAAACTCCTCGCCAAGATGCCCCTGCGAATACAGCAGCACGCCGATGATGCCCATGGTCTTCTGCGCGTCGTTGCCGCCATGGCCGAGCGAATAGAGCGAGGCGGAGACGAATTGCAGGGTACGGAAGGCGCGGTCGACGGCGAACGGCGTCGACCGCACCGAGAGCCAGGACACGATCGCAACCAGCACCAAGGCCAGCAGGAAGCCGATCAGCGGCGACAGCACGATTGCGAGCAGCGTCTTGGAGAGCCCGCTCCACACCGCCGCCGAGATCCCCGCCTTCGCCATGCCGCCACCAATCAGGCCGCCGATCAGGGCATGCGAGCTCGACGAGGGAATGCCGAGCGCCCAGGTGATCACGTTCCAGACGATGGCGCCGACCAGCGCGGCGAAGATCACGGTCACATCGACGACCTCGGGCTCGATGATCCCGGTGCCGATGGTGTTGGCGACATGCAGTCCGAATACGGTGAAGGCGACGAAGTTGAAGAACGCCGCCCAGAACACCGCGTACTGCGGCCGCAGCACGCGCGTCGAGACGATGGTCGCGATCGAATTCGCGGCATCGTGCAGGCCGTTCAGGAAATCGAACAGCAGGGCGACCGCGATCAGGATCACCAGGATCGGAAGACCAAGCGTGGCGTCCACTGAACCGCCCTACTTTATTTTCTTGAGCATGATCTGCGCGCAAACGCTGCGCGTTTGTCGCGGAGAAAACCGGTGCCCACTTTTCGGGATCATGCTCAGACCTGTTCGATCACGATCGAGTTGATCTCGTTGGCGACGTCGTCGAAGCGGTCGGCGACTTTTTCGAGGTGATCGTAGATCTCGGCACCGACGATGAAATCCATCGTGTTGGCGTCGCGGTGCTTGAGATAGAGCTCCTTCAGCCCGATGTCGTGGAGATCGTCGACCCGGCCCTCGAGCTTGGTCAGTTCCTCGGTGATCTGCGTCAGCATCGCGACGTTGCTGCCGATCGACTGCAACAGCGGCAGCGCGCGCCCGACCAGGTCGGCGCATTCGACGATCAGAGTACCCATTTCGCGCATCGGCGGCTCGAACGCGCGCACCTCAAACAGCACCACCGCCTTGGCGGTCTGCTGCATCTGGTCGACGGCATCGTCCATGGCCGTGATCAGGTTCTTGATGTCGCCGCGGTCGAACGGGGTGATGAAGGTGCGGCGGACGGCCGTCAGAACCTCGCGGGTGATGTTGTCGGCGTCGTTCTCGAACTGGTTGACGCGCTGGCAGTGGACCGGCGTCTCGTCCCCACCCTTCAGCATGTCCTGCAGCGCCATCGCGCACTGGACCGCGGTCTTGGCATGCCGGGCGAACAGGTCGAAAAACCGCTCCTCCTTGGGCAAAAAGCTTCGAAACCAGCGCAGCATAGGCTCAAAATCCATCCTTCCGGAGGACGCTCCGGGATCACCTGTCACAAAACTGTCATAGAACATTTTGTGCAGGGACGGCCAGCGCTCCGCCGACGGAACCGGGTCATCCACCGCTTTGTAGGTAGTGGCCCCGGTGTTTCCGACGGCCCAACGCAACGGTATGGCGTTGGGCTCCAATCGAGCGGGCCGGCCGATGGTCCTACAGCGACCGCCTGAGCAAACGCGCGACCTCGCCGATGATGCCGCGGCGGAAGGTCAGCACGCAGGCGACGAAGATGACGCCCTGGATCACGGTCACCCACTGGCCGTAACCGGCCAGATATTGCTGCATGGCAATGATGATGAAGGCGCCGACCACGGGACCAAAGATGGTGCCGAGGCCGCCGACCAGCGTCATCAGCACGATCTCGCCGGACATCGACCAATGCACGTCGGTCAGCGAGGCGTTCTGGGCCACGAACACCTTGAGCGAGCCGGCAAAGCCCGCCAGCGTGCCAGACAGGATGAAGGCGAGCAGCTTGTACTGGTCGGTCTTGTAGCCGAGTGAGATCGCACGCGGCTCGTTCTCGCGGATCGACTTCAGCACCTCGCCGAAGGGCGAGTTGATGGTGCGGTAGATCAGGAGGAAGCCGCCGAGGAAGCCGGCGAGCACGACGTAATAAAGCACCGTCGGCTTGGCGAGGTTGAAGACGCCGAACAGAAAGCCCTGCGGAATGCCCTGGATGCCGTCTTCGCCATGGGTGAACGGCGCCTGCAGGTAGATGAAGTAGAGGAGCTGGGACAGCGCCAGCGTGATCATCGAGAAGTAGATGCCCTGCCGGCGGATCGAGATGTACCCGGTGACGACGGCAAGCCCGCAGGCCGCGGCCGTGCCGATGATGATGCCGAGCTCCGGCGGCAGCGCCCACACCTTCAGCGCATGCGCCGAGACGTAGCCGGCGGTGCCCAGGAACATCGCGTGGCCGAACGACAGCAGGCCGCCATAGCCGACCAAGAGGTTGAAGGCGCAGGCGAGCAGCGCAAAGCACAGCGCCTGCATCACGAAGAACGGATAGATGCCGGTGAGCGGCACGATGGCCAGCAACACCGCCATCACGGCGAAGGCGACCATCTCGTCACGCATCGCGCGCGGCGTCACCGGCAGGGTATCGTCGGTAAGTGCTGACATATCAGGCCGCCCGTCCAGTCAGTCCCGTCGGCTTCACAAGCAGGACCAGCACCATCAAAACGAACACGACGGTGTTGGAAGCCTCGGGGTAGAAATACTTGGTCAGTCCCTCGATCACGCCGAGCGCAAAACCGGTGATGATCGATCCCATGATCGATCCCATACCGCCGATCACCACCACCGCGAACACGACAATGATGAGGTCGGCGCCCATCAGCGGCCGGACCTGGTTAATCGGTGCCGACAGCACGCCCGCGAGCGCCGCAAGCCCGACGCCGAGGCCGTAGGTGAGCGTGATCATCCTCGGCACGTTGATGCCGAACGCGCGTACCAGCGTCGGATTTTCGGTCGCAGCGCGCAAGTAGGCGCCGAGCTGCGTCTTCTCGATCAGGAACCAGGTGGCCAGGCATATCACCAGCGAGAACACGACCACCCAGCCGCGATAGATCGGCAGGAACATGAAGCCGAGATTGATGCCGCCGCGGAGCGCGTCGGGAATCTGGTACGGCAGGCCGGAGGAGCCGAAATAGTTCTGGAAGATGCCCTGGATGATCAGCGCGATGCCGAAGGTCAAGAGCAGGCCATAGACATGGTCGAGCCCGGAGAGCCATTGCAGCATGGTCCGCTCCAGGATCATGCCGAAGATGCCGACCACGATGGGCGCGATGAGCAGCGCCCACCAATAGTTGATGCCGGCGATGTTGAGCAGGAAATAGGCGCAGAAGGCGCCCATCATGTAGAGCGCGCCATGGGCGAAATTGATGATGTTGAGCATGCCGAAGATCACGGCAAGCCCCAGGCTGAGCAGCGCGTAAAACGAGCCGTTGATCAGTCCCACAAGTAGCTGTGCGTAGAGAGCCTGCATCGCGTTGGCCTTCGCCCCCCTCCCCCCAAATGGAGCCCGCCGGCTTCACCGCCGGCGGGCGATGATAGTTACTTCTTGAGCAGCGCGCACTTGCTTTCGGAAAGCGGCGTGAACGCCTGGTCGGCCGGAACGGTGGCGACCAGCTTGTAGAAATCCCAGGGCCCCTTGGATTCCGAAGGCTTCTTCACCTCGAACAGGTACGCCGGATGGATGGCGCGGCCGTTCGGCTGGATTTCGCCCTTGCCAAACAGATCGTCCTCGGTCGGGATCGACTTCATCTTCTCCACGACCTTGGCGCCGTCATGCGGATTCCCGCCAAGCGCCTCGAGCGCCTTGAAATAGTGACGCAGGCCCGCATAGACGCCGGCCTGGACCATGGACGGCATGGCGTGGTTCTTCGAACGCTCGCCGAAACGCTTGGCGAACGTCCGGGTCTGGTCGTTCATGTCCCAATAGAAGGTCTCGGTGAAGTTCAGGCCTTGCGCGACATCGAGCCCGAGCGCCTTGACGTCGGTGAGGAACAACAGCAGCGCCGCCAGCTTCTGGCCGCCGGAGACGATGCCGAACTCAGCCGCCTGCTTGATCGAGTTGGTGGTGTCGCCGCCCGCATTGGCAAGGCCGATGATCTTGGCCTTGGACGATTGCGCCTGCAGCAGGAAGGACGAGAAGTCCGAGGTGTTGAGCGGATGCTTGACGCTGCCGAGCACCTTGCCGCCATTGGCGGTGATGACGGCCGTCGTGTCGCGCTCCAGCGCGGCGCCGAAGGCGTAGT
The DNA here is from genome assembly GCF_055456055.1 of Bradyrhizobium sp. LeoB3. Lineage (NCBI taxonomy): Bacteria > Pseudomonadati > Pseudomonadota > Alphaproteobacteria > Hyphomicrobiales > Nitrobacteraceae > Bradyrhizobium > Bradyrhizobium sp. LeoB3. The sequence goes on from NZ_JBVBEF010000060.1 coordinate 10,984, forward strand.
CGGCGGTGAGGAAGAACCAGGTGTCACCGCCGGATTTCACCAGCGCCTGTCCGGTGGAATGCGCCAGCATGTAAGTGTCGTAGGTCCAATGCACCGTGTTCGGCGTGCACTGCGCGTTGGTCAGGTCCGAGGTCGCCGCGCCGGAGTTGATGTAGACGCCGTTCTTCTCCTTGACGACATTGTTGACGGCAAGCGCCACGCCGGAATTGGGCACGTCGACGATGATGTCGACCTTGTCGACGTCGAACCACTGCCGCGCAATGGTGGAGCCGATGTCGGGCTTGTTCTGGTGATCCCCGGAAATGACGTCGATCTTCCAGCCCTTGGCGAGAAGCCCGGAGTCCTCAACCGCCATCTGCGCCGCAAGCGTCGAGCCGGGCCCGCCGAGATCTGAATAGAGCCCGGACTGGTCGGAGAGCGCACCGATCTTGACGGTCTTGTCCTGCGCAAGCGCGAGGCCAGCCGTAGCGAACGTCAGGGCGGTGCCAAGCAGCAACGCCGAAATCCTGTTCTTCATATTATTGTGGTCCTTCTTGCTTTTCTTGAGGTCGGCAATTCAGACGCCGAGATAAGTGTGGAGCTTGTCCATGTTGGCGGAGAGCTCCGAATTGGCAAAGCCGTCGATCACCTTGCCGTGCTCGACGATGTAATAGCGGTCAGCGACCGTCGATGCGAAACGGAAATTCTGCTCGACCAGCAGAATGGTAAAGCCTTCCGATTTGAGCCGCGCAATAGTGTGGCCGATCTGCTGGATGATGACCGGCGCGAGCCCCTCGGTCGGTTCATCCAGCATCAGGAAACGTGCGCCGGTGCGCAGGATGCGCGCGATCGCGAGCATCTGCTGCTCGCCGCCGGACAGCTTGGTGCCCTGGCTGGTAAGGCGCTCCTTCAAATTCGGAAACAGATCGAAGATCTGGTCGAGCGACAGGCCCCCGGGGCGCACGGTCGGCGGCAGCAGCAGGTTTTCGCGCACGTCCAGGCTCGAGAAAATGCCACGCTCCTCCGGACAGAAAGCGATGCCCATCCGCGCGATCCTGTCGGAGGACGCGCGGATGATCTCCTGATTCTCGAAGCGGATCGAACCGGAGCGCTTGCCGATGATTCCCATCACCGACTTCAGCGTGGTGGTCTTGCCGGCGCCGTTGCGCCCGAGCAGCGTGACCACCTCACCGGCATTCACTTGAAAATTGATGCCGTGCAGGATGTGGGACTCGCCGTACCAGGCCTGGAGGTCCTTCACAGCCAACACCGGCGCGGCCGCAGGCTTTGCGGCCGGAGCTTCAGCCATTTTCAGCTCAGGCATGACCGGCTCCCAGATAGGCTTCCTTCACGCGCTCGTCCTTGGAGAGGTCGGCATAATGGCCCTCCGCGAGCACCTGCCCTCGCGTCAACACGGTGATGATGTCGGAAAGATTCGCCACCACCGATAGGTTATGTTCGACCATCAGGATGGTGTATTTCGCGGAGATGCGCTTGATCAAGGCGGCAATCTTGTCGATGTCCTCATGGCCCATGCCGGCCATCGGCTCGTCCAGCAACATCATCTCCGGGTCGAGCGCGATCGTCGTTGCAATCTCCAGGGCGCGCTTGCGGCCATAGGGCATCTCGACGGCGGGAATGTTGGCGAACTCGCTCAGGCCGACATCGTCGAGCAGCTCCAGCGCGCGGGCGTTGTAGCGGTCGAGCACGCTTTTCGAGCGCCAGAAATCGAAGGAATTGCCGTGTTGGCGCTGCAAAGCGACGCGAACATTCTCCAGCGCCGTCAGATGCGGGAAAACCGCTGAAATCTGAAACGAGCGCACCAATCCGAGACGCGCGACATCGGCCGGTGGCATCGCGGTGATGTCCTGCCCCTTATATGCAATCCGGCCGGCAGACGGCTTTAGGAATTTTGTCAGGAGGTTGAAGCACGTCGTCTTGCCGGCCCCGTTGGGCCCGATCAACGCATGGATGCTGCCGCGACGCACTTTCAATGCGACGTCGCGTACGGCAAAGAAACCCGCGAATTCCTTGGTCAATCCGTGGGTCTCGAGGATGAACTCGTCGGCCAAACAATTTCCCCCGTCGGCCTCGCTGCGATTGTGAGCGCGGCCAATCTTTTCCTGATCCGGTTGGTTTTCCGCGACCCCGGAAAACCATCCCGGACCGCCGCCTCCGGCGGCGGAATATGCCGATGCGACAAGGGTTAGGCAAGGTGGAAAGCAGAGCACTGTGGACGCACCCGTACCGGTTCCGCCTGCTCCAATAGTCCAATTGCGGCCACGCCCGATTTATCGCTTCGGAAAGTCGCCATTAACGGTGTTTTGGTGCGCAGCCAAGCCTTCATAGAATATTTCCCGGTCAAGCCGATGCTCCGGCCATCTGGTCCTGGGACGGATTTTCGACCTTGGAATTCGAGAGCGCCAATTCATCGATCATTAAATCGATCCGGCAGCGCGATCTGCTGAACACCTGGCTCAGGCTTTATGCCCGTGACCAATCGACGCCCCGCGTCGATGAATATGAGCCGGAACGATTAGAGGATGAGAGGCTCGACCTCGTCCACTACGCGGTCGAAGCCGAACCGCAGCCGCCGCGATTGACGATCCAGAGCGAGGGCACGCGGATGGCGCATGCCTACGGGCACACCGGAAAGGGCCGCGCTCTCGACGACTATCTGGGCCCGCGCCTCGCACCGATCATTATGCCAGTCTACCACGAATGCATCGCCCGCGGCCTGCCGGTCTACACGATCGCACATGTCGACGACATCTATGGACGGCCGGTCGCCTATGAGCGGCTGCTCCTGCCATTTGGGGAAGGCGGCCGGATCAGCCGCATCATCGCCTCGCTCAAGACGATCTGCGAAGACGGCCATTTCGAGATCAAGAACCTGATGCGCGGCGGCGACAAGCTGCCGGCGCCAAAGCTGTGCGCGGTCATCGATCGCGATCTCTTCCACCGCACCCCCGGCCGCCTCGCAGCCGCCGACGTGCTCGAATTCGATTAGGGCGGCACGCATAAACGCCGGCGTCTGCTTTGAGACGCAAACCGGAAACCGTTCGCTCGCTCTGAACCTTGCCGCTTTGACGCGAAACGGAAGTCACACCGTCGCCTATCGAATCGCTTGTTCAACCAGCCAACGCGCAGCTTTCGCTACCGCTGAGATCGAGTCCGTCGGGGGCGCGCCTACTGAGGCGGAGACTTCAGAAGCGCGCGGATCTTGTCAGCGTCCGCGGGCGTTGCAGGATTGTAGATCACCATATTGAGGTCGGGCCGGCCATCGACGGCGAAAGCAGAAAACTCCATCGAGAGCGGTCCGGCGATGGGATGATGCAGGACTTTCACGCCATCGCCATGCCCCTGCACGTCGTTGTCACGCCACATTGCCGCGAATTCGGGGCTTGTCGCGGAGAGTTCATCGATCAGCGATTGCACATTGCGCGCGGCACCGGCGCGCGCCACATCCGCGCGGAAGGACGCCACAACATAGCGCGCAACACTTTGCCAGTTGGACTGCGCTGCGCGCACGCGGCTATCGCGGAACATCAAGCGCAGGACATTGCGCTGCCCATCCGGCAGTTTGCTGTAGTCGGTGAGGACCGTCGCGGCGGCCCTGTTCCACGCGATCAAATCCCATGTCGCCGTGCGAATGAAAGCGGGACTGCATTCCAGCGTGTCGAGCACGCGTTGCAGACGGGGTGAGATACCTTCGGGCGCATGATAGCGGACTTCGGGTGGCCGGCCCAGGCCGAGCAGAAACAGATGTTCGCGCTCGACGTCGGTCAGCATCATGGCGCGAGCAATGCGATCCAGCACATCAGCGGAAGGCGCGCCGCCGCGCCCCTGCTCCAGCCAAGTGTACCATGTGGCGCTCACATTCGCCCGCTGCGCCACTTCTTCGCGCCGAAGTCCCGGCGTTCGCCGCCGCTTTAGCGGAAAGCCGAATGCCGTAGGATCGAGCTTAGCGCGACGATCCTTGAGATAAGCCCCGAGCGAGTTCGCGTCTGTCATCCTGTTAGCGATTATACCTGTATAATCTCACTACTTTACCCGAATGATCAGCTTAGCAATATCCCGGCATTCTGAACAGGGAGTGCCTCTCATGCGCGTATTTGTCACCGGCGCCGCCGGATTTATCGGCACCGAAACTACAAAAGAACTCATCGCAAACGGGCACCAGGTTGTCGGCCTCGCGCGCTCCGAAGCGAACGTCGGGACGCTCGAGAAACTAGGCGCGGAAGTTCATCGCGGCTCGCTGCAGGACCACGAAAGCCTGAAGCGCGGCGCAAGGGATTCGGACGGCGTGATCCATCTGGCCTTCATCCATGATTTCACGAAATTCGCGGAGAATGGCGCAATCGACAAGGCCGCCATCGAAGCAATGGGCGACGTACTGGCAGGGACGAACAAGCCTTTCATCGTGACCTCGGGAACGGGCCTCATCGCGCCAGGTGTGGTGATCACCGAAGATATGCGGCGCGATTCCAGCCCGCATGTTCCGCGCGTGTCCGAGCAGGCCGGTTTGGCCTATGCGTCGCGCGGCGTGCGCGCGATGGCGATACGCCTGCCGCAAGTGCATGGCGCCGACGGAAAAGCTGGGCTGATCACTTATCTGCTCGAGCTCGCGCGTCAAAAAGGCGCCGCCGCCTATGTCGGCGAAGGCGCCGAACGCTGGGCTGCGGCGCATAGGCAGGATGTCGCCCGCTTATACCGGCTTGCGCTGGAGAAGGGCGCGGTAGACGGAATTTACCACGCTGTTGGCGAAGAAGGCGTACCCATGCGCCAAGTCATCGAAGTGATCGGCCGCGCGTTGAATGTGCCGGTTGTTTCGATCAAGAAAGAAGAGGCGGCCGATTATTACGGGCCACTGGCAATGTTCGCCGGTTTGGACATGCCGGCCTCCAGCGCGTTGACGCAGCAACGGTTGGGCTGGACGCCCACGGGGGCTAACTTGATCGCCGACATCGGCCAGCCGGGTTACTTCAAGGTTTGAGCGATCCGAGAGGTTTTTCGAACACAAGCTCGAATACCAGCGCCCTAGCGTCCGCCGGCCGATTGACGCAAATACTTCGCTCTGCAAACCTCGCCCCCTTCGCGAGATCGGAGGGCGCGAGCGTGCTGCGTAGAGCGACACCGGAGCGACTGAGCACGTTCTCGGACGGCGTGTTCGCCGTGCTCATCACAGTGCTGGTCTTGGAATTGAGACCGCCAGAGCGGCCCACTTTCGAGGCGTTGCTGGCTCTCTGGCCGACGTGGCTAAGCTATGCCGTCAGTTACCTCTTCATCGCCATTGTCTGGGCCAATCACCACTACCTGATGCGCTACGCCGATGAGGCCACGCCGAGCCTATTGTGGTTCAATTTCGCGCACCTGTTTTCGATGTCGCTGCTTCCCCTCTCCACTGCCTGGATGGCAGTGAGCAAACTCGCGCCGCAGCCGGTGGCCTTCTACGCGGCCGTGTTCTTCGTGGTGAACGCGACCTATATCGCGCTGATCTGGGAGCTGATCGATCGAACGCCCGACGGGAAGATCCCGCCAAAGGTACGCAGGATCATGCTCGTGCGGTCGCTGGCGACATTGTGCCTCTTCGGTGTGGCGACCGTTGTGGCGTTGAGATATCCGCTCGTCGGCCTTGGACTCTGCATCTGCTGCCTCATCGGTTATCTCAGTCCAGAACCGCCTTGGGCTCAGCAGCAGCGCGATGGAACCGCGGACTCACAAATCGACAACGACATCGCCGATCGGTCGTGAGCAGCAAACCAGAACGTTGCCGTCAGCAGGCTTATCGAGCGGTTCCGGTCCATAGGCGACCGCGCCTGAAACCAGGCCGCTTTCACAGTTATGACAAACACCGGTCCGGCACGACCAACGAACCGGCACGTTGCACGCCTCGGCCAGCTCCAAGATGCTCTGATACGCCGACGCTTTCCAGTGTGCGGCAACGCCGCTTCGCGCGAACGATACCAGCGGACCGGTGTTGGCGTCGTCCTCCGGTGGATGAGGTGCACGCATCGGTGCGCCGACGATGCCGGGAGTCATCGACTCGCTGCCATTGAAAATTTCGACGTGAAGGCGCTCCGGCGGCACGCCAAACGACGCGAGCGCGGTTTTCATGTCCGCCATGAAGCGGGTCGGGCCGCAGAGGTAGACATCCGCCTCTCGCGGAACGCCGACCTCGTCAAAGACCGATTGCGACAGATGACCGGTCGCGTCGAAGTCCTCGCCGATCTTATCGCCCGAGTCCGGCCTGCTGTAGCAGACATAGCTGCGGCCGCGGGTGAGCCCGAGCATGAGGCGACGGACTTCGGCGGCAAATGGATGATGCTGTCGGTCGCGAGCCGCGTGCAGCCACACGACTTGCCGTGTCGAGCGGGCCTCCGCCAGCGCGTGCAGCATCGCCAGAACAGGCGTCGCTCCGATTCCCGCACTGAGCAACACCACGGGCCGCTCCCCGGACTGCAGAATGAAGCTTCCACGCGGCGAGCTGACGTCGAGAACATCGCCCACCTGGAGATGCTTCCGCAGGTAGGTTCCGGCCACCCCATTCGGCTCGATCTTTACGCTGATCCGATAGCACTCCGTCGAGAGAGGACCCGAGAGGGAGTAGCTGCGAAAGAGTGGCGGGCCGTCGGTCGGTCGGAGACGTAAGACGAGGTACTGACCTGGCAAGGCCGGTTGCAGCGGCTGACCATCCGGATCCTGCATCGACAGCGAGAGGACGTCCGCGGACTCCTGGTCGATCGCCGCCACGGCGAGTGGCCGAAATCCTGGTGCAACCGGATGCAAAGCTGCTGCCGGCGCGAGCCCCGCGTTTCCGCTCCCCGCAGCAGTCGTTTGGTTCTGCAGCAATGCCTCAAACGACGATCGCCATCCAGGCGAAAGCGCCTCGATGCGCAAGGCGCGCTCCAATCGGTCACGCGCGTGATCGGGCGAATAGAGCAGCGCATTGATCTCGGCGACGGTCATTCGCTCGTTCGCCTCGCCCACCTTCACGATTTCGTCGCCGGCGCCCACCTCCCCTTCCCTTAGGACGCGGAAATAGAACCCCGGCCGTCCGCTGGATGTCAGCAATGCCGGCATCCGTGGCTCGTTCATCCGAATGCCCACGCGATAACAGGTCACGCGAGGCTGTGTGACCTCGAACAGCGCAGTGCCGATCTGATAGCGATCGCCGATGCACACGGCGTCGTCAGGCAACCCGTCGATCGTGAAATTCTCGCCGAACTGTCCGTGGACGAAGTCGGTCCGGTTCAGTTGATCCTGCCAATGGCGATACGACTCGATCTGGTAGACGAAGACGGCTCGCTGCTCACCTCCGTGGCCGGCCAGGTCCCCTTGACCGTCTCCGTCCAGATTCATCCGGCCTGCCCGACAGCGGCCGCGCACCGAATTTTTCCAGATCCCGGTGTGTACAGTGCGCCCCTTCCACGCGATATCGCGCGGAAGCCCGACGTTCACCGATAGCAACCGCGCCATGTCCTGCTCCGCTTTTGTGGGGACCGGAAGTTTCCTAGCCGCTCTCAGCCGCGGGGCCGCTATCGGGTGACCGCTGATGCCCATTTGCAGGGCGAACCACCTCGGCGAGGTCGAGGTTGCGATCGGGGCCATGCGGGACCACCGTCTGACCCGGCTCAAGATGGAGCTGGGTGCCATCGAGAAGGACCGTGACGAGATCAGGTTCGAACGACACCAGGTTGGAGATGCGGCGCACCTCGGGATAGGCATCAGGATAGAACCAGGCCGCCTGGCGTGCGTCACCGATGCTGTAGTAGCTGCACAGTCCTTTGTACGGGCAGAAGGTCTGGAGTTTCACCGGAGCGAGAGCGGCCTCATCGATATCAGCGCGTGGAACGTACCAGCGCGGCGCGAAGCCGGACTCGTAGAGGACCAGCGGCCGCTTGGTGTCGGCGATGATCCGTTCACCATGGCGGACCACGAGGTTACGCGAGGCCTGGCGAATGTCGATGCGGTGGTAGGGGTCAGCGGCATGGCCGAGGATTCTTTCGTCTTCTTCGTAGAATGCATCCATGGCCCGCCAGGCGAATGCGACGCGCGCCTGCAGTTCGCCCGCATAAGCGGGCAGACCAGTGTGCTGCCACGCCCCTCGCGGTGCAATGTGTTCTTCGTCCGCCCGGACGCTGTACCAGGACGTGGGCCCCAGATCGGGATGCTCCGTGGTATGCTCGGTGCGCTCCAGGACGTGTGGAGAAACATCGCTCTCCGGGAAGTAGGCGACCGGATAGCGGCCCGGTTCGAAGAGCAAGAGGACATGCTCGCTGTCAGCGATCCAGATTTCCCCGAAGCGCACGCGCATGCGCCGGCGCAAACGCTCTACGTATAACAATCGCTTCGGCAGCGGTTCGGGCACGAGGAACCGGCCAAATGCTCCCGTTGAGAGCGGACCTTGTTGCCAGGACAGTCCCACTGCTCTCTCCCTCAAGGGTTGATGATCGAGGCCGGTTGACGTCCGGAAGTATATCTACCCTGGAACGGAGACCTGCAGCAAGGTTCCATGAGCCTCCTGCCGATCAAGGCGACGGCTCACTGGCAATCTTCAGTATCGCCTTCATGTTGGGATGGAAGCGGCAGTAGTAGTCGACCGTGCCCGCCTTCTTCAGGACGTAAGTCACGGCCTTCCTCGACGGTATCGTCACGTCGAAATCGCCGTTCTTCGCGGTCGCGGTGTGCGCGACCACGTCCTTGTTCACCCATTCGATGGTATCGCCGAGCTTGGCCGTGGCCTCGGCCGGCGAGACCACCAGATTCTCCATCACGATCGTGATCGTCGCGGCATGCGCTGGGACCGCCATCGCCGCAAGGGAAAGCACGCCGGCGATCAGACAGAGGCGTCCGGGCTGCATGGGCAGCTCCCCTACAAGGTTATTTCAGCTCTGCGGCGACATGCTCGGCGTGCTGCTCGTGGCCCTGAAAGATCTTCAGGCCGGTCTGCAGCAAGCTCTTCAGTTCGGGGTTGCTGGCCGATGGGATCAACTTTGTTTCCAGCGCGCTGTCGACGGTCTTGTGATAGGCGACCTCGTTGGCGATGTAGGCCTTGTCGAAGGCGGCGCCGTGGAGCTTGCCGAGCTCGGCGAGCTTGTCGGCCGCCTGCTTCGACAATGCCTTGCTGGTGTCGTTGTCTTCGGGCGTGACCTTGAGCTTCTTGACGAGGTCGAGCGCTTGCTTGTTCACGGCCTCATGGTCGCGCACCATGTCTTCCGCGAACGCCTTGACGTCCTTGTTGCTGGCCTTCGTCAGCGCCTGCTTGGCCGCCGCGATGTCGATATTGCCGGCGGTGTACGCGATGTGGGCGATCTGTGGATCGGTGAGCTTGCTTTCGGCAAGCGCTGGGCTGCTCAACAACATCACCGCGGCGATCGCCGCTCCCAATTGAGCGAACATATCTGGTCCTCCTGTGGCGCCTCGGGTTCCCGACGGCGCATTTCGCTTGCACAGGAGTTGGATGGCGATCGGTGGGCGAGGTTCCCAAAATTCTTCAGATGTAGTCGAGCCGTTGCAGCACGGCTTCGGTCAGCCGGTCGCAGCGGCGGCCGGCGAACGGGAACATCTCCATGATGACAGGACCAATCTTCTTCTCGACATTGTCGCGCAGCATGGCGCGGGCGCGGTGCAGCCGCGTCTTCACCGTCTCAGGCCTCAGGTCAAGAAGCTCGGCGGTCTCCTCGACATTCATGCCCTCAACCACGCGCGTGATGAAGACGAGGCGAAACGCCTCCGGCAGTTCGTCGATGGCGGCCTCGACAACTCTGTGGATTTCGCGCTGAGCCATGGATTTTTCAGGATCGTCTGCAGTGGACATCAGGGGGAACTGGATGATCTGCGCTTCCAGCGCGCCTTGCGGCAGTGACGAAATTTCGACCCCGGGCCGCTCGCGGCGCAGCCGTCCCAGCGCCTCGTTCATCGTGATCCGCGACAGCCATGTTGACAGGCTGGACTCGCCGCGGAAATCGGCAAGATGCGTGAAGGCCCGGACATAGGTTTCCTGGACGACGTCCTCGGCCTCGCTGTCGTTGCGCAGGATGCCGCGCGCCAGCCGATAGAGCCTGCGATTGTTGGCTTTAAGGATGGCGCGAACGGCGGCCTCGTCGCGCGCCAATGCGCGCTTGACGAGTTCGACATCGCCGGACGCAGCCGGCGCAGACTTGGGTGTGGTGGCCGATTGCATGGCGTTCTCGCCTTCATTCCAGCGGATACCAGAATTAGATGCGGCCGAGGCGCAGAGGTTCCGGAAAATCGCCCCCGCCCTACCCCTTGCGGCCGCGCGACTTCACTTCCTTGGCGTAGACCTCCTCCTTGAAGCCGACTAGGAGCCTGCCGCCGAGGTCCAGCACCGGCCGTTTGATCATCGACGGCTGCGCCGCCATCAGCGCCAGGGCCTTGCGCTCGTTCAGGCCTTCCTTGTCGTCGTCGGGCAATTTCTTGAATGTGGTGCCCGCCCGGTTGAGCAGCGTTTCCCAGCCGACCTCGTCGCTCCATTGCTTCAGCTTGTCCTTGGCGATGCCGGCCGCCTTGTAGTCGTGGAAATCATAGGCAACGCCATGGCCGTCGAGCCAGGCGCGCGCCTTCTTCATGGTGTCGCAGTTCTTGATGCCGTAGATGGTGATGCTCAAAGCCATTCCTCGCATGCGTTGCCGCGAGAAAGTAGCTTCGCAATGGCTGTTGCGCCAGATTAGGTACCCACCCCTCCTGTGAATTCCCGGGAGTCTTTGTTTGGAACATGATCTCCGCGCAAACGCTGCGGGTTTGTCGCGAGGGAAAACCGGATTCCACTTTTCCGGATCATGCTCTAGCGTCCATATCGCGTGAAGACGAAATCGTGATCCTTCGCATGGGCTTCGTGGCAGGCGAAGCAGGTCCTGTGCTGGGCCTCGTCCACGGGCTTGCCGTCGATGAACCGGCCAAAGCCCCAGCCGCCGGTGGAGGCGTATTTGGCGGAGTCCTTGACCATGATCTGGACGGTCGTGGGCGAGCCGGTGATGAAGGCGCCGTCGAGGCCTTCGACCGGGACATGCTTCCAGGCTAGCTTGACGAAGGTCGTGCCGTCCGGAAACGGCAGCGTGCCACCCTTGCTGGCCTTGACCGCGGTGGCATTGCCGAGGACGCCCCGCAGTTCATCGAGGCCGACCTCCTGTCCGACCGCGATCAGCTTCCAGTCGCGATAGCCTTCGGGAATCCTGACACCGAAGATCGGCGACGCCCCATCGTCGGCAAGGCTGACGGCGAAGGGCACCGCCGTCGTGGCGCACGCCACCATGAGGGCCGCCAGGGCCCATTTCAGATTCTGTCGCATCAGTTTGATACCGTGTTGCTGTTCGATCAGGCGTTATCGACATCGATGACGGCCTGCGCGAAGGCCTGCGGGGCCTCCTGCGGCAGATTGTGGCCGATGCCGCCGGTGATGAGGCGGTGCTCGTACTTGCCGGAGAATTTTTTGGCGTAGGCGCTCGGCTCCGGATGCGGCGCGCCGTTGGCATCGCCTTCCATGGTGATGGTCGGCACCGTGATAACCGGGAATGTCGCGAGCTTCTTCTCCAGATCGTCGTATTTCGCTTCGCCTTGGGCGAGGTCGAGCCGCCAGCGGTAGTTATGGATGACGATGCGGACGTGATCGGAATTGTCGAAGGCGGCCGCGCTACGCTCGAAGGTGGCGCCGTCGAAATTCCACTTCGGCGAAGCGAGCTGCCAGATCAGCCTGGCGAAGTCGTGCCGGTACTTGTCGTAGCCCTGCTGCCCGCGCTCGGTGGCAAAATAGAACTGGTACCACCATTGCAGTTCAGCATTCGGCGGCAGCGGCATCTTGCCGGCCTCCTGGCTGCCGATCAGGTAGCCGCTGACGGAGACCATCGCCTTGCAGCGCTCGGGCCAGAGCGCGGCGATGATGTTGGCCGTGCGCGCGCCCCAGTCGTAGCCGGCAAGCGTCGCCTTCTCGATCTTGAGCGCATCCATCAGCGCGACGATGTCGACCGCGAGCGCCGCCGGCTGGCCGTTTCGCAACGTCGCATCGGACAGGAAACGCGTGGGGCCGTAGCCGCGCAGATAAGGGATGATCACGCGATAGCCGGCGGATGCCAGTAGCGGCGCGACGTCGACATAGCTGTAGATGTCGTAAGGCCAGCCGTGCAGCAGGATCACCACGGGACCACCAGCAGGCCCTGCCTCGGCATAGCTGACATTGAGGAGGCCGGCGTCGATCTGCTTCAACGGGCCGAACGACGTATGCGCCCCCGGCCGCGCGGGCAGCGCCACCTTCTTGGCGCCCTGCGCATAGGCGGATCCGATCAGGCCGAACTGAGCGGCGGCGAAGGTTCCGGCGGCAACGCCGAAGAAGCGGCGGCGGCTCTGGTTGATATCCTGGGACATGGCGATCTCCGTTTCGAACTGGCGACCTTTTGCCCCCTCCCGACCGTGAGCGCTTGGAGACTATCTGGATTTATCCTTCAGATGGCTTTGATTTTTGCCCCAGCCGCCTTGTGCTAGGTTCGCTGCGACTCCCGTCACAGCCGGCAGGCCCTATAAATTGCTCTATCATTTCAACGACTTCGCTCTGGATACCGACCGCCGCGAGCTGCGCCGGGGCGATGGGCTCGTCGCCGTCGAGCCGCAGGTGTTCGATCTGTTGGAATTCCTGATCCGTTCACGCGAGCGTGTCGTCAGCCGCGACGACCTGCTAGCCGCCGTCTGGCACGGACGGATCGTCTCGGAGGCAACGCTGAGTAGCCGGCTGAACGCCGCACGCGCGGCGATCGGCGACAATGGCGATGAGCAGCGGCTGATCCGCACGCTCCCCCGCAAGGGCATTCGTTTCGTCGGCGAGGTCCGCGAGCAAGCCGCCGACGAGAGCACGAGCCTGCCGGTTGCCGCCTTCGAAGGCCCGTCGATCGCGGTGCTCCCGTTCACCAATATGAGCGGCGATCCCGAACAGGAGTATTTTGCCGACGGGGTCGCCGAGGACATCATCACGGCGCTGTCGCGCTGCAGCGGACTATCCGTGATCGCAAGAAACTCCTCCTTCACCTACAAGGGCAAGGCGGTCGATATCCGCCAGGTCGGCCGCGAGCTCGGCGTCGGCTACGTGCTGGAAGGCAGCGTTCGCCGCGGTGGCGATCGGTTGCGGATCACGGGCCAGCTCATCGATGCGAATTCGGCCGTCCATCTCTGGGCCGACCGCTTCGACGGCGACGCCAGCGAAGTGTTCGACCTGCAGGACCGCATCACGGAAAGCGTGGTGGCCGCGATCGAGCCGACGCTGCACCTTGCCGAAGCGGAGCGCCGCAGGTCCTCTCCCCCAAGCCAGCTCGACGCCTACGACCTGCTGCTGCGCGCCTACAGTCTGCGTTATGAGTTCACCGCTGACAGCATTGCGGCGGCGATCGATTGCCTCGACCAGGCGCTGGCGATTGATCCCGCCTACGCGCCGGCAATGGCGGCATCCGCCTATTGCCATGCGCTGCGCCATTTCCAGGGCTGGATCGGGCCGGACGAGCAATATCGCAGCAAGGCCGTCACGCTGGCCTGGCGCGCGGTCGAGCTGGCGCCGAACGATGCGCAGGTGTTGTGGATGGCCGCGTTCGCGATCTGGAACATGGCCGACGACATTGAGCCGGCGCGCGAATTGTTCGGCCGCTCGCTCGCGATCAACCCGAATTCCGCGATGGCGCTCACGCTCGGCGGCTGGATCGAGGCGATGCGCGGCAATCAGGGCGCCGGCCGCGCCATGATCGAGCGGGCGCAGCGGCTCAATCCCCGCGACCCGCGCGGCTGGTTCGCCGCCGGAGCGCTCGCGATCTGCGCCGTTTTGGACGAGAATTTCCCCGAAGCGATTACCTGGGCGGAAAAAGCGCTGGCGCAGAACCGCCGCTTTGCGGTGGCGCTGCGCGTCCTCACCGTGGCGCTGGTGAAGACCGGCGAGCGCGACCGCGCAGCGCAGGTCGCTCGGGAATTGCTGAAGGTCGAACCGGAATTTTCGATCGCGGGATTCCTGTCCCGAATCCCCTTCCCGGTCGAGCCCATGGCGCAAACCTATGCCGAGGCGCTGCGGGCGGCCGGCGTGCCGGAATGATGCGTCTTCGCTGACTCCTCAAGCCCTCTTTGGTTTCTTAGAGAGGTTCAGCGCCACGGCGGCGCGAATGAGCGCCTTCAACGCCGCTTCGTTGATCTTGTCGCCCTCATGGATGTCGATCGCACGCCTGGTGTTGCCTTCGAGGCTGGAGTTGAAGAGGCCTGAAGGGTCCTCCAATGACGCGCCCTTGGCGAAGGTCATCTTGACGACGCTCTTATAGGTCTCGCCGGTGCAGATGATCCCACCGTGCTCCCACACCGGGACCCCTCTCCACTTCCACTCCTCGATCACTTCGGGGTCGGCCTGCTTGATGAGATTTCGGACGCGAGCGAGCGTCTCGCCCCGCCAGTCACCTAGCTCCTCGATCCTCGCATCTATCAGCCGAGAAGGAGAGTCTGCTTCCTTCGAGCCGCTTTTCTTCATGGTGGCTGTAGCCTTCTTATCCGCTATCGCTCGTCCTCGCACCCGCCGCTCACATCCATTCGCCGGGCATTTCGCTGGCTTGCTTCACCCAGGCGGCGAACTGCGCTTCGTCGAGTTCGTCGTCTTCATGAATGTCGAGGTAGCGCGTGTCCTTGCTCTTGGACTCGCCGGGCGGAACAGGACGCAATGACCTGCCGCGAAAGAAAGCCACCTTGACCTACTTCGTGAAGCAATGGATGCCGAGGAACCAGCCCTGGCCCTCGACGCCATAAAACGGAGAGTTCCATTTGACCGCCTTACGCACGCCGGGGACGGTGCGCACGATCAACGCATCGAGGCGGCGTCCGACATCGCTTTTCCACCCCGGCATGGCGGCGATGTAGGCCTGCACCGGGGCGTCGCCGTCCGCCTTCGCGATCTGTGGGTTGCCTCCTGTGAGGAGAACAGGCTTTGCGTCCTTGCCGGACTGCAACGTCGGGGCCGCCGCCTTGCGCGGTTTGGCCGCTTTCGCCGCGCCCGGCTTGGCCGCCTTTCTCGCAACTTTCGTTGACTTGCTGGACGTCCTGTTGGCCATTGTGTTCACCCGCAGAGCTCACTCTGTCCGTCCCAAGACCTGCTCCAGATTCGCAAAGAACTGCTGCCACCCGGCGTTGGCGCCGCCGTAGGCCTGCTTCTGATCGGGACGGAAGCCCGACTGCTCCATACGCAGATGAGTGCCAGTGCTCGTTGGCGTGAGGGTAAAGGTCACCACGCTCTTCAGATTGAAGGCGGCATCGTCGTGCGCAAAATTCCAGGTGTAGGAAAGCGCCTTGTTCGGCTCGATCGCGAGGACCTCGCAGTCGAGCACGCCGCCCCACTCGCCGCGAAGATTGAAACGGTGACCCACGACTGCCTTGAAGTCGTTCTTCATCAGCCATTCCTCGATCAGATGCGGTTGCGTGAGCGCGCGCCAGATCTTTTCCGGCGGATGAGGTATCTCGCGTTCGACAATGACGGAGCGCGTTTCGGTCGCAATGTTGGTCATTGGTCCATCCTTTTGAGCAGATCTTCGAGATGGTCGAACCGGCTTTGCCAGAAGCCGGCCATCTGGCTGGTCCAGTCGATCAGCGGGGCTAACGCGCCGAGCTGCGCGCTGTAGTGCGTCTGGCGGCCTTCGTGGCGGTCGCGCACGAGTCCCGCATGCTTCAGAACGACAAGGTGCTTCGAGACGGCCGGTTGCGAGACCCCGGCCAGAGCCGTCAGAGCCCCGACCGTCTGCTCTCCTTCGCGGCACAATCGCTCAAAGATGGCCCGCCGGGTCGGATCGGCGAGCGCCCTGAAGAGCTCATCGTGAGCGTTTGGCATTTGGGATCGATAACCCGTTGGCTATTGATCGATCTATAACCGGCGAGATATGCGTCAGTCAAGCGGGCACGTGGAGCGGCGCCCACCGGCCATAGCAAGCGTGCCACACGCTTTTTGCTATACCCGGCTGGTTATGCATTATGGCGTCGCTACGAGCCCCCGCCCGGCTCGAGCGCCTCGCCGAGTTCGAGGGGGTTTGCCATGGTCTCGTGCAGCTTCGCCTTGTCGAGCTCGCCCTCCGAGAGACTGATGACGACGCAGGCGACGCCGTTGCCGATCAAATTGGTGAGCGCGCGGCACTCGCTCATGAACTTGTCGATGCCGACGAGGATGGCGAGCGACTGGATCGGGATGTCAGGCACGATGGACAAGGTTGCCGCCAGCGTAATGAAGCCCGCCCCGGTGACGCCGGACGCCCCCTTTGAGGTGATCATGGCGATGCCCAGAATGCCGAGTTCCTGCCAGATGGTCAGAGGTGTGTTGGTCGCCTGTGCCAGGAACAGCGTCGCCAGCGTCATGTAGATGTTGGTGCCGTCGAGATTGAAGCTGTAGCCGGTCGGGATGACGAGGCCGACCACCGGGCGCGAGGCACCGAGATGCTCCATCTTCTGGATCATCTGCGGCAACACCGTCTCCGACGACGAGGTGCCGAGCACGATCAACAGCTCGTCCTTGATGTAGCCGATGAAGCGGATGATCGAGAATCCCGAGAGCCGCGCGATCGAGCCGAGCACGATCAGGACGAACAGCGCGCTGGTCAAATAGAAGGTGCCGATCAGCGCCACCAGATTCCAGAGCGAGCCCAGCCCGTAGGCGCCGACGGTGAACGCCATCGCACCGAACGCGCCGAGCGGCGCGACGCGCACGATGATGCGGATCACACCGAAGAACACTTTGGCGGCCTGGTCGATCACATACGCGATCGGCTCGCCGGCCTTGCCCATGAAGGCGATGGCAAAGCCTGATAGAATCGAGATCAACAGCACCTGCAGGAGGTCGCCGCGCGCCAGCGCGCCGAAGAAGCTGTCGGGAATGATCGCCATCAGATGGGCAACGATCCCCTCCTCTTTCGCCTTGGTCACGTAGGTCGCGACCGATTTGGCATCGATTGAGGACGGATCGATGTTGAAGCCGCTCCCGGGCTGCAGGGTCCTGCCGACGATGAGGCCGACCGCCAGCGCCACGGTCGAGACGGTCTCGAAATAGATCAGAGCCTTCAAGCCGACGCGACCGACGCGCTTGAGGTCGCCCATCGAGGAGATGCCGTGCACGACGGTGCAGAAGATCACCGGCGCAATCATCATCTTGATCAGCGCGATGAAGCCGTCACCGAGCGGCTTCATCTCCTTGCCGAGCGAGGGATAGAAATGGCCGAGCAGGATGCCAAGCGCGATCGCGATCAGGACCTGGATGTAGAGGACCTTGTACCAGGGATGGTGATGGGCGGCGGGGCGGATCGCTTCTGCTGTCATGATAGCTCTGCCGGATGGAGGGATCAGGATGGCGCCATCCTGGAATGAGGTAGCGCCGCGAACAATGCACGTTCCTGTTCATGCTGCTTTGCGGAATAATCGACCCTAACCTCGCTAGCCTAGCACGTTGCGCGAGCACAATCTTTCAAGAAAACCCGAAAGGCCGCGACGGCACTGCTGCCAGACCCTCATCCTGAGGAGCGCGCCTTCGTGCCGTCTCGAAGGATGAGGCCCCGCCGGTGGCCTCGGCCTTCGAGACGGCCGCGGAGCGGCCTCCTCAGGCTGAGGGATAGATGTGAGCGCGCGCCTTCTCCGTCGTCATTGAGAGCGCCGCGAAGCAATCCACCCTCCACGCGCGGACGTCGCGACATCGACCTCATAGACATCAGCGATCGCCCCTGTCGTGCTCCCGCTGGGCCAGAAAGCCAACGGTCGAACGCTCGAAAGCATCTCGCATTGATCGAACGCATCGCGGCCACGATGGCCACACCGACGCCCGATTGACCCTCTTCGTCACGCGTGAAATATCGTCGTGACGAGCAAAGGGAGAATCACGGCAGATGGCCGCGGACAGGCGAACCCCACGAGCCCGCACCAGCAAGACTGCCAAGTCCAGGAAGAGCGAGCCAGACTCGCGCGACGTGCCGCGTAGCGTCGACCTCGAACGCGACGAGCGCGATCAGGCGACGTTGACCGACCGCGCCTATCGGCAACTCGAGGAACTGATCGTTACCCTTGCCTTGCCGCCCGAGACCATCCTGTCGGAACAGTCGCTGGCGGCGAAACTGGGCATCGGCCGCACCCCGATCCGGGAGGCGCTGCAGCGGCTGGCCCGCGACGGCCTCGTCGTCATCCTGCCGCGACGGGGCATCCTGGTGTCGCAGATCAACCTCAGGACTCAGATGCGTCTGCTGGAGGTACGCCGCGAGCTCGAGCGGCTGATGGCGCGCGGCGCTGCCGAGCGCGCAACGCCGGAGGAAATCGCTCAGTTTACGACCATTGCCGGGGACATGCGTCGCGCCTCGGATGAGGCCGACGACATGACCTTCATGCGGCTCGATCGCGCCTTCAACGAGCTGGTCAGCCAGGCCGCGAGAAACGAGTTCGCCTCCCGCGCCATGGGCCTGATGCACGGCCTGTCCCGACGCTTCTGGTACCAGCACTACCGGGAAGTCGGCGACCTGCCGCTGTCGGCGCGCCTGCACGCCGACGTCGCCGAGCGGATCGCCGCACGCGATCCGGAAGCCGCAGCGAAAGCGTCCGATCGCCTGCTCGACTACATCGAAAGCTTCACCCGCAAGACCATCGAGACGTGATCACAACATCACGACGCTGCGGATCGCAGCGCCGCGTCGCAGCGCCTCGAAACCCGCGTTGACATCTTCGAGCGAGATGCGCGCGGTGATCAACTGATCCAGCTTGAGGCGGCCGTCGAGTGCGGCCTGCGCCAGCATCGGAAAGTCGCGCAGCGGCCGCGCGCCGCCATAGCTCGAGCGCCGGATGCGCTTTTCCTGCATCAAGGAACCCCATCGAAACGCGACGTCCTGCGCGACATCGATCTTGCCGAGCCAGATGACCTCGCCGCTCGGCCGCACCGCCTCACTCGTCATCCGAAATGCACGCGCACTGCCGGCCGACTCCAGAACGACGTCGACGCCGCGGCCATCGGTCAATTGACGCGAGAGATCGATCACGTCCTCTTTGGCGGCGTTGATCGCGTGCGTTGCCCCAAGCTGCTTGGCCAGATCGAGTTTGTTGTCGTCGAGATCGACGGCAATGACGATGCCGGCGCCGGCCATACGCGCGCCTTGCACGGCCGCAAGGCCGACCGCGCCGCATCCGATCACCATCACGCTGTCGCCGTAGTGGATGGACGCGACATTGAGCGCGGCGCCCACGCCGGTCATGACGCCGCAACCGATCAGGCAGGCTTGATCGAAGGCAAGCTCCTTCGGCACCACGATCGCCTGTTGCGCCGGCACGATGCAGTATTCAGCGAGCGCGCCGAGATACATCAAATGCTTGAGCTCACGCCCGTCGCCCAGCCTAGCGCGACTGCGTCCGTCGAATTGCACCGCGAGCGGCGCCTGTCCCAGGTAGGATTCGCAGAGGATCGGCAGGTCGCGATCGCAATAGAAGCAATGCCCGCAATGCGGATTCCAGGAGAGGACGACGTGGTCGCCGACCGCGACGCCGCGCGCATTCGGCCCGACCTGCTCAACGACGCCGGACGCTTCATGACCGAGCAGCATCGGCATCGGATTGCGCAGGCTGCCTTCGATTACTTCGAGATCTGTATGGCAAAGCCCCACCGCCTTGACGCGGACGAGCACGTCCTCGGCCGCGAGTTCGCCCGCCTCGACCGTCTCGATGACGAGCGGCGATTTCGGCGCGTGCAGCACCGCCGCCTTGTATTTGAGCCCCACTTCCAGATCTCCCGCCCCGCCCTGTTTCAGGATGCGGCCCGAAAAGCACCACTGTTTTTCCGCAGCGCCGCCAGCGCCGCGTCGATATCGGCGGAACTCATTTCCCACTCGTTGCCGAAATTGGCAACCACCGCCTTCATGAACGGCTCGACCAGCGATTTTGCCGTGGCGTCATCGTTCAAGTGCTCGGCCAGGATCGCCAGCGCCAGTTGTCGCGGCTCCTCCCCCTCGTAGCTCCATTCAAAACCGTTCGCGGTGTAGCGGTGCAGATCAAGCCTCTGATCGAGCGGCCGGCCATCCACCGTGACCACGACTCCGTCGATGGTGCGGTCTCCGCAAAATCTTTTCATGCGTGGTTCCTCCCGACATCTCAAGGCGTTACTCGCCATCTTGCAGTATTGATAGATTAGTGATATATCACACGCAAATTCAAATGTCATCCAAGTTCGACATCGGGAGGTCGGCCATGGAACTCGCATCAACCGCCATGTCGGATCGGCAGCGCCGCTACCGTGAAACTTACCGCGAGCGGGTCGCCGGCTGGTACAATGGCTGGCTGCACGTCTTCATCATCTACGTGATCGGCTTCACCGCGCTCTACATCTACCTCGCCAATGTCCGCGACCTGCGCGCATGGGAATTGCTGATCGTCCCCGTGACTTTCCTGGGCGCGAATTTCTTCGAGTGGTGGATCCACCGCTACGTGATGCACCGCCCCTCGCAGATCAAGGCGTTCCGCGCGATCTATAACCGCCACACCTTGATGCATCACCAGTTCTTCACCGATCAGGAGATGCGCTTCGCCGACCATCATGATTGGCGCGTGACCTTCTTCCCGCCTTACGCCCTCGCGACCTTCACCCTGATGTCGATCCCGCTCGCGATTGTCGCCGGCTATCTCATCTCGGCCAATGTCGGATGGCTCCTGATCGCGACGACGACGTCGATGTACCTGATCTATGAGTTCATGCATTTCTGCTGCCATGTCGAGGAGAACTGGTTCGTCCGCAACGTGCCGATGGTGAACACCATCCGCCGTCATCACACCGCCCATCACGACCAATCGATCATGATGGAGCGTAACATGAACCTCACCTTCCCGATCATGGACTGGCTGTTCGGCACGTCCGATCTCGATCGCGGCCTGCTCGGTCATCTCTTCAACGGCTACGAGACGCGCTTCGTCAAGCGCAACATGCGCAAGACCGCGCGTACCCCGCGGATCGATCCGGCCGTAAGCTCCGTGCCGGCGGAGTGACCACCATGGCCGGCATCGAGCCGAATGGCCTCGCGCTGGTGCTGTTCGCGGCAGCCTTCGCAGCCTGCTGCCTCAGCTTCTTCACGCTGGTCGGCATGTTTCCGCCAAGCGCCAGGCCGCAATCGATCGCGGGCGCCGCCGGCGGGGTGCTCGTGCTCGCCAATCTCGCGTTACTCGTGATCCTGCTCGCGGGTGTGATCTTGTTCGCACACGAGATGCTGCGCTGGACCTCCGTCGTGGTGTTCGGCGGCCTGATCTTCCTGTTCATTCCCGCGGTGTTTCAGGTCATTCCGGGTGCGTGGCGCGACAGCCGCAGCGGGCTCGCCGTCCTTGGCCTGGTCCAGATCGCCGCGCTCGCGCTGATGCTCTCCCCGCTGCAGGGGTTTACCGCCTCATAGAGGAGTGTGCCGATGCCCTTCCCGATCAAGACAGCCCTATCGATCATCGTGCTGCTCGTCGCTTGCGCTGCCTATTTCTACCAGGACTCGATCGGGCAGCATGGTCCGCAGATCGCGATCATGGTGCTCGCGCCATTCATGGTGATCGCGATGTGGATCTTCCCGGAAGTTACGCGGAAGTGAAGCGCTTGGTTTCTCAGTAGTTGATCTCCATCCGCAAGCCGCGAACGTCGATCTCATCGCCGCCGAGCCGCGCGTTGCTGTCGCGGGCCGCCGCCGCGCAGGCACAGGCATCGATCAGATCGTCGCGTCCGATCCCGGTGCCGCGACGTTGCGCCAGCCAACTTGAAAGCTTGACGAAGCCCCGCTCGGCCAACAGTTTCAAGCGCTGCTCGCGGCCTCGCTCCGACTTCTTACCTTCGAGGCGGTTCTGCTTGCCGAGATTTCGGAAGATCAGCTCCGGATGTGCCTCGCCGATGGTCGCCTGACGCTCCGGCGTGATGAAATCGTCGACCTCCCTGATCTTGTCCCTGATGTTCCAGAGTTGGCAGGACACGCCCATGCCCGGGCCCTCGTGCTGCCAATAGTAGCGGTTCGCCGCAGCCTGGTCGGAAAACTCCCAAAGATTGCGCCGCGCGCCGAGAAACACGGAAGCGCCGACCAATTCGCGGGCACGCAGATCGCAGGTCCGGTGCCCCCTCATCGTCAGGCCGATCGGCATGTCGATCATGGCGCGCTTATACGCAGCCGCAAGAAGCCGATCCAGGCGCGGCGAATAATCGAAGCCGTGAGTGCCCTGATCGTCGATCCAGGCCACTACCCAGCCACCGCGAAAGCCATCGAGACCGAGATAGCAGGACACGTCCGCTCCTTTTTCTACGGCTATATTCTACGATGCACGTCTTGACCTTCAATATCAGCATATGCAGCTAACGTTGAGAGCATATGCAGACAATCGCCGCGGCGGTCGCGACGAAGTCGCATTGGAAGACAGGAGACGGACCATGCCCCTCGTTCGCATCGATCTTCGCAAGGGCAAGGACGCGGCTTTCCGGCGCGAGATCGGCCGCGTCGTATATGACGCACTCGTCAGCGTGAGCGTGCCGGAGAAAGACCGGTTCCAGGTCATCAACGAGCATGACGCAGATGGCTTCCTGTTCGATCCCGATTATCTCGGCATCCACCGCACCAACGATCTCGTGATCATCCAGATCACCTGGAACGAAGGCCGTACCACCGCGCAGAAGCAGGCGCTCTACAAGGCGATCGCCGACGGCCTGCACACCGCGCTCGGGCTACGCCGTGAAGACATCTTCATCAACCTCGTCGAGGTCAAGAAGGAAAACTGGTCGTTCGGCAACGGCATCGCTCAATACGCGAGCTGACGCGACCGCGTCGTCGTCAGACAGTCTTTCCTGTTCGGCCTTGCACCCGCCCCGTTTCGCTATTCCTCGAACAGCGCGCGCACGTCCTCTTCGGTGAGTGCCGCGCCGATGCGTCCCTCGCGATCGAACAGACTGTCGGCCAAGGCGCGCTTCCGCGCCTTGAGCTCGTCCATCTTCTCCTCGATCGTACCCGATGCCACCAGCCGATAGATGAAAACTGGCTTGTCCTGGCCGATACGATGAGCGCGATCGATCGCCTGTTCCTCGACCGCCGGATTCCACCAGGGATCGAAGATGACCGCCGTATCTGCCGCCGTAAGGTTGAGCCCGACGCCTCCGGCCTTCAGGCTGATGAGGAAGACATCGCTGTTGCCGTCCTGGAACGCTTCGATCGCGCGCTTGCGATTGGTCGTTTGTCCGGTCAGGACGCTGTAGCGGATAGCTTCCGCATCGAACCTGCCCCTGATCAGGTCGATCATCGAGGTGAACTGCGAGAAGACGATGATCTTCCGGCCCTCGCTCAGGAGTTCGACAACCATTTCCATCAGCCGCTCAAGCTTGGCCGATGGACGCTTGGCGCGATCGTCGAGCTTCAGCAGCGCCGGATCGCAGCAGGCCTGGCGCAGCCTGAGCAGCGCTTCGAGAACGATGATGTGGCTCTTGGCCAGGCCGCGCTCCTGGATCGCCTTACGGACCTTGTCCGACATCGACAGGCGAATGGAATCGTAGAGGTCACGCTGACTGCCTTCCAATGCGATGCGCTCGACGATCTCGCTCTTGGCCGGCAATTCCTTAACCACCTCCGCCTTGGTCCGGCGCAAGAGAAATGGTTTCACGCGCTGCGCCAGCGCTGCTGCGCGTCGCGTATCCGTGCGCTTCTCGATCGGGATGCGCCAGCGCCGGCTGAAATCCGCCTTGTCGCCAAGATATCCCGGATTGGCAAAGCTCATGATGGACCAGAGCTCGCCGAGATGATTTTCCACCGGCGTCCCGGTCAGGCAGAAGCGATGCCGCGCTTTGACGCCGCGCAACCAGCGGGTGGTCGCGGCATTGGGATTCTTGATCGTCTGCGCCTCGTCCAGCACGGCCATGTGCCAATCGCGAGACAATAGGACTTCGTGATCCCGCGCAATCAGCGGATAGGTAGTCAGGACAAGATCATGGTCCGCAATGGCGGCGAAGCTCTGCTTGCGATCCGAACCGTGAAGCACGAGCACCCTCAAATCCGGCGCGAACTTCTGCGCTTCGTTGAACCAGTTCGTCATCAGGCTGGTCGGCGCAACGACAAGGGCGGGCTCGCTGAGATGACCGCGCGCCTTCTCCAGCGACAACAGCGCCAGTATCTGGACGGTCTTGCCGAGCCCCATGTCGTCGGCCAGCACACCGCCAAGACCGCTCTCGCGCAGCAAGTCGAGCCAGCCCAACCCCTGCGCCTGGTACGTCCGCAGTTCAGCGCGAAAATTTGCGGGCAACGGCGGATTCGACAATTCGCGATCCCGAAGCAGATTGGCGAGGCGCCGAAGACTGTCGGCGCCGCGGAAAGCAAATTCGTCATTTTCAAGCGCCAGCAGCGGCACGACATCCGCGCGCGAGAGCCTAATCTTTCCGGATGTGTCACCGAAAAGCCCGCTCAAACTGAGGCTATGAAGCGCAAGCACGAGCGGCAGGAAGCGATCTGCCGCGAGCGACAGGTGGCGGCCGTCGGCAAGCGGAAGATAGAAGTGGTCCCCTGCCTCGGCGAGCTGCTTGATCCGATCGGGCGTGAAATTCGGTGTCGCAACCAGGGCGGCCAGGACCGGCGCCAGATCGCGTCGCTCGCCGTCGATTTCGACGCCGAGCGCCAACTCGAACCAGTCGATACCGCTGGATTCCAATTCGGCATCGAAGACGCCCTGCGACTGCACCAGCCGATACGGAAAATCATCATCGACCAGCACATCGAAGCCTTCCGCGCGCAATTCGGAAACGCCGAACTCGAGAAAATCGAGCCAGGCGTGAGGCTCCCCGAATGTCAGATCGTCGACATGACCGGCATCGAGAAACGGGTGGATCAATTTCGCTTCGCGGAAATCGAACTCTGACAGCCGCTTGCGCGTGCCTTTCTCCTTCGACCGCCGCCGTGTGATCGTGTAGACCTCGCCGGCCTGAAATGCTTCGAGCGGATTTTCCCTTTCCCTGGGCTCGATCTCGATCGGGCCGTAGCGGAAACTGAGATGGGCAACCGCGGTCCGTTCGGGCCTGTCGTGGAAAAAGTGGGCACTTGGGCCCTCGCGTCCCCGCTTAAGCCGCAGGATCGGAATCGGATCGTCGTCGATCTTCACCGCCGCTGCCGGCGGTCCCGGCAACAGGCCACGATGAAGCTGCGGCAATCTCTCGCCGAGGCGGCGCGCCACTTCCGCAACTTGCGCGCGCGGGATGACGGGCGCCGACAAGAGCTGATAGGAAAGTCGAGGCGGCAGGGCCAGTTGGACCGGGCCGATCACGCCTGCGGCCTCATCTATATAAACCGGCGGCTCGGCGTTGAGGGCCGTCGCTCCCGGCACGGTCAGTTGCGGGGAAACTCCTTGCTTGCTGGCCTGCTGCCAATCGATGCGCCCCTCGCGCGCCTCGCCCCACTGTAGCGGCCGCCCCTTGTGATCGCGCCAGAACGCACGTCGGGTCGCGATGATTTGCTGCAGGAGCGCGAGGGATTGCAACCGAGGTGGGTGATAGTACGCCCATCCCTCTCTCGTGAGCCGCATCAGAATGTCGATGTCGGTATCGCGAAAATACTTCGGTGCACGTTCGGCCGAGAAACCGGAAATGTTCGGACGCGTGGGACTGCTCCCGAACGTCCCGTCCTTGCGCATCTGGACCGAGAGCAGCGACACTCCCAGCAACGGCATTTGCGTGCCTGCTTGAGCAGGCTGCAGGCAGTAGAGCAACCGATGCGTCACATCGACGGGATAATCGTCGCCGCGCATGGCGGCGCCGATACTGTCGAGCCATGCGGTGACATCGTAAGGCAGAATCGACACGGAGCGGACGGGCGTCTTGCCGATGTCCGTTTTCCGCTCGGACGGCAATACACCGCTCAGCGCCTGGAGCATCGTCGCCACGACATGCTTGCAATTGGCTCCGATCGGACAACTGCACGTGCCGTCGAGGTCGATTAGACGCCCATGGTCGAATTCGAGCTCGATGTCGACACGATAAGGGCTGGGCTCACCTCCACGTACCTTGCTGCGAATGCGCGTGAGGTCGTCGCTGATTTCCAATCCCGTGACGCGCCCTTGGGCCTGATAGGCGTAGCCCTTCTCAAATGCAGAACGGCTGAAGAAGCTGTAGATGTCCTTGGTCTTCACGACATCCGGGAGCACCTGACCGAAATCCTCGACTACAGACATTTGCTATGATCCGGCAATAACTGGCGGGATCCGTGACTTTTCGCAATCACGCCCGCCCGAACAGCTTGGTCATAGTAATGCGCCGAAGTCGTGGTGCAAATTTGCCTGGCGCGGCCGAGCCCCACCGCGCCGGTTCATTGCGAAGGTCCGGTTCTTTTCAACAGAAATTTTGGTGAGCCGAGACTTGCTTGGAAAGGAGTACCATCGCGGTCGGTTCCAGCCTCTCGCCCCCTGTCGTGGGTAGCCGTGCCTTTCTCACGCCGTTCTCTGAACTGCGCTCAAGGTCGCAGCGGCGGAGGCATCCGATTCCATCGCCGAGATCTTGCCGGTGTTGAAGTCGACGACGAATGTCACGACACTGGATTTCACGGCCGCCGTGGCCTGCACCGCGCTTCCGCTCGCATTCTGCGCCGCGGTTGCCGACACGGCGGCGCTGTTCATGGCGAAGGTGAATATCTGGCGGTTGCCGACCTTCGCGCTCGATACCATCGTGTATTGTTTTCCCGCGCCGCCGCTGCCAACTCCGGCGGAGCCGCCGAACAGCGTCGACGATGCGCTGGAGCCATCGGGGCCGTAAATCTGGACGTCGCTGTTGTTGGTCAGCGCGTTGCCCGTGGCGGTGACGTGGAAGCCATTGAAGGAGAGCGTCTCCGAGAAGCTGCGCTTCGGGAGAATCGTCCCGGACGGCGGCGTGTCGCCATTCGCGTCGGTCGAGGCCGCATTGGGGTTGCCGGCAGTCACCTTCACTTCGGTGGTGCTGGTCAGCGAAATCCCTGCGAGTTCTTCGAAGCTGACTGGCTTGCCGCCTGAAGAGGACGGTTGTGCCTTGTCGAACGAAGAATGCAGCGGCTGCGGCTTGCCCGCCGCTCTCAGCGATTGGACCAGGGCCGACAGCGTGTCGGCCGCGACCTGATCTATTTTTGACTGGGCCAAAACCTGCTTCGCGCGATCGGAGAGATCGACAATGTCGGCCGGATCGCCCGAGGACTTCGTGTCAGATGAGGCTGCGCTGTCCGGCTGAAGATCGTCTGTCACGGACGAGGCGGCATCAACGAGCAAGGATGCAACGGAGCCATAGGCCGATGAACTGGTCGCGCTGATCACACTCATCTCTTGCTACCCCTCCTGGGCGCGATGCCGTGTCATGGCGAAAGCAAGTCGACTGCCAAACGGCCATTGCGATCACGCGACAGCTTTACCCGCGCCGATGAAGGAACGGTTAACGAAACATGACTGGAGCGATAAACGCACCGACGTCGTCGCGCAGGCGCGAAGGACATGGCTACAGTCACACCACTTCGAGCGGCACGAATGGTCCATCCGGCAACCGCACGACAATGGCATCGTCCGGCCGCACCTCGCCGCCCTCTACGACAATACCCATCACGCCGCCCTTACGCACCAGTTTGCCATCGACGCGCGCGATGATCTCGCGCAGCATCCCCGGCTGAAACGTATCGATCTGCACGCAACAACTGCGCAAGCCGGTGATCTCGACGACCGCATCGCGCCCGATGTGCAGCCGCGTGCCCACGGGCAGCGCCATCAGGTCGATCCCGCACGTAGAGATGTTCTCGCCGAGGTCGCCGGGCTGCACGCCGAAGCCCTTGCTGGTCAGATCCTCGATGAGCTCGGCCTGGATGAGATGAACCTGCCGCAAGTTCGGTCACCTCGGATCACGCGCCGCATCGAAGCGATGCTTGACCAGCGGCCCACAATGCGCGTCGCCTTCGATGCCGAGCCCCTTGCGCAGCACGACGACGTCTTGCCGATGTTTGGTGAAGCTGTGCGTGCCGCTGAGGAAAACACCGAGCACGAAAGGCGTCTGAATTTCGGTCAAACCAGGCATGGCACAAACTCCCGTTGTGCTGACATGCGTTGGTTGACGTTAACGCCTACGCGGCAAGCTCGACGAGCAGACCGTCTGCTTGTTGTTTTTCACAGCGAAAACAGATTGGCAAGCCTAACTATGAGGCATGAGGTGCCTAAGCCGGTTTGCCGTCGTCGAGACTGACGATGACAGCGGCGTTGGCGATGATGATGGCATCGCTGCCCTGCTCGGCCGGAATCTCAAGCCCGCCCTTGACCGCGGTGACGGTCACCGTGCCGTAAGGCAATTCCTTCGCG
Source organism: Bradyrhizobium sp. LeoB3 (assembly GCF_055456055.1). NCBI lineage: Bacteria > Pseudomonadati > Pseudomonadota > Alphaproteobacteria > Hyphomicrobiales > Nitrobacteraceae > Bradyrhizobium > Bradyrhizobium sp. LeoB3. The sequence continues at coordinate 39,262 of NZ_JBVBEF010000060.1, forward strand.
ACCACAGCGGTGTCGACCGCATCGGGGTTCGGCACGGCGATGGTAACATCGACGAACATGTCGTTGGCAGTCTTGCCGAGCATGCGGAAGAAGCCGAGGCTCGAGTGACGGATCGCGTCCGAGACCGCGCGCCGCGCCGCCTTGGTCGCATCCTTGCCGTGAACATCGACGCCCATGCCCATCTCGGTGATACAGCGAACGCGTGCCATTGGATTTCCTGTCAGTTCGAGTGCAGGGAACCAATCATATTCCCGGTTCGTAAGCAACCAGTGCTCTTGAAGCATGACATCCCGCCACGGCTCTCGACAGCGATCGGCGAGGCTCTTTGTCAGTGATCAACTCCTGAGCCGAACAGGAACCTCTGTCGCAAGCACTGGTTCTGACCGCAAAGGCCGATACCTGTCGGCCCATGGTGCACGGTCGACCAGACGGAGACGTCCATGACAAAGTACATGGAGACGCCGTACCTCAACATCGCTTACGAAGAAGCTGGAGATCAACGAGGGCCACCTATCGTGCTCGTTCATGGTTGGCCCGACGACGTGCGGTGCTGGGACAAAATCGTGCCTGAGCTTGCCGGCTTAGGCTGCCGGGTTCTCGCTCCCTATCTGCGCGGCTGCACCCCTACGACTTTTCGTTCCAAGGAGACGTTGAGAAGCGGAGCGATTGCGGCTTTAGGGCAAGACCTCGCAGACTTTATCGAAGGCCTGGACCTTAGGGACGCTCTCGTCGTCGGCTACGACTGGGGCGCCCGGGCCGGTTACGTCGTCGGCGCACTGTTTGGCAACCGCGTACGAGCTTTGCTTGCCATGTCGGCCGGCTATGCCACGGCGACGCCGATCCGCGATATGCCTTACGATCTGGCCAAGGCCTATTGGTACGAGTGGCTTGTCGCGACCAAGCAAGGCCGCGAAGCGATGGACAAAGACAGGCGCCGGCTCTGTCGCTATCTCTGGCAGACATGGTCGCCAGGCTGGAGGTTCACCGACGCCGAGTTCTCAAGCAGCGCGGTATCCTGGGACAACGACGACTGGGCGCCGATCAGCATACATGCTTATTTGCAGCGCTGGGGAGAGGTTCCAGGCGCGCCAGAGCACGCGCGGCTTGAAGAGCGGCTGAGCGAGACTCCACTCATCCGAGTTCCTACCGTGATGCTGCACGGCGCGAACGATTCAGATAATCTTGCGGAGACCTCGGAGGGCAAGGAGCGGTTCTTTGCGAATGGCTACGAGAGACGCGTCCTTCCCGATGTAGGACATTTCATCCCGCGCGAAGCGCCAGCCGAGGTTCTCACCGCCATTCGAGAGCTGTTGTCGGCCCGTGGGCTTTCCAAAGCCATCGGTTAGATCATCGCGGCCCGCCTGCGTGGTCAGCGAGGGCCGCCGCTACCAGACCGACGGGATGAACCGATAGCGCACGTGCGAAGCATACTCCTCGTAACCTTTCAGCTCCGCCCTCAGCGCGCTTTCCTCATGCAGGGTCCGCCAGGCGATGCCGAGGATAAACACCACCGACATCGCAAGACCGATCCAGGAACCGAGCAACAGCGGCAGGCCGACGATAAGGAGCAAAGCACTCGCATACATCGGGTGGCGGACGATGGCGTACGGTCCGGTATCGATCACCCGCTGATCGTCCTGGATCTTCACCACGGGCGCGGCAAAGGTATTTTCCCGAAAGGTCCACCACACGCCGAGCAGATAGAGCACAGTGAGGACACCGCCAACCAGCTGCAGCCAGACCGGCACCGCGGTAAAACCGGTGCGCGCGGCATCCCATGACATGAAGATCATCCAGGCGCAGAACAGCACGATGAAGAGCGTCAGCCAGATCCGGTCCCACGGCTTTTGGTCGCGCTGCACCGGTGAGCTCATGCGCTCGCGCAACAGCCGCGGATTGCGCTTGGCGAGCCACAGGGTAATCGCAAGGCCGCCGATCGCGAATATGGCGAGGAACGCCCAGCCTCCGGGATAAGCCAGGGTCCCGGCCGGCCACAGGATCATAGCGCCCATGATCGCGGTCCAGACCACGATCTGAAGAGTGACTTTCACCATGACATGCTCCGTCGCGTCATCCCTCACGCCGGCACTGGCGCCGCATCGGCCTTGACCTTGGCAAACGGCCTGAACGTCAGCGCGATCAGGAACGCGCCAAGTCCAACCGCCCAGGAGCCGATGTAGAGCCAAGCGTAACTGGCGAAGGTGTCGTAGATCAGACCTCCCGCCACCGGCCCTGTCGCCATGCCCAGGCTGCCGGCCATGGCCGTTCCGCCAATCACGGTGCCCATCATCCGCAACGGAAAATTCTCCCGCGCAAGCACGGCATAGAGCGGCATGGTGCCGGCATAGATGAAGCCGAACACCGCCGCAACGGCGTAGAACGCGGAGAGCTCCCGCACGAAGGCATAGGCGAGCGCGCCGAAGGCCTGCGCGAACAGTCCCGAAACCAGCACGCGCTTGGCGCCAAAGCGGTCGCCGAGCAGGCCGAACGCGATACGGCCGCCCATCCCCGCCAGACCCTCGACGCTATAGATCGTGACTGCGGCGATCATCGGTATCCCGCAGCTTATCGCATAGCTCACGGTGTGGATGATCGGTCCCGAATGCGTGGCGCAACAGAAGAAATTGGTCGCAAGCAGCACGATGAACTGCGGCGAGCGCAGCGCTTGCGCCAGCGACATCGCCGGTTGCGGCTCGCCTTCGCCGGCGGCAGGGGCGTGTTCGCGTTCGAGCGCCGGCGGGCGGCGCACCAACAGCGATACGGGAATCATGATGCAGGCGACAGTAACGGCAAGGATCTGAAGCGAGGTTCTCCAGTCATGGATCGAGACGAGCCAGGCCGCGAGCGGCGACATGGTCATGGGCGCCATCCCCATGCCTGCCGAAACCAGCGACACGGCAAGGCTGCGATGGGTATCGAACCAGCCGGTGACGCAGGCCATCATCGGCGCGAAGATCGCGGCGGCCGCGCCGCCCACCATCAGGCCGAAGATGAATTGAAACGCGACCAGCGATGAGGCAAGGCTGGCCAGCCCAAGGCTTGTCGCAAGCACGATCGAGCCGGTCAGCACCACCGGCAGCGGCCCGAGCCGGTCGGACAAGGTCCCCCAGATCATGCTGGTGAACGCCATCGCGAGGAAGCCGATGGTCATGGCGCTGGACACGCCGGTGACCGACCAGCCGGTGTCCCGCGTGATCGGCAGGAGAAAAACCGGCAGCGAGAACATCCCGCCGATGGCAACGCAGCCCAGAAGCCCGCCGGCTCCGACAATCACCCAGCGATAGTGAGCATCCTTCATTTCCTGTCTCCACTGCAGCTATCCCTGGCTCCAAGACGAACGCGAGGCGCCAAAGACGACATGCAGGGGCTCACTTTTTTGCGAGGTCGCAGAAGGCGCTCAGAAAGAACCTGGCACCGTCTTCAGTGGACATGATCGATCTCCGTTCGGCGCGAGCCTTTGCGGGCAGTCAGCCGCGCGTGAAAGTCGGCGCTCAGCGCCGCCAGGGTAACTTCGCCAAGACGCGCGAGCAGAAGCGCCTCCGCATCGTGAAATGCCTTGTCGAGCGTTGCATTGACGGCCTGTTCGACCAGGCAATCCGGCGCGTCGGTCCGATTGCCTATCGCAAGCAATGACGGGCAGCCCAGCGCATCATAGACATCGCGCAACGTCACCTCTTCGAGATCGCGCGCGAGCACCCATCCGCCGCCATGGCCCTTTTCGGATCGGACGTAGCCGCAGTCGCGCAGCCCCGCCATGATCCGCCGGATCACGACCGGATTGGTGCACATCGCTTTCGCCAACACCTCCGATGTCACCGGCCCGCCGTGCTCGGCCATGTGCAGCAGCACGTGAAGCACCCCAGATAGTCGGCTATCTCGTCTCATGTAACTTCAAATAGTTCGTGATGATTCATTGGTCAACCACCCCCTCGCCTATCTCGGCTTGACCAGCGGCAGGAACACGGTGTCGACCCAAGCTTTTCGCAAGGCCGGCGGCGGCGCCGAAAAGTTCATGATGACGTGGTACCGAAACAGGTCACCGAGCAGAGAAGCCACCGGAGGCGTCAGCTTTGCTGCATCGATCTCGCCGCGCTTCACGGCGCGTTCCAGAATAGCCGAGAAAGGTCGTGCTCCACCTTCGATGAGAGCGGCGTGCAGATCCTTCGGTGTCGACCAGTTCTCCGAGAAATAATTGCTCGAAAACAGGGTGAAGGCCGCCGCCGTTCCGGCGGCGCGATCAGCCGCACGCTTCAGAAACTCCAGCAGCTCCGTCCGGACATCGCCTCGATCCGGCACCTCCAGCGGGTGCTTCGCCATTTGCTGCCGAATGGCAGCGACGGCAAGCGGCGCCTTCCCGTCCCATCGGCGCGCAAGCACGGGACGGCTCGTCCCCGCCCTTTCCGCGACCGCCTCCATCGTCAGCCCGGCATAACCGCGCTCGGCCAGTTCGAGCCACGCGGCCTCCAGGATTGCCTCTTCCAACTCCGCGCCGCGCCGCCGCTCGCCCATAACTATGCTCACTCTAAATAAGATGCATTAATGCATCTTGACTCCGCATCCTGGTTCCAACTAGATGCATCAATGCATCTTATGCCCGGAGCCACGCTGTGACAAGAACGCCCCATTCGTGGCTTCGAACGATATCTCTGCCATTCGCTCTGACGGTTGCCGGATGCGCTTCCATGCCTCAGAAAACGGCGGGCACGCTGGCAACCTACAACAATCTGGGAGAGCAGAAGGGCATGCTCTCGAAGTCGAGAAATTACGTCGACGCCAACGCAATGGCGTCGGTGAAAACCGTACGCATCGTTCCGACGACGTTTGCCCATGGCGCGTTGGCGCAGGTGAAGGCGGCGCAGGATCGCGCGCTGGTCGCAAACGCACTTGATCGCGAGGTTTGTGTCGCGTTGAGCGACAAGTTTCAAATCGTCTCGTCACGTGAACATGCCGACCTGACCGTTCGAACTGTCGTCACCGACGTATTGCCGACCGACAAGGCCGCAGCCGGCGTGTCGACAGCGGTGACCTTGGGCACCGGCGCAGCCTTGCCGGTCAGCGTTCCGCGTCTTCCCATTGGCCTGGGCGGCCTTGCCGTCGAGGCCGAAGCCATCGACCGGAGCGGCGTGCAGCGCGCTGCGATGGTATGGGCCCGCGGTGCGAATTCGATCATGGACAACCCTCGCGTTTCCGAAGTCGGCGACGCCTATGGCTTGGCAACCAAGTTCGGCAACGAGTTCTCGCGGATGCTCGCGACCGGCAAGGAGCCGGGAGCCCTGGATATCTCGCTGCCCTCCGGTCAGCGCGTGCAGTCGTGGCTGGGCGGCGAACCGAAATATGCGACATGCGACAATTTTGGCCGCGCGCCCGGTCTGGCGGGACTTCTCGCCGGCAAGATCGGCGCCCCGCCGGAGTGGACCGACAAGACTCCGCAAGTCGCCCGCGACTCCGGAAGGCCGTAGATGTCGTCCCTGCGGTCACTCTCCGCCTCCGCTCTTCGAACTGCGGCGCAATCCGCCCTTCGCTCGCTCATTGCAAATCAGCCATCTCGTATAGCGGCCGGATTTCGATCTCGCTCGGTCCGGGCATGGGATTGGGGCAACGCTTTACCCAGGCGACCGCCTCGTCCATGTCCTTGACTTCCCAGAGCCAGAAGCCGGCTACCAGCTCGCGGGTTGCGGCGAAAGGCCCGTCGACGACCGTCCGGCTGTGACCATCGAACGCAATACGCTTACCCTGCGAGGACGGTTTGAGGCCGTCGGCGGCGAGCATGATGCCGGCCTTACGCAGCTCATCATTGAATCTGCCCATCGCCTCGAGCATCTCAGTCGTCTCGGGCGTGCGGACAAAGCCCTTTTCGCTGTCTTCGGTGGCCTTCACGAGCACCATCACACGCATCGCCTGTCTCCTTGTTGTTCGAGCCGGCCTCATCGGCTTGGCATCGGAACGACGAACGGGATCTTCGTAGGTCGACATCGTCTCGCGATTTTTTTGACGGTTGAGAGAGGATATGAGTTCGCATTCTCGCGACGCGTTGCGTCCGAGCTTTGTGTCACTTTCCACCCTCTCATCGAATAGAGGGCGCAGGGAAAGCCGGGTGCCGGTTGCACCCATGGGTCCCGTGCAGCAAAAAGCACGGGGGTAGGACCACAGGTTCAACCGAAGCATTCCGGCTTTCCCTGCGCGATGGTTTACGGCTTACTTCGTGCTCTCCCCGGTGACCGGGCTCTTTTGCCACCGTCATCTCTCGCACGAACTTCTTCGCGCAAAAAACTTAGCGCCAGCGTCGGGGCGCCAGGACCACACGACTTCGCCGTCCGCGGATGTTGCGTTCGTCTTTCGCAACAGCCGCGTCCACCGCATCTCACCGCAACGTTCGTGACGATCGCGACCCGCCCCTCTTCTCGGGTGAGACGCGCGGAGTCATAGCGATGATTTGCCCGACGGGTTAAGCGATTTATTTCTGCGCGAAGGGATGGACAGACTTTTGGTGATTTGCCCGTCGGGTTGATTTGTCGCACGCTGCGCGCCAAGTCCACGCTTGTCATTCCGGGGCGCCCGAAGGACGAGCCCGGAATGACGGCGGTGGTTTTGGCTTCAAGCGACCGGGTGCGCGGGCCGAGAATGGGCACGACGCCTTTTGCCAGCAGCCATCCAAGTGCGACCTGCATCAGGGTTGCTCCGACCTCAGTTCGTTCGTGGCGGTTACCGTCCCTACTCAATCGACGATCTCGGGCATCGCAGCAGGCGCGCCGCGTAAAGGGCGACGGAATATCTCGGCACAAGCTACGCCGGCGAGAGCGGCGCCGCCGCCGATCACGTGATAAGCGTGCACCGGCTCTCCAAGCAGAACGATGGCTCCGAGCGCGGTGAGGACCGGCAGCAGGTTCATGAAGACTGCACAGCGGTTCGGCCCAAGGATGTGAACGCCGCGGACCCACAAGAACGGAAGAACGACTGAAGCCAGTCTACCTGCATACGCGATCAGCGGCAGCGTGTCGGCGTTCAGCGATCGCATCGGCGCGGGCGTCGCCAGGAAGGCTGGAAACATAATCGCCAAGGCGCAAAGCGCCTGCATGTAGGTCGATTGCCACCCGGCGACCGGAAGGCTCCAACGCTTCAACAGCACGCCGTAGAGCGCATAGACCAGCGCCGCCAGAAACATAAGGGGGTCGCCGAGGTGGACGCCGCTCTGCGCGAGCGATGCCGGATCGCCCGCACTGACCAGATAGACGAGCCCGAGAAGCGACAGGATTCCGCCGCCGACCATCCCGATGGTCGGCGCGTCCTTCAGCAGAAGCGCACTCAATGCCACGGTGAGCAGCGGCGTAAGCGCGGTGAACACGGCCATGTTGGTTGCCGTGGTGCTTTCCGCCGCGAGGTAGGACAGGCTTTGGAACAGGCACATGGCCAGAAAGCCAAGAATGGCGAATTGACCAAGATGAGGCCAGATCACCGCGCGATCTCGCCACGCTCCCCCTGCAACGAACGTGCTCATCAAAAGCACGGCAAGCAACAGACGATAGAATGTGATCACCTCCGGGCCGATCGTGTGGGCAGACATCCTGGAAACGATCACGTTTCCCGACCAGAGGACGATGGCGGAGAAGGGATACAGAAAGGCGAACTTGTTCTTCATGGCCGATGACGCGCTCATTGTTGAAGCCCGCGCTTACGACCTTTCACCACTGTCCGTATCGCTCTAGAGTGAACGTGGCTGTAGAGAATGGGACATGCAGAGCGATCCAACCCGCAAACATCTGGATTTTCACGACACCCGCCGCGCCATGGCTGCGATGGACGTCAACTATCCGGATGGCGCCTCGACGGGATGGCATTCGCATCCCAAGGGGCAACTGCTTTATGCGATCGAAGGTGTGATGATCGTGCGCTCGGCGGAAGGAACGTGGGTCGTTCCGCCGAACCGGGCGCTTTGGCTACCCGCAGGGCTGGAGCATGACGTGAAGATGTCGGGCGCCGTCAAAATCCGCACTGTCTTCATCGATGCGACGGCAATCCGACATATGCCGACGAAGAGCTGCGTGATCGACGTGTCACCGTTGTTGCGCGAACTCATCGTTGCGGCGGTTTGCATTCCGCCAGACTACCAGGACGGCGGCCGGGACGAACGCCTGATGCGCCTGCTCGCCGACGAGGTCACGGTGTCGGACGTGTTGCCACTGCATCTGCCTCTGCCGGGCGACGCCCGCATCAAGTTCATCTGCGAAGCAATGATCGATCAACCATCCGACATCTCGACCGCGGAACAGTGGGCAGCGCGATTGAACGTGACGGCCAAGACCGTACATCGATTGTTCGTCAAAGAAACCGGCATGACATTTGCGCAATGGCGCGAACAGGCGCGGCTTCTTTTTGCCCTCCGCAAGCTGGCAAATGGCGAGCGGGTCATCGATGTCGCATTCGATTGCGGCTATGCCAGCCAGAGCGCATTCACCGCGATGTTCCGGCGGCATTTTGGAAAACCGCCATCCGAGTTCTATTGCTGAACGACGCGCGTCTGCGAGGAACGGCGGATTACGCTTTCCGCCGCAGCTCTTCGAGCCGCGACGGAAAGCTAATCCGCTCTACGCTTGCTGTTGCTTAAAGTAATGCTCGCGGTGCCACTTCAGAAAATGCGGATGTGGGCGATCCGATATCCGGCGCGGCGCAAGCGCAAGGCCGGTCTTGTTGATTATGGATCGCACTCCGTCGAGATCGTTTGTGTGGCGCGAAATCAATATTTCCAGAATATCCGTGGCCGCGCGTCAGTCGCGCGATACGGACAGCCCCGCGAGAAGCGGGGCGTACGCGGCGAGCCTGCGGGACACGAACTCAGTGAAGAGCCGCACGCGCTTCGTCTTACGTGTCTCCCCCTGGGTGAGAAGCCAGAGCGTTCCGTACATGTGCAGGTCAGTGCCCGGCACCCTCACCAATAGGGGGTCGGCATCTCCGACGAAGCACGGCAGTTTCGTCATCCCGACCCCTTGCCGTGCTGCAACGATCTGCGCCTCGGCGTCTGGGGTCCTGAACGGAACCCCCGTGGTACGAACCTCTCCCTCGCGGGCCCAGTCCGGGAGTCCATGATTGTTTATGACGATCCACCGGATGGGATCAGACGCGCCCGCACGCCACGCGGCTAGTCGATCGCGCGACATGTAGACGCCGCCGAACAGCTCCGGTCCCATCAGACCGTGAAGATTGAGCGGCAGGGTCTTGCGGTCGGAGACGATGCGGATCGCGACATCGGCCTCTCGGTTGGTCAGATTGGCCGGCTCGCCGGACGACAGGATTTCCATCTCGATGTCCGGATGCATGCGCGCGAAATCGGCGAAGTCCGGCATGAGCAGGTGTGCCGCGAGGAACGGCGGCAGCGTCACCCGCAGAAGCCCCCTCGCGCTCTGGTCGCGTCCGAAGACGCGCGTCTCCAGCAAGTGCGACGACGCTTCCATCTGGTGCGCGAGCTCGATGACTTCCTCGCCAGCAGCCGTCAGGCGATAGCCCGAAGGCAGCTTCTCGAACATGTGCGCCCCGAGGTGTTCCTCGAACTGGGCGATGCGTCGCAGCACGGTCGAGTGGTTCACCCCGAGGCGCTCGGCGGCGGCCCGCACCGAGCCTTCGCGCGCGACGGCCAGAAAGTAGCGAACGTCATCCCAGTCGATCATGGTGCAATCCTGCACCGCGGGGTTTGCCTTCGAAAGTCCGTGCCCAACACCATCGAACATCCTCTCGAACGTGGGGTAGCACGGTCGGGGGATCACTGCCTATGCCGACGAGCACGGCCAATTCCGAACGGCGCGCACCGATCGCGGCTGGCGTCAGTCGTCCAGTCGGAGCGATTTCGCACCACGGATGTGCGCGCTTCCGCACTCAACACCTGACACGGGCAGACCCATTTCGGAGTTCTCGGGGAACCTCCCCGATCAGCCAAAGACGGAGTCTGAAGGAAAGTCATGGGAAAGCTTGAGGGTAAGGTTGCAGTCATCACGGGTGGATCGAGCGGCATGGCGCTGGCGAGCGCCAAGCGGTTCGTTGAAGAAGGCGCCTATGTTTTCATCACGGGCCGGAGGCAGGAGGCGCTCAACGAGGCCGTCAGGCTGATTGGCCGGAACGTGACCAGCGTGCGCGGCGACGCGGCCAATCTCGACGACCTCGACCGCCTGTTCGACACAGTCAAACGGGAAAAGGGCAAGATCGACGTCCTGTACGCGAGCGCCGGCACGGGCGAAGCCCTCCCACTGGGCGAGATTACCGAGGAGCATTTCGACTCGACCTTCGGCCTGAATGTGCGCGGCACGCTGTTTACGGTGCAAAAGGCGTTGCCGCTGTTCAACGATGGCGGATCGATCTTCATGACCGGGTCCGTTGCTTCGATCAAAGGTTTTCCTGGTTACAGCGTGTATGCGGCGAGCAAGGCGGCGCTGCACGCATTCGCACGCGGATGGCTCAACGAACTGAAGGGCAGGAATATCCGTGTGAACGTGCTGCACCCTGGGCCGATCGCCACACCGATGCAGGACCAAGTTCTCACCGAGGAGGCGAAACGCATGTTCGAATCCCTGATCCCGCGAGGAAAGATGGGTCGTCCTGAGGAAATTGCGGCGGCCGCGCTGTTTCTTGCGTCTGACGATTCCAGCTTCGTGAATGGGCTGGAGTTGTCTGTGGACGGCGGCTTCTCGGCCATCTGAAAACTGGAGAAGCGTTATGAGCTACGCAATTATAGGGTTCGGCAAGATAGGCCAGGCCCTCGCCCATGCATTCGCCCGCAAGAACCTCGACGTGACCGTCGCGAGCCGCCGGCCGCCCGAGGCGTTGGCGCCGCAGGCTCGCGCGATTGGCCCCACGGTCGTCGCCAAGTCGCTGCGGGAAGCACTCGAGGCCGACACGATCATCTTGGCGGTCCCGTTCGGGGAGCATCGCGAGGTTGCGAAGGCCCTGCCGAGCTGGAAAGGCAAGACGATCATCGACGCGATGAACGCGTTGCTTCCTCCCGAGGAGCTGGACGGTCTCCCGTCCTCCGCCTTCGTTGCGAAGGCATTCACCGGCGCCAAGCTCGTGAAAGGCTTCAATCACCTGATTGCGGCCACGCTGGCTGCCGATCCGATCGTCGAGGGCGGGCACAGGGTCGTCTTTCTGTGTGGTGACGACGAGGACGCGATCGCTCCCGTGATGGCTTTGGCCAAACAACTCGGTTTTGCACCCGTCAAGCTGGGAAAGCTCAACGAGGGTGGCGCGCTGGTGCACGCACGCGGCCGCGTTTGGGGCCAGCTCATCTTCCAGGATTTGTTCAAGAAGGAGCAGTAATCGAAGGCGTATGGAAGCTGTTCGAATCCTACCCCGCCGGCCGGGCTTTGGCGGACTAGTGAATAACATCTAGAAGCTCGCCGGGACATCCCGCTTGGACATTGAGCAACCCTGGGGCGGGTTAACGAAAGCGTAACCCGCCACTCCGGCAGCGCCGCTTGACCAAGGGCGATGGATTACGCCTTCGGCTAATCGACCCTGCGAGCAGCGACGGAAAACTGATCCGCCCTACACTCAACAAAGCCATGAGGGCGGAAGACAATGTTCATCGACGCCTGATGTGCTTTCGCGTGTGATGTCGCCGGGACAGCGGATGGCGAGGCCTGGACCTGCGAATGGGTGCGGCCGACGAAGGCTTTGGGCAGGCCTAGCTAGCGGCCGGCGTGAAAGCCCTTGAGGTCAAGACGTCCCGTAACGCCGTGCGGCCTCGATGGCCAGCACTGCGCCAATCGTCCTCCCCAGAAGTAGCGACGCTATTGTTGGACATAGCGGCGCAGAATTCTGATCTCGGCGTTGAGCGCGATGGAACGCGCTTCTGCGCCCAATCGCGCGAACTCGGCAGCGGACTCCACCCGCGCTTTCATCTCGCCCAGCAACACGGCGTGCACGTCTTCCTGCGTGAGCGCCCGACGCACACCTTCAGCCGATCCGTCGCTGAAGGAATGACGATCGACGGATGGACGCTCCTGACGAAGCGGCGCAGCTTCGGCGTTGTCGAGCGCCGCAACTAGCTCCCGAAGCACGGCAGTCTCGTCTTTGTCGCCCCGCTTCATAGCGGCGCGTAGGTCGCGGCGAAGCTGGGCTTTCATCGCCTCGCCCGCGTTCTCAGTCACAACGTCGTTCATATAACCTATTGCTCCTAATTGCTCCTTTCTATAAGAATTTTTGGGAACATTGTGGACTCTATTTTCATGTCAAACATGCTTTTGACGGTCGAACAGGCCGCCGAAGAGCTGAAAGTCCATCCCAAAACCGTCCTCCGGTACATTCGCGAAGGCCGCCTCCAAGCCACGCGGATTGGCAAGGCCTATCGTATCGACCGCGCCAAGCTTGACGCTTTCGCCGGTATGGCGAGTGGGCGGACCCGGCCTCCTCGCGATGTCCGTGCGACGGTTATTGTTGAGATTCCGGCCCTAACTACCGAAGCGGCCGAGCGCATGGCGACCTTTCTCGGCGCCGCGGCGCTGGGAGGCGACGCCGAAACCAGACCGCTACATTTCAACACGGCCTTTGATCCGACCGGCGGCGATCTGAAGATCGTGCTCATCGCTGCTCCGTCCGATGCAGCAAGGCTGCTCGAGCTTATCGAGCTGCAACTGGGACTTTCGCGATGAGAGATCCTGTCTTTCGCAGCGAAGCCGGTGCGGTGGAGGTCATGCGGGAATGAGCTATGGCCGAAATTGGGTGATGGGGCCGATCAGGCGGCGCGGTTAGCTGGCGTCGTCGATTCTGCGACGCCGTC
>NZ_JBVBEF010000061.1:0-51651 GCF_055456055.1 Bradyrhizobium sp. LeoB3
GGAAAGAGGTCGGCTCATCAGATGCTGGCCCCCAGACCCAGCCAACATCTTGAATCACAAACCGGCCCGCAGGGGAATCCCTACCGATTCAGCCTAGCCATGAATCGCTCTAGCGCCGACAGATCGACCGCGTTGTCGAGAGGATAGAGGCCACTTAAGCCGTGACGCGCGCAAAGCTCGGCCTTGCGCCGTCCGATCTCGATTGCATCCGGCAGGAACACGTCGGGACCTGCCAGATAGATCTTCATCGCGGAACCCGCAGGCAAGCCTGAGGTCAGGCGAGCTTGACGGTCTCGGTCTTGAAATCCTTGCCGAGGGTCTCGAACACCTTGGCGACGATGCTCTTGGCGTCGAGGCCTGCCTGCGCATACATCGCCGCCGGCGTGTCGTGATCGAGGAACACGTCGGGCAGCACCATCGAACGCATGCGCAGACCGCCGTCGAGCATGCCGTGCTCGGCGAGGAGCTGCATCACATGCGAGCCGAAACCGCCGATCGAGCCTTCCTCGATGGCGATCAGGATTTCGTGGTCGCGCGCGAGCTTCAGGATCATCTCTTCGTCAAGCGGCTTCATGAAGCGCGCATCTGCGATCGTGGCGGAGAGGCCATGCGCTGCCAGCTCGTCGGCGGCCTTCTCGCATTCGGCGAGGCGGGTGCCGAAGGAGAGCAGGGCGACCTTCTTGCCTTGGCGGATGATGCGGCCCTTGCCGATCTCAAGGGGGATGCCGACTTCGGGCATTTCGACGCCGCGGCCTTCGCCGCGCGGATAGCGCACCGCGCTCGGGCGGTCGTTGATCGCCACCTGCGTTGCGACCATGTGCACGAGCTCCGCTTCGTCAGAGGCCGCCATGATGACGAAGTTCGGCAGGCAGCCGAGATAGGCGTTGTCGAACGAGCCGGCATGGGTCGCACCGTCGGCGCCGACCAGGCCGGCGCGGTCGATCGCGAAGCGGACCGGCAGGCTCTGGATCGCGACGTCATGGACCACCTGGTCATAGCCGCGCTGCAGGAAGGTCGAGTAGATCGCGCAGAACGGCTTGTAGCCCTCGGCGGCAAGGCCGGCCGCGAAGGTCACGGCATGCTGCTCGGCGATGCCGACGTCAAACGTGCGGTTCGGGAACGCCTTGTTGAAGATGTCGATGCCGGTGCCGGACGGCATCGCGGCGGTGATGCCAACGATCTTGTCGTCCTTCTGGGCTTCCTTGACGAGGCTCTGACCGAACACGTTCTGGTAGGCCGGCGCATTTGGCTTGGCCTTGCTCTGGGTGCCGGTGGCGACGTCGAACTTGACCACGGCGTGATACTTGTCGGCGGAGGCTTCTGCCGGGCCGTAGCCCTTACCCTTCTGCGTCACGACGTGGACCAGGATCGGGCCCGTATCCATGTCGCGGACGTTCTTCAGGACCGGCAGCAGGTGGTCGAGGTTGTGGCCGTCGATCGGACCGACATAATAGAAGCCGAGTTCCTCGAACAGCGTGCCACCGTCCATCATGAAGCCGCGGGAATATTCTTCGACGCGGTTGGCGCGGTTGGCCAGCACCTTCGGCAGATGCTTGTTGATCTGCTTTGCCGCCTCGCGCAGCGAGCGGTAGGTCTTGCCCGAATAGAGCCGCGACAGATAGGCGCTCATCGCACCGACCGGCGGGGCGATCGACATGTCGTTGTCATTCAGGATCACGATCAGGCGCGAATTCATGGCGCCGGCATTGTTCATCGCCTCATAGGCCATGCCTGCCGACATCGCGCCGTCGCCGATCACGGCGATCACGTTGTTGGTGCCGCCGGAGAGATCGCGCGCCACCGCCATGCCGAGCCCGGCGGAGATCGAGGTCGAGGAATGGGCGGCGCCGAACGGATCGTAGTCGCTCTCGCTGCGCTTGGTGAATCCGGACAGGCCGCCGCCGGTGCGGAGCGTGCGGATGCGGTCGCGCCGGCCGGTCAGGATCTTGTGCGGATAGGCCTGGTGGCCCACGTCCCAGATCAGCCGGTCGCGCGGGGTGTCGAAGACATAGTGGATCGCGGTGGTCAGCTCGACCACGCCGAGGCCGGCGCCGAAGTGGCCGCCCGTCACGGAAACCGCGTCGATGGTTTCCTGCCGAAGCTCATCGGCGACCTGCCGTACCTGCTCCACCTTGAGCCGGCGCAGGTCGTCGGGCGTGCGGATTGTGTCGAGAAGCGGCGTCTTACTGTATGTGGTCACAGCGATATTCCAGTTCTTGAGGTCAGGGCCAGCGGCCCGACCGGAGATGGGGGCGCATCGATTGCGCCGTGAGAGTCCAGACGCCAGTTGCCGCCTTGGCAGGCCGGCGCCTGATTTGAAAGCCTAGATGCACTCCGGATCGAACCACGTGATATGCATCACGCTGGTAACTGCACCCGTCCCGGTCATTTTTTCAGCCCTTTAAGAGGTATCCGCTGCCGCCAAATCTGCGGCAAGCTGCCCCCAAACAGCCATAGAACGGCAAGCTTTACACCAAAGCCGACGGCAAAGCCAAGCCGCCCAGCGGCTGGGTTCCCGGAGGAGCCCAAGCGGGGGAATTGAAAAGTCTAGGGTTTTTAACCGTGCCGGCGGGCGGAAGGTTCCAGCGCAAGCAAATTCCCGCCAGGCGTTGCCTCCGCGCCGCACATCTCGATCTGGCGCCAAGCCTGCTCGCGAGCAGCCGGATTGCCGGTCGCAACCTCCAGGGCAGCCTCCGGAAACGCCATCCGCTCCTTCAGCGGCACCGGACCGCACACGATCATGAAAAAATCGTAAGGATGCGGGCGTTGATTGGCCATCACGAACTGAAAATGCACCCGGAAGAACTGCCAGCGGAAGGTATTATAATGCTCCGGCTTCACGATGTCGCGGAAGCGGACCGGCACAATGGTCGGATTGCGCCTGGTATCGCCGAGTTCGATGCCGTGGCTCGAGATCGGATCGAACTGGTAGAAGTTCATCACATCCTTGCGGGCCTGGCAGTCGATCCATTCGATCGAGGGTTCCAGCGCCAATTGCCGCAAATGGTCGCGAAAATCCTGCGATACCTTGTGAAAGCCGACAATCGGAAGATTGCCGCCAATGGTGAACAGCACCACGCGAGGGCCGTGGCGGCCCAATGACGGGTCGAGCCTCAGCGCCCGCGCCAGGATCTCGGTCCCTAAGAACGATCCCGAGCTGTGGCCGACCAGCACGATCTCGTCGGCATCGCTGCTGCGCGCGATGTTGACGAGGTGCCGTGCAAAACGGTCGATGCGCTCGTCCCACTCCGGACGCCGTCGATGCGAGAACTCCCAGGTCCAGATCGTGTCCGACAGGAGATAGAGCACGTAAGTGTTGTTCTCGGTGTATTTCAGCATGGTGCCGAGCACGGCCACGAAGATCGTGGTTGCCGCGGCAACACTGAAGAGATCGGGGACGCCGATCGCACTAAGCCCCTTTTCGAACACGAACGCGACTGCCGCAGCGCACAACGCTTCGAGCAGCAGCACGACGTGCGGATAGGTGATGAACGCCGTGAAACGCCAGTTCGCCCGCGTGAACCGGGCGATCGTGCCGGTGAAGACCAGCCCCCAGTAGATCCAGAGGGCATGAAACACGGTGCGCCAGATCGGCGCGGCGAGGTCGCGCTGGATGAAATCCTCGAACCGCAGGAAATCGTAGGACGTGCGGGTCTGCCAGTCGGCCGCCTTGGTCTCGATGGTCCAGGACGCGATCTCGTCGTCGTCGGCAACCTTCGGCCGGCTCATGGTGGCCGATAACTGGTAGAGACGGCTGAATTTCCGCAGTTCGGTCCTGAACATGCGGTAGTATTGCGCAAGGCCGCGCGGATCGTATCCCTGGATATAAATGATATGGCGGTGCCGAACGCGCACTTACTGTCCCCAGATGAGATCGGGACTATAGCAGCCAGCGCGATGCGCCAAGAGCTATTTCGGCCGACTCTGGGGAAGACCGGCAGATTCACCTGAACCTGCTGCACGATTGCGACGCCACGTCGCGGTTAGATCATGATCCGATCAGACGGCATCGATCCATTTCTCGGATCATGCTCTATTGCACGTCGAGCGGCTCGGTTCCCGTGGCCTGGCCGCTGGCGTCGGTCGTGATCTTGTCGACGCGCGCCTCGGCCTGCCGCAGCAGTTCCTCGCAGCGGCGCTTCAGCGCCTCGCCGCGTTCATAAATCGCGACCGATTCCTCAAGTGGCACCTTGCCGTCCTCAAGCCGTTTGACGATCGATTCAAGTTCCTCCATCGCGCGTTCGAAGGAGAGCTTCTTGACGTCGACCTTGTTGTCTTCGACTTGAGTGGTGTTTTCTGCCATTTACTCGCGTTCCCATTCGCGTTTTTCGGCTGCGCCGTTCCCAGTGCAGAATCAAAGCAATTCTCTGCGGAAGTAATGTGGCGCCGATTTACGCGCCCATCAATGCGGTGACATGCGCGGCCACCGACTCTTTCAATCCCTGCAGATCATAGCCGCCTTCGAGCACGGAAACCACCCGTCCGCCGGCGTGCCGATCGGCGAGATCCAGAAGCTTGTGCGTCACCCAGCCGAAGTCGTCGGCCCTCAGGTTGAGCGAGGCGAGCGGATCGCGGTAATGCGCATCGAAGCCGGCGGAGATGATGACGAGCTCGGGGCCGAATTTTTCCAATTGCGGCAGGATCAAATTGTCGAACGCCGAGCGGAATTGCGCACCGCCATCTTCGGGCGCGAGCGGTGCGTTGACGATGGTGTCGTGCTCGCCGCGCTCGCCGCGGCTGCCGGTGCCCGGAAACAGCGGCATCTGGTGCGTCGAGCAATACATCACGGTCGGATCGGCCCAGAAGATATCCTGGGTGCCGTTGCCATGATGAACATCGAAATCAACCACGGCGACGCGGCCGATGCCGAATTTGCGCTGGGCGTGGCGCGCGGCAATCGCGGCATTGTCGAAGAAGCAGAAGCCCATGGGACGGCTGGCTTCGGCATGGTGGCCGGGCGGCCGAACCGCGACGAAAGCATTCGGATACTCGCCCGACATCACCGCATCGGTAGCCGCAACGGCGCCGCCGACGCCGCGCATCACCGCTTCCCAGGTGCCCGGCGACATCGAGGTGTCGCCATCGATGTAAACCAGGCCGGAGGTCGGAGCGATGTGGCGGAGCTCGCCGACATAAAGCTCGCCATGGCAGAGCATGACGGAATCGAGGCCGCCTTCCGGCGCTTCACCGCGTGCGAGCGGTGCGAACTGCTCTTCACCGAGCACCTCGGCGACCGCACGCAGCCGGTCGGGGCGTTCGGGGTGGCCTGATGGTGTCAGGTGGTCGAGGCAGGCGGAATGCGTCAGAAGAAGGGTCATGCAGGTTTCCAGCGCATTCGCTGCGCGTTCTTGCGAGTAAGCCTCTATTTAGGCGCTTGGCGCCCACCGCGAAAGCCCTCTGTGGCTTTCGTAGCCCGGGTGGAGCGAAGCGCAACCCGGGAAACCCGTGCGATTTGCCGTGTGCTGATCGAAGATCCCGGGTTGCGCTTCGCTCCACCCGGGCTACGGGCCTGTGGGTCAGTTGATCCGCTGGATCCGGTTGCCGGGCGCGGGCCCAACCGGGCTGTTCGCCTGGAAGTAGGCCTGGAGCGCATCGACATCATAGGGGCCGGTCAGCGGCGCCTGACCTTCTTTCAGCACGGTGAAGCCGTCGCCGCCGAGCGATAGGAAATTGTTGACCGTCACCCGATAGGTCGCGGCGGGGTCGATCGGCACGCCGTTCAGCGTCATCTTCTCGGCGATGATGCGCTCGCCGTCACTCTTGTTCGCATCCCAGGCGTAAGCGAACCCCTTCGACACCTGCAGGATCCGCGGACGCTTCGGGTCAAGCCATTGTTGCTCGAGCGTGTCCTTGATCTGCTTGCCGGTGAGCGTCAGCGTGATGAGCTGGTTGCGGAACGGCTGGCTCGAGAACAGGTCCGCATAGGTGACGGCGCCGTCCTCTCTCCGCGCAATATCGGTGCGGACGCCGCCCGGATTGGTGAAGGCGATCACCGCGCCGCCTTTTTCCGGCGCCGTCGTCGCGGCGAGCTGGGCGTCAGCAATGATGTCACCGAGCGCGCTTTCGCCTGCCTGGTTCGGCACGCGCGACAGCGTTTCCGTGACCGAGCCTGCCGGACGGTTGGCGATCGGTGCGGCCAGCCGGTCGTAGGCCTCGATCAGCGCGCTCTGGCTCGCGTCCTTGGCCAGCGTCTGGCTGCGGACGATGGTGTTCTCGGCCTTGGCGCTGATCACGTCGCGGGTCTTGGGATCGAGCTTGAGGTCGATCGCGGTGACGAGCGTGCCGTATTTGTCGCCGGAAGTGACGAGCCGGCCGTCGATGTCGCAGACATAGGCCTGGTGGGTGTGGCCGGAGATCACGACGTCGACCGCGCGATCAAACCTCTTCACGATGTCGACGATCGGGCCGGAGATGGAGGGGCATTCGTTGTAGTCGCCGGTCGGCAGGCCGCCTTCATGGATCAGGACCACGATCGCCTCGACGCCGCGCGCCTTCAGTTCCGGAACGAGCGCATTCACCGTCTCGGCTTCATCGCGGAATTCGAGGCCGGCGGCGCTCGCCGGCGAGATGATGTTCGGCGTGCCCCTCAGCGTCAGCCCGATGAACGCGACCGGGATGCCCTCGAATTGCCTGATCTCGTAGGGCGGAAACACGGTCTTGCCGGAGGCCTTCTCGAAGGTGCTCGCGGCGAGATAGTGGAATTTGGCGCCGGGGAAGGGATGAGGACCGCGGCACTTCTCGGTCGGATGGCAGCCGCCGTTCTGCATTCGCCGCAGTTCGTCCATGCCCTCGTCGAATTCGTGGTTGCCGACGGAGGCGACCTCGAGCCCCATCATCGACAGCGACTCGATGGTCGGCTCGTCATGGAACATCGCCGACAAAAACGGGCTCGCGCCGATCAGGTCGCCGGCCGCGACGAAGATCGTGTTCTTGTGTCCCTCGCGGAGCTGCCGCACCAACGTCGCCATGTGCTCGGCGCCGCCGGCGGGCACGACCATCTTCTTCGCTTTGTCGTCGGGATCGCTGATCCGGATGCCGCCCGGCGGCGGCCGCAGATAGCCGTGGAAATCGTTGATCGCGAGGATGCGCAGATCGACGGGCGAGGCGGTTTGGGCCTGGCAAGGTGCGAGGGCAAATCCAGCCATCAGCGCCAGCGCTGCAAGGATGTGATGGGGTCTCATGGGGTGAATATGGAGAGGCGCGGCAACGATTTTGCGACGTTCCGGTTCAATTCTGCTTGCGCGCAAAGAATGCCTTGAAGGCAGAGACTGCTTCCTTGGAGCGCATCCGCTCGCTGAACAGATGAGCCTCCTGGTCGATGCGGCGGGTCATATCTTCCGGCGGGAGTTTGATCAGCTTGCGGGCGATTGCGACCGCGTCGGCCGGCAGCGCGCAGATCTCGCGCGCCACTTTCCGCGCTTCCGTTTCGGTATGGCCCGGAGCCACCACCGCGTTGACGAAGCCGGCGATTCGGGCGTCGTGGGCGTCCATGGTGCGGCCCATCACCAGCATCTCGAAGGCGCGCTGGTGCCCCATCGTGCGCGGCATCAACAGGCTCGAGGCGCCCTCGGGCACCAGCCCCAGATGGATGAACGGCGTCGAGAAGGTCGCCGTGCTGCTGGCGAGCACGTAGTCGCAGTGGAACAGCATGGTGGTGCCGATGCCGATCGCGACTCCGTCGACGGCGGCGATGATCGGCTTCACGTTGTGCGCCAGCGAGTAGAGGAACTTGACCGCGGCGGCGGTGCGCACCGCGTCGGGATTGGCAGTGGCCTGCCTCAGGAAATCCTCGACATCATGGCCCCCGGTGAACACGCCGGAGCCGCCGGTGATGATGAGGCAACGGATATTCGGATTGTTCTGCGCGGTGTCGATCGCATCGCTCATCGCGCGATACATCTCCTCGGTGATCGCGTTCTTCTTCTCGGGCCGACGCATCGTGATCACGCGCGTTGCGGCTTCGTCTGATACGATGAGGTGCCCGGTCATCAAGCGGTCCCTTGCGGAGGCGGCGCCATTGCCGCCGGCGAACACCTCGCTATCCTACATGATCTCCGCCCGGCTCCCAATGTCCCTCACGGCTTTCCCACGCCCTTGTCATTCCGGGGTGCGTCAGGATCACGCAGGCGCGGAATGTATCGGGCGGCCGGAGCCGACGATCACGATCGCCACACGGTATCCTCGGTCCAGCCAAGGCTCGCAAACTCGGCGGCCCTGAGGGGGGCTTCTCCGGCTGAAAAGAACTCGTCGAGCTGAGGTGGCTTGATCGCCGTTCCAGACAGCATCGCGTGCGCCTGGCTGCGATGGTGGATCTGGTGCTGGAAGAGATGCATGAGGAGGCGGTCACAGCGTTCGGTCTGTACGGACGTGCCGCGATTGACCCGCACGATCTCGTTGAGCAACTCGGGCGTCAGGCCGTCACAGATCGCAATCAAGCGCTTGTCGACGATCGCTTGAGCGCGCTTCAGCTCCGCAACGGTTCGACATGGCATCTCGTTTTCCCAGGCCCGCGGTCCGAGCCATCCGCCTTCGAGCGCGTCAACGTAGAACAGATCGATGACGTAGACGTGGTTCAAGGTCCGCTGCAGGCTGGGAAAGAAACCCGTCCGCTCGGCCGCAAAATCCTCCTGGCTGAGATTTTTGCAGGCCGTGAGCAGCCGATAATTGGCCCACGCGTTGTTGTAGGCGAAAGCGCGATAGGTCTGAACAAATCCGGCGGGCACGTTTGTTCCCTCACTTGATGGCATCGCTTGGAAGGACTCGTATGCGAGCGCGATTATACTGCGTTCGGCGTCCGCCCCACAGCAGGTCAATTGGAAGCGACGTCCGTGCTCACGCCCGTCATTCCGGGATGGGTGCGCAGCACCCAGGCCCGGAATCCATCGGGCCACAGGCACAGGCGGAGAAATGGATTCCGGGTTCACGCTTCGCGCGCCCCGGAATGACAGAAAAAATGCGGATGCGCCGCTTACCCCAGCAACACCGCGTCTGCGCCGTTGATGGCATCGGCGCTGTCGGTCACCGTCTTCTCGAGCGATGGTGCCTGGACGGTGACGTTCTCGGCGAAGAAGCGGGCCAGCGCGATATAGCGCTGCGGATCGCCGGCCTCGTCGCCGCTTTTCACGGCGAGCGCTTCGCCGGCCAGCATGCAGCCGCCGAGCGTCGCGCCGAACAGGCGCAGGTAAGGCGTGGCGCCGGCAAGCGCATCGTTCGGCGCCGAGGCGAGGCGCTCGAGCAGCCAGCGGCTGCTGCGATCGAGGGCGGCGAGCGCATCGCGCAATCTGGCGCCGGTGGTGCCGAACGCGGGGTCGTTGGAAGCTTCCACCTGCTTGACGATCGCGGAGAGCTCTTCGAGCAGCGCCCAGACCGAGGCGCCGCCATTGGCCGCGAGCTTGCGGGTGACGAGGTCGATCGACTGGATGCCGTTGGTGCCCTCATAGATCGCGGTGATGCGCGCGTCGCGATAGTGCTGGGCCGCGCCGGTCTCCTCGATGAAGCCCATGCCGCCATGCACCTGCACGCCGAGATAGGCGACCTCGTTGCCGACGTCGGTGGAGAAGGCTTTCGCGATCGGCGTCAGCAGCGCGCCGCGCGCGGCCGCATCGCTGCGCACCATCGGATCCTTCGCGCGCGTGGAAATGTCGAGTGCGACCGCAGTCGCATAGCAGATCGCGCGGGCGGCTGCCGTCATGGCGCGCATCTGCATCAGCATGCGCTTGACATCGGGATGCGCGATGATCGGATCCGAGCTCTCGCTCTTGCTGCCGACGGCGCGGCCCTGGCGGCGTTCCTGGGCATAGGCGAGCGCCTGCTGGTAGGCGCGGTCGGCAAGGCCGACGCCTTCGAGGCCGACCGCGAGCCGGGCCTGATTCATCATCGTGAACATGCATCGCATGCCCTGGTTCTCTTCGCCGATCAGATAGCCGATGGCGCCGCCATGGTCGCCCATGGTCATGGTACAGGTCGGGGAGGCGTGCATGCCGAGCTTGTGCTCGACGCCGGAGGGATAGATGTCGTTGCGTGCGCCGAGCGAGCCGTCGGGATTGACCAGGAATTTCGGGATCAGGAACAGCGAGATGCCCTTGGTGCCCGCGGGCGCATCGGGCAGGCGGGCGAGCACGAAATGAACGATATTGTCGGTCATGTCGTGATCGCCGTAGGTGATGAAGATCTTGGTGCCCTTGATGCGGTAGGTGCCGTCACCGGCGCGGTCGGCGCGGGTGCGCAGCGCGCCGACGTCGGAGCCCGCCTGCGGCTCGGTGAGCTGCATCGTGCCGGTCCACTCGCCGGAGACGAGCTTGGCAAGGTAGATTGTCTTCAGCTCTTCGCTGCCATGGGCGTCCAGCGCCTCGATCGCGGAGAGCGTGAGCAGCGGGCAGAGGCCGAACGCCGAATTCGACGCGCTCCAGATCTCGGTGCAGGCGGCATTGATCACGAGCGGCAAGCCTTGGCCGCCGAAGGCTTCCGGGCCCGACACCGCGTTCCAGCCCGCGGCCGCCCAGCGCTGATAGGCGTCGGGCCAGCCCGGCGCGGTCGTCACCTTGCCGTCCGCGAGTTTGACGCCGTTCTGGTCGCCAATGCGGTTGAGCGGCGCCAGCACGTCGCTTGCGAACTTGCCGGCTTCCTCCAGCACCGGCTGGGCGATGTCGCCGTCGAAATCGCCGTAATGGCCGGCGGCGAGGGCGGCCTTCAGTCCGGCACCATGGTTAAGGGCGAGCAGGATGTCGTCGATCGGCGCGCGGTAGGTCATGGCGTTACTCCCCGAGGGAACATTGGCGTCGTCTTCCCACGAAACCATGCTTCCCTCAACCGTCCGGATAACCGAATTGAGGGGGAGAAACGGTTGAAATGGTCCGACTCCCTCTGTAGACCGGCGTTGCCAGACCGAGGGGGCTGCGGCTATGTTCCGCGCCTTCCGGACCTGACATTGGGGCGTAGCCAAGCGGTAAGGCAGCGGATTTTGATTCCGCCATTCGGAGGTTCGATCCCTCCCGCCCCAGCCACAGACAACGCGCTGATTTTGTTATGAAAACGGCCTTGTTTAACGCAGAATTTTCCGCGCATTTGGAAATTCCGTTTGCCTCCCATTTGGAAATTCTGTGCTGGTTTCGTTTTTGGTCGAAGGCCGTATGTACCGAAGACTTAAGCTCGGGCGTAGTGGTGATGAAGTCCGCCCAGGATGGCGCGTGAACTGATCGCACCGGTTCGGTGAACCGGGCGAGAAATCGGCGCGTCCTTGTTCAAGGATCGATGCGTTCTGACGTTATTGTAATAGTCGGCGTAGGATTGCAGGACCCGACGCAGATGCGCCTCGCCCAAAACAATGACGTGGTCCAAACACTCACGCCGGATCGATCCGATCAGCCATTCGGCAAAGCCATTCTGCCAAGGCGAGGCTGGTGCGGTAGGCTTGTCCCGGATGCCCATGGCTCGCAATCGGCGCGTGACGACGCTGCCATAGATCCGGTCGCGATCACGGATGAGGTAGTGCGGAGCCTTATCCCAAGGAAATGCCTCCGTGATTTGACATGCAACCCATTCCGCCCTCGGATTTGCTGTGACGTTGATCCAGACCAGGTCTCTGCGGTCGAGCCGGACGATCACAAAAGCATAGAGCAGGTCGAAACCGATGGTCGGAACAGCGAACAAATCCATGGCGGCAATGTCCGGCGCGTGATTACGCGAGAAGGTGCGCCATCCTTGGCTGGGTGGCCCGCGTCGCTTCACCATGTACTTGGCGACGCTGGACTGCGCGACCTCGAACCCGAGCTTGAGCAGTTCGCCGTGGATGCGTGGCGCGCCCCAAAGCGGATTTTCGACGCTGATCCGCCGGATCAACGCGCGCAGCCTCGTGTCGATCGGCGGCCGCCCCTCCGATCGGGCGCGACTTCCAACGCCAATAGCCGGAAGCCGGCCCGGTGCCCCGCACGACCGTCTCGGGCCGGATGATCGTGAGGACCTGCAAGATCGATGGATACCAGCGATACAGCTGAATGAAGAACCAGCGATCATCGTTGGTGAGCCGGACACGACCCCGCATCCTACGCCTCAAGACAATCAACTGATGTCTGAGCGCCGCATTCTCTGCTTCAAGTCGGCTCTTCGACTTGAGGGGCGAAGCCAAGACGGCCAGCACGAAACAGAGCGGCCCGATCATTCCGCCAGCTCAGGCGATTCCATTACGTCATCAACCCGGATAAAGTTTTCGGTATACACAGGGCTAGAAATATAGCGTCCCGGCGGCGTTCATCTCACTGGTGCCCTGAAATCCCAGTACCGTCATCCTAACAAGGCGCTATTGGGGTTTGTGTATGAAATGGCACACACTCGATGGCCAAAAGGAAGCAGCCCGGCCCAGGGGACAAATCCGGACCGAGCTGCCTGGGGCGCTACGCACGTGGATCCTGCGTGCGACCATTCAACGTTTCCACAAATGGACTGTTCCGCGTGGCCTCGCTTGCCGTGCCGACGGGCAAGAAGAACTTCGTTCTCGGACGAAGAGACTACGGGGCCCAGAGCCGGAGAAAACCAGCTCGCCCCGGGCATGGACCGAGCTGTCAGGGGGCAGGGTGCAGGCGGCTTTTTCTTGCCTTGAACCGTCGGGCCGCACTAAATTACCGCCATTGGTTCAAAAATGGAGTGCCGGCGTGGCAACGGGTATTGTGAAGTGGTTCAATGCAACCAAAGGTTATGGATTTATTCAACCTGACAAGGGCGGCAAGGATGTCTTCGTCCACATCTCGGCCGTTGAAAAAGCGGGGCTGAGCGGCCTCAATGAGGGGACCAAGGTCAGCTACGAAGAGATGACCAACAGGGGCAAGACGTCCGCTGAAAATCTAAGGGTCGGATGAATTCAAAACCGCCAGTTCACGCTGGCGGGCTCCTTTCAGAGTGTGTTGGCGAACCTCAGCCGGCGCTAGTTGCAGGGCGTATTTATCCACGCGCCATCGTATCGCCTGTATCCACACCCAGGCGGACCGGGAAGCCGCCCAGAAGGGCATTAGGGCGCGGTCCGCGCGGAGGCGGAAGCTTGGTCGTTGCGCATGGAAGGCTACGGCGGGACCAGCCATCCCTGACGCCCGTCGGCTCCTAGCTGTTGGCTTGCGCTCGGCTGCGCCAGCTCTCATGACCCAGCAACGAGATTCACGATTAAGGCGATCGTCAGCAATGCTGCCAACGCAATTAGACCGCCCGAGATAGGAAGGTCGTCCGCGGAGTTCATCGGGTTTCTTGTCCTTGTGGAGCTCGGGGCGGAGGTGGCGGTAGAACCCGCTCGGTGAAGTGCGTGGGTTACCTCGATTTGGCATGTTTGTTAATTAGATGTGGCCCGGATCGCATTTCCGAATGCGAGGTTGAGCTTCCCAGAGGCCGCGCCGGTTCTTCCATCCGCATGTATTCGCTGCGTTCGGATATCAAAATCGCGCCCGAGGCGACTCCAGGGCTTGTGGATTGACGTGGAAAGGCGCGGCGAGAGTGTCGCCACCCTCTCCGAAATTCATACGGACGGCACCCCCGCCGTTATGGCGAACGTATCAATGCACCCGGAATGATGGTCGTGCCGACCACTCTCGCGAGGCGCACATTGCTCCATGCCAGAACGTTGAGCACTCCAGTTCTGACAGCCGCTATACGGAAGCCGGGGGCTCCACCCGGAGTAGCGAAATAGCAATTAGTGAACGCGACATTGGTTGTCGTGCCGGGACTTGCGAAGATGAAAACAGTGCGATCGCCGTTCCAGAAAATGCAGTTGTCGTAAGTTACAGTTCCCGAGAAATTATCAGCCCACTGCATACAATCTGAACTGACAAAGCCAGGTTGAGGCTCATTATCATTGTAGCACTTGAAGCTACAATTGGTGAAGCTGACGGTCGCGTTGTCTCCCAGGTACTGGTACGCTTGGAACGCGTCAGAGTGATCGCCGACCTTGGCGACACAATTAAAGAAGCACTGGTCCATATTCGTGATACCGCCGCCGTTCTGGCGGGGACCTTCACGCCAATCGATTCGGCACTGGACAAAGTTGCTTACAAGGGAGCCGCTCGATTGGATCGCAAAGCACGCATCACCATTCGTGTAATTGGGACTGTCGATCCAATCTTTGTTGGCTTGCGTACCAGACGAGAATGGACCGCCGGGTCCTGGAACATTGCCGGCGAACCTCGCGTCGCTGAGTGACATCGGGATCGTGATTTCAGACGGTGGCGGCGCGGCCGCCGCTGATGGACGAATAACGCAGGGACCCGCAATAATCAGTCCCGAGGCTCTCTTTATAAATTTCCTGCGATCCATGTTTGGCCTTGCTTCCGGCTTGTACGTCATGACGCAGCACGCCCAATCGCCATTTGCGCCCCGCAATCGTACTTCCTCCGACCGAGAGATGGTAGCCGAGCCGCTCGAAGAGTGATTAGCCGTCGCATGGGCGCCGGCATACGCGCTCAGCGGCCTCGGGAGGCCGCTCAGAGGGCCGTCTCGGGGTGGGCGGACGTGCGGAGGGCCGATGCCTCGTCCGTGCCTATCGAGGGCTACGGCGGTCCCGCCGAGTCGTCCCCGACCATCGGCCGGTGCATCAACGGCGGGCTCGGCTGGCTGGAGGTCGAGTGCAAGACCAGGGCAGCCCTACCGCTGGACGCCATCCGGCGGCCGCGGGACACGCCGCTTTGGAAGCTCGCGGCCTCGCTCAAGTGCCTGTCCTGCCGGAAGGGCCGCTATCGTTTGAGCGCGTGTCGTGGGATGGACACAGACCTGTGCGCGCAAAACACATCATTCCGAACGCAGGAAACTCTCCAATATCGTCAAGGGGCGAACGGAGAGGGAAAGTTCAGAAATCTCTTTGATAATATTGAGATATTCAGCGGATTTTAATTCCGCCATTCGGAGGTTCGATCCCTCCCGCCCCAGCCAGGTCAAAAAACATCAGTAAAATAAATGGCTTACCGGTTCGAAATATCCGAAGATCGATCGCGTTGACGAAGTCGAACCTCAGAAACTCGAAAAGCGCTCGCCCTCGCTGTTTAAGTTGGCTGAAACCTCAATCATTGCATACCCCTTCAGTGCGCGGTTTCACGTCGGGCCATTGCTCGATGTAGCGCGCGATCTCGCTTCTCATCACCACCACCGAGTGGCCGTGTTTTCCTTGCTCTGAGATCGCCGCGTGCGATCACGCGGTCGAGTTTCGCAAGCGAAAGGATGCGATCGGCTAATCAAATTAGAAGCAGGGCCTTCTCGTTCGTGGCACCACCAGTTTTGATTCCTCAGCCGATAGGAAACTGAACTCAAAAAAGGGGCGGTCGTCCGACCGGTGTCGCGCGAGGGACGCGCGGAAATTGCCTTGGCGGTAGAGCGCTTCATCCCTAAAATCTTGCCACCGCCGCCAGGTGGTTCGGTAATTGAGCTCAGTCACTGCGGAGTAGAAGCTATGTCCAAGCCGGAAAGCTTCCCAATCGACAAGATTTACATTCCCGTGAAGAGGAAGAAAGCACTCAAGCCTGAGCTCGTTCAAGAAATCGCGGAAAGTATTTTAGAAATCGGACAACAAGTCCCCATTCTCGTTCGGCCCGACGAAGGCCGGTTCGTTCTGGTCGAGGGACTGCATCGGTTCGAAGCCTGCAAGGCTCTTGGCGAAGGAACTGTCATCGCGGTCCTGGTCTCGGCTGAGATCGTGCACCAAAAGACGCTTTTGTCGGACAGCGCCGAAGCAGAAGCAGAGCGCGACAAGATGGCGCGATTGAAAAAACTGCGCCTCGAAAAGGAGGCTGCCGCGCGATTAGCCGCTGCTTCGGAGGCCGCCATAGAGACGCAGTCTGCAGAGCTTTTGCGAAAACCTTCGGAGAAGGGTATCCGGAACGTTCCCAAGGCATCACGAAGCCAATTGGATCGCAAGACTTCAGGATCGACACCAAGAACATTGTCGGAATGGCTCACGCAACAAAAGCGCAATGGCGGTCGTTATTGATCGCCCGCTCGGCCGCGACCCGCCGGCCTCGAGCGGGCTTGGGCTAATGGCCATCTACGCAATCGTCTTGAGGTAAAGGCTCGGGTCGAAATATTTATTGGCCGGGGTGAAATCCTTGATGCCGGCGTTCGCCATGAAGAAATCGGTGGATTGCTGCAGCCAGTTCGTAGTCGTATTGTCGGAGTATCGGTACAGCCGATCTCGAAGCATCCAAGCTTCTTGAAATTCCGCTTGGTTCTCCGGTCGCGGAGGCGCGGCGGGTCTTCAACACCGCTAGCGATCGCGTCATCTACCTCGGCGAAGTGACCTATCGCGGCGACTTCATTCGCATCGATATGGATCGATCGAGCAAACGCAAAGCCAAGCGTCGCGTCGGCAGGCTTAGGCGATGACTTTGCCAGGATTCATGAGATTGTAGGGATCGAAGGCTTGCTTCAGGAGCCTCAGCGCGTTCAGCTCTGCTGGTGATTTGTAGCGCAGCATCTCCGATCGACGGAGTTGGCCCACGCCGTGTTCTGCGCTGATCGAACCGCCGAGATCGGCGACGATGTCGTGCACAATCCGGTTGATTTCGCTCCGACGTTCATTGAACTGACTGGAGCTAATGCCCTCCGGCGGCATCGGATTATAATGAATATTGCCGTCGCCGAGATGGCCGAACGCAAAGGGACGGATGCCCGGGATTGCGTCCGCCAGCGCAGCGTCGGCACGCGCGATGAACTCAGGCACCTGCGACACCGGGACCGAGACGTCGTGCTTGATCCCGGCGCCACCCGCTTTCTGTGCTTCGGCCTGGCCTTCGCGAAGGGCCCAGAGACGGCGGCGCTGCGCCTCCGAATCCGCAAGCACGCCGTCGGTCACCAGACCTTTTTCCAGCGCTTCGGACAGCAATTGCTCGATCGGATCACGCAGCGAACCCGGCTCGCCCTGGCCGGCAGCCTCGATGAGCACATACCATGGATGCTCCTCGGCAAATGGTGAAGTCTGTCCCTGCAATGCCACCAAAACCCACTTCATGCATTCGCGCCGCATCAGCTCAAACGCGCTCAGGCTCTCGCCGACGTGGCTGCGGGCGAGGTGGAGGAGATCAAGTGCCGCCGCCGGCGTCGGGACAGCAATGAAAGCCGTGACGATGTCTCGCGGTCTCGAAAACAGCCGCAGTGTGGCGGCCGTGATGATGCCGAGCGTGCCCTCGGCTCCGATAAAGAGTTGTTTGAGATCGTAGCCGGCCGAGTCCTTGCGCAAGCCACGCAGCCCGCTCCACATGCTGCCGTCGGGAAGTACGACTTCGAGCCCGAGCGTCAGAGCGCGCATGTTGCCGTAGCGCAGGACCTGCGTTCCTCCCGCGTTGGTCGAAAGGTTGCCGCCGATCTGGCAGGATCCTTCGGAGGCGAGGCTGAGAGGAAACAGCCGGTCGACATCGGCTGCGTGCGCCTGCACCTCTGCGAGCGTCATCCCAGCCTCGACCGTCATGGTGTCGTTCTGCGCGTCGACCGCGCGCAGGGCGCGCATCCGCTCCAGCGAAATGATCACGCTGCGGGGATCGATTGGCTGAGCACCGCCCGCCAGGCCGGTGTTGCCCCCCTGAGGTACCATCGAAATGCCTGCCTTTCGGCATGCGGTCACGACGGCAGAAACTTGG
Source organism: Bradyrhizobium sp. LeoB3 (assembly GCF_055456055.1). Classification (NCBI taxonomy): domain Bacteria; kingdom Pseudomonadati; phylum Pseudomonadota; class Alphaproteobacteria; order Hyphomicrobiales; family Nitrobacteraceae; genus Bradyrhizobium; species Bradyrhizobium sp. LeoB3. The sequence goes on from NZ_JBVBEF010000061.1 coordinate 17,595, forward strand.
GCGGTGGAGGAGGGGCGCGCGATATATTGCGCGGGTCCCCGGAACGCGCCGTCGAAAGAAACACAATAGCGCTCGAATTCAGCATTCGGCTCGGCCAGGCCTTGGGGCCCAAGAATTGCGCGCAGTCGGTCGCCAAGGTCGTTCGTCAGCATGTCTCCCGTCGCGATGATGTGCACAACGCCGTCTCCCCTTCAGTCAGGTAAAGTCAAAGGCGCCGCGGTGGCGGCGTGTGAGTTGCGCGAGCGCGTCGAGCGATGGTGCGCCGAGCTGTCCCATCGCGGTCTCCAGCTCTTCCTTCAAGAGTCCGGCGACATAGGCTGCGCCTCTTTCCCCGAGTCCGCCGAGCCCGAGCAGGAATGCGCGCCCCGCAAATGTACCGCTGGCGCCGAGCGCGATAGCGCGCGCGACGTCAAGGCCCGATCGTATGCCGCTGTCGAACAGGATGGTGGCTCTGGTCCCGACCCTTGCAGCGATAGCGGGCAGGACGTCGATCGCAGCAGGCGCAGCATCGAACTGGCGACCACCATGATTGGAGACCAGGATGCCATCCACTCCCGCTGCAAGCGCCTGTTCGGCATCCTCGGGATGCATGACACCTTTCACGATCAGCGCGCCTGACCAGGCATCCCGCATCCGCTTGATGACATCCCAGGAAAACGTGCCCTTGATCTGGCTCTGTACAAAGCCGGCGGTGTTCGCCAGCGTGGCCGGCTTTTCGACGTAACGCTCCATGTTGCGAAAAGACGGCGTGCCCGCCGTGGCGAGCGCAAGTAGCCACGGCGGCGACAGAGCCACGTCCAGGATGGTTCTTGGCGTGGGACGAAAGGGGACCACCAGGCCGTTGCGCAGATCACGAGGACGCTTGGAGCGAACCGGCGCATCCAGCGTCGCCGCCAGCACCCGCACGCCAGCCGCGCCCGCCCGCTTGATCAGATCGAAGGTGACGGCGTGGTCGTCGGCCGGCAGTCCGTAGAGCTGAAACCAGGCATAGGGACCGGCAAGCTCGGCGACATCCTCGATCGTGGCGGTGGCGAGCGTGCCGGCAATGTAGGGAATCCGTGCCTCGCCGGCTGCGCTTGCGAACATCCGCGTGGCGCCGGGCCAGATGATGCCGTCGACTCCCACAGGAGAGATGCCGATCGGCGCCGCGCAACGGACGCCGAACAGCTCAACCTCAGTGCTCACGGGACCAGGCTTGCCGTAGCGGGGGACCAGCTCCACCGCATCGAGCGCCAGTCGATTGCGCCGGGTGTTCAGATCGTCGCCCGTTCCGCCCTCGAGAAAATCGAAGGCAAAGCGCGGGATGCGGCGACGGGCGCGGCGCTCGATGTCATCCAGCGTAGGCAAACGCTGACGCAAGCGAGCCTCGGGGCTTGTTCCGCTGCCGGCACCCCAGGCTTGCGCGCGCGGTGAGGAGCGGCGAAGATCGCCGGTCATGAGAAAGCGTCCTTGGTTGCGTGACCCCCGCTTCTCATAGGATGCGTCTCGTCATCACCGCAAATAATTAGAGATGATGACCGCGATAGCTTCTGATGATTGCCGGCAGGATGGCTACCGCGACTTGGCGCGCCGTACAGCCCGGCGCCTTGCCGTATCTCCGGAAGCCGGCTGCACATAGTTGCTTGCCGATGTCGCGGCCTCGAGCAGGTCGTGGCGGATGATGTCCAGCACGGCTCTGGCGGCGGCGGACACCATTCGGCGCGGATGATGAACCCAGGCGATCGATCGGACGATGCGCGGTTCGGCGAAGCGGTGCGCTCTCACCCTGCCGTCCGCAAGCGACTGTTGAAGTGCAATCGTGGGCAGCACGGTCACGAGATTGGTGGTGGCGATCACGTCGCACACCGCGGGTAGCGTGTCGAGCTCCAGCCTCGGCTTCAATTCGATGCCGGCCGTGGTGGCGTGCTCCTCGAGGATCATGCGCAGGCCGTGCCGTTTCGATGGCATGACCAGGTCGAACTCGGCGAGATGCCCGAAACGCAGGTTCGTCGGTGGCTTGATCGGCGCATCCTTTCGGCAGGCGAACACCATCTCTTCGTCCATTACGTGGTGCGTGGCGAGCGAAACCCGCCGGCGCGGCACGTTGATCAGCGCAAAGTCGAGTTGCCCGGAATTCACCCAGTCGGTCAAGGTTTCCGTGTATCCCTCGCAGGCCGAGAGCGTGATTTCCGGATAGAGATGCGCAACGGTTGCGGACGAACTCGCCATCGTGCTCTGCGCCACCGAGGTAATCAGTCCGACCGACACCCGGCCGGAAATACGGCCGTTGAGCCGCGCCATTTCCTGCTTGGCATATTCGACGTCGCGCACGATGGGAAACACGAGCCGGGAGAACGCTTCGCCGGCGACCGTCAGCGTCATTCCGTTGATGCTCCGCTCGAACAGCTTTTGGCCAAGCTCGGCCTCAAGTTTGGCGATCTGCATGCTGAGTGCCGGCTGTACGATGTTGAGCTGGCGGGCTGCGCGGGTCACGTTCCTCTCTTCCGCCAGGCAAAGGAAGTATTGCATCTGCCTGAGTTCCATTGGTTTTTTCCTTCCTGTCCTCGACGACGCGCCGGTGCTGTAGGCTGCCGCTTGGCATCATTTTGGATGATTGAGTTTATCATCAATCATTATTTGTACTGATCTTAGCTTGCCTCTACTGTCCGTTCAAACAGCTTGACGCGCCTGCAGCCCGAAATCGGGGCACCGCACCGCCCAGGCAAACAACATTTCATTTCGATGGCCGCGACGCCTGGCGTCACTTGCGTCGCGGCAGCAGGGAGCAGAAGCGAAACGTCATGCAGGATCGGACGCCCTCACGGCTGATTATCGGCATCTCCGGAGCCTCCGGCGTCGTCTACGGCGTGCGCTTGCTGCAATTGCTCCGCAACGCCGGTGTCGAAACGCACCTGGTGATGTCGAAGACGGCGGAGCAGACCTTCGCCTATGAAACCGACCTGAAGATCGCCGAGGTGAAGGTGCTGGCCGATTTCAGCCACGCCATCGACGACATGGCGGCTTCGATCTCCAGTGGCTCGTTCCGCACGGCGGGCATGATCATCGCGCCCTGTTCGATGCGATCAATGTCGGAGATCGCGTCCGGCGTCACCACCACGCTCCTGACCAGGGCCGCCGACGTTGTGCTCAAGGAGCGTCGCCGGCTGGTGTTGATGGTGCGCGAGACGCCGCTGCACACCGGCCATCTGCGTACCATGACCGCGCTTTCAGAGATGGGAGCGATCATCGCGCCGCCGGTGCCGGCGTTCTATGCCAAGCCCGACAGCCTGGACGATATGGTCGAGCATACGGTCGGGCGCGTGCTCGACCTGTTCGACATCGACATCGGCGTGGTGCGCCGCTGGGGCGAGGACGAAGCGTTGAAGCGTCGTTCGCCGCGAAAAATTGCTCCCTATGCTTGAAGAAGACCACGGAAAGGATCGCCATATGCGGACCGAGAACCTGGCCAGAGCCGCTGCGGCGGAGGTGCCGAAAGATTTGCGATCATGGCTCGCTCACCTCGCCGAGCGCGGCAAACTCGCGGTTGCTCGCGAGGGAGTAGGGCTTGCCGATGAGCTCGCTGCCGTTTCGAAAGGGCTGGAGCGTGACCGCGCGGTGTTGTTTCCAAAGCCCGGCGGGCACGACATTCCGGTGGTCTCAAATCTGTTCGCGGCTCGCGACTGGGTCGCCGATTCCATCGGCGTCAGCGAGGAGCAATTGCTGACCCGTTTCCTCGCGGCGGCGCGCAACCCGCTGCCGAGCCGTGAAGTGGCAAGCGGGCCGGTGCAGGAGGTTGTCCACAACGAGGTCGATCTCCTCCGGCAGCTGCCGATCCCGAAACATAACGAGCGCGACAGCGGCCCCTACATCACGGCGGGGCTGTTGATAGCGCGCAATCCGCGCAACGGCATTCAGAACGTCTCGATCCACCGCTGCCAGATCAGCGGTCCGAACCGGATCGGCGTTCTGTTGTTGCCACGGCACACGCTGTCCTATTTCCGCATGGCTGAGGAAGCTGGTGAGGCACTCGAAATCGCCATCGTCATTGGGGTTCATCCGGCCCTGCTCCTGGCGTCGCAGGCGATTGCTGCGCTGGACGAGGACGAGATGGCGATTGCCGGCGCGCTGCTCGGTCACCCCGTCGATGTCGTGAAATGCAAGACCAACTCGGTCCGCGTTCCCGCCCATGCGGAGATCGTGATCGAGGGACGAATTCTTCCCCGCGTGCGGGAGCCAGAGGGGCCGTTCGGCGAATTTCCCCAGTACTACGGGCCGCGTGCGGATCGCGAGGTGATCGAGGTCGACATGGTCACTCACCGCGCTCAGCCGATCTACCATACCATCGTCGGCGGTGGTTACGAGCATCTCATTCTCGGCGGCGTACCGCGCGAGGCGACGCTGGTGCAGCATCTGCGGCGCAGTTTCCCGAACGTGCTCGATGTACGTCTCACCCGGGGTGGCACCTGTCGGTACCATCTTGCCGTCAAGATCGACAAGATTGCCGACGGCGAGCCGAAGAACATCATCATGGCTGCCTTCGGTGCTCACTATGACATCAAGCAGGTCATAGTCGTCGACAGGGATGTCGACATTGGTGATTCCGAGGAGATCGAATGGGCGGTCGCCACCCGCTTCCAGGCCGACCGCGATCTCCTGGTCGTGTCCGGCGCGCTCGGCTCCAAGCTCGATCCGACAACCGACAAAGGGATCAGCGCCAAGATGGGGCTCGACGCGACCGTGCCGGTCGATGCGCCCGAACTCGATTTCAAGCGCATCCATGTCAAGGGCGAAGAAGAGGTCGACCTTGCGACGGTCTTGCAAAAAGATCCGAATGCCGCCTTCTCCCGCGTTCTTGCACGAGCGCGATAGGCAAGGGGCTGATCCGAACACGTTAACAACGCAGCGCGCCCGCAAGAGAGCGGTCGCAGGTAACATTGGGAGGTGATTGATGCTCTCTAGGATGATCCGTGCGAGTTTGGTTTTCAGTGCTGTGGCGGCATCGAGCTTGGTGCCCACGTGGGCGAAAGCGGCCGATGACGTCAAGGTCGCCATCAACAACGTGGTCAGCGATGTTGTCTTTCACCTTGCCGCCGAACGCGGGTTCTTTGCCGAACAGAATCTCAACGTCACCCTGGTCAGCTTCGACTCCGGCCCGAAGATGATCGCGCCGCTCGGTGCGGGCCAGATCGACGTTGGCGCAGGCGCATCTTCCGCAGGGCTCTACAATGCGGTGGCGCGCGGCATCAATGTGAAGGTGGTAGCCGATAAGGGCTCGACACCACGCTCTTACGATTACATGCCGCTGCTCGTCCGCAAGGCGCTGGTCGACAACGGCACCGTCAAGACCGTTGCAGACCTGAAAGGAATGAAATTCGGCGAGGTTGGTCCGGGAGCCGCGACCAATGCAAAGCTCAGCCACATCCTTGGTGGTGCAGGGCTGACCTACAAGGACGTTACGCACAACTATATCAACTATCCCCAGCAGATCGCAGCCTTCACCACCGGTGCAATCGACGCGGCGATCACGACGGAGCCGTCGGTCACGCAGGCGATCAATAGCGGCGTCGCCGTGAAGTTCGTGGCGGATGGCTATCCGGATCAGCAGGTTGCCGTGCTGCTCTATGGCGGTGACTTCATCGCCAAGCGTCCGGCCGTCGCCGAGCGGTTCATGGTCGCCTACCTCAAGGCGGCGCGCATCTACAACGATGCCACCGCTGGCGGAAAATTCACGGGCAAGGGCGTCGACCAGGTGATTCAGACCATCATGAAAAGCACCGGCCTGAAGGATCCGGAGCTGTTTAAGAAGATGGTGCCGAACGGGATTGATCCGGATGGCAAGGTTAACGTGAAGAGCATGGCGGACGATCTGAAGTTCTTTGCCGACAACGGCTATCTGGAGCGGCCGGGCAAGGTCGAGGACGTTGTCGACGCCTCGTTTGCTGACAAGGCGGTGCAGAAGCTCGGCTCCTACAAGCCTGCCGAAAACTGACGGCAAAGAAGGATACGTCATGGCTATTGCGAACGTGTTGAATAAGCAGGGGCGGCCGGAACTGGTGCCGTCGACGCCGCAACTGTCCCTTTCGGGTGTCAGCAAATATTTCGGATCGTCGGGTTTCGTAGCCCTCGACGGCATCACCATCGATATTCCGCAAGGGCAGTTTTTCGTGATCGTCGGCCCGAGCGGCTGTGGCAAGACCACACTGCTGCGCATCCTTGCCGGGCTCGATACTCAGAGTTCAGGCACCGTCGCCGTCAACAGGACCGATGAGAAACGCCCGGTCAATTCCATGATCTTCCAGGGCGACTCGCTGTTCCCCTGGATGACGGTATTCGATAATGCCGCCTACGGCCTGCGTATGCGGCGTGTCCCTGAGGCGCAGGTGTCCGACACGGTCCGCACGTGGCTCGAGCGGATCGGCCTGTGGCGGTTTCGCGACCGCTATCCCAACCAGCTATCGGGTGGCATGCGTCAGCGTGTGTCGATCGTGCGAGCCTTCGCGAATGATCCGGAAATCCTGTTCATGGACGAACCGTTCTCGGCGCTGGACGAGCAGAACAAGCTGCTGCTTCATGAGGAATTGCTGCGGATCTGGGAAGCGACCAAGAAGACGGTCGTGTTCATCACCCACAGCGTGGACGAAGCAGTCACGCTCGGTGACCGCATCATGATCATGACCGCCAATCCCGGGCGCGCCAAGGCCGTGCTCGATGTGCCGTTTCCGCGTCCGCGGAATGTGCTGGAACTCCGGCAAAAACCTTCCTATGGCGATCTCGTGTTCCATATCTGGGAGCAATTGCGCGAGGAGGTACAGCGCGCGCGTCAAAACGCGGAAGGAGAGAAGGCATGAGCGCCGAGGTCAAAGGCCGTGACAGGGTAGTCGGTGTCCTCACGCCCATCGTGCTGTTGGGGCTCTGGGAGCTCGCGGCCCGATTTGGGCTTCTCGATGCGCGCTTCTTTCCGCCGCCATCGGCCATCGTTCATCAGTTTGCCGCGTTGGTCGCTTCCGGCGAGCTTGGCGCCAATGTCCTGGCAAGTCTCAAGCGCCTCGCGCTCGGCATGCTGCTCGGCGGCGTGCCCGCGTTGTTCCTTGGTCTTGCCATGGGCATATCGCGGCCGCTGCGTGCGGCGATCGACCCCTTGATCTCGGCCACCTATCCGATCCCGAAGAGCGCCATCCTCCCGCTGGTGCTCTTGATCTTCGGTCTCGGCGAAATGTCGAAGGTGGTCATGGTCGCGCTGGGCGCGTTCTACCCGATCATCATCAATACGGTGGTCGGCGTCGCCAACATCGACAAGATCTATCTCGATGTCGGGCATAATTACCGGGCCGACCGGTGGCAGGTGTTTCGGACCATCGCCCTGCCCGGAGCGTTGCCCTCGATCATGGCCGGTGTCAAACTGGCGGTCGGCATGGGGCTGATCCTGATCGCGATTTCCGAGATGGTCGCCGCCAATGACGGCGTCGGCTACATGATTTGGAATGCCTGGCAGGTGCTGACGGTCGATACGATGTATGTCGGGCTTCTCGTGATCGCGGTGCTCGGATTCCTGTTCTCGATCGTGCTCGATGAGATCGAACATCGTCTCATTCCCTGGAAACGAAGGGCATGATCGATGGCCAGCTCTCTGTCATCAAGCAATCGTCGGGTGAGCAACGATCGATGTTGACGACCTCAGGCCGGCGCAGCGGTGGCGAAATCCTCATCGATACGCTGAAGATCCACGGCGTCGACACGGTATTCTGCCTGCCGGGGGAAAGCTTTCTGGCCGCAATCGATGCGCTGGCCGGTGACGGCAACGCGATCCGGACCGTCGTGACGCGTCATGAGGCTGGCGCGGCTCACATGGCCGAGCCTATGGAAAGCTGACCGGGCAGCCCGGTATCTGCTTCGTGACACGAGGGCCCGGCGCAAGCCACGCCGCGATCGGCGTGCATACAGCTTCGCAGGATTCGACGCCGATGATCCTGTTCATCGGGCAGGTTGCCCGCGGCATGCTGGGACGCGAAGCGTGGCAGGAAGTCGATTTCCGCCAGATGTTCGGCGGCATAGCGAAGTGGGTCGTGGAGATCGATCGCGCCGAGCGCATTCCGGAATTGGTCAGCCGCGCTTTTCATGTCGCGGTCTCGGGACGCCCGGGTCCGGTCGTGGTCTCGCTGCCGGAGGATATGCTGGCCGAGGAGGTCGTGGCTGCGGATGCAAGGCCGTATCGGCGGGCTGCGGCGCATCCGAGTGCTGATCAGCTCTCGCGGCTCGTCGAGATGGTAGCGGATGCGGAGCGGCCGCTTGTTATTGTCGGCGGCGGCGGGTGGAACGCGCGAGCCTGCGAGGACCTCAAGACCTTCATCGAGCTGTTCGATCTGCCCGTTGTCGCGGGCTTCCGGCGGCAGGATATCTTGGATAACCGCCATCCAAACTACATCGGCCACGCCGGACTTGGACCGAGTGCGGCATTGGTCCGGCGCATTCGCAGCGCTGATCTCATCATCGCCATCGGCGGACGGCTCGGCGAGACGACGACGTCCGGATACACCTTGTTCGAAGTGCCCCGGCCATCGCAGCGCTTCGTTCACGTGCATGCCGATCCGAACGAACTCGGCCGTGTCTATCAAGCCGATCTCCTGGTCAACGCTGGCATGCCGGAGTTTGCCGCGGCCGTCGCGCGACTGCAGCCGTCCGACGGATCGCAGGCAACCAGGAGCCTGCAACGGAAGGCCTGGGTTGCGGCAGGCCGTGCCGAATTCGTCTCCGACCAGACGCCGGGATCAATGCCGGGCCCGGTTGATCTGGGCGCAGTGATGCTGCACTTGCGCGAGGTGCTCCCCGCGGATGCGATCATCTCGAATGGTGCCGGCAACTATGCCATCTGGGTGCACAAATTTCACCGTTATGGCGGCTTCAGGACCCAGCTTGCGCCGACCTCCGGATCGATGGGCTATGGCCTGCCGGCGGCAATCGCCGCCAAGCTGGCGCATCCCGAGCGCACTGCTGTCTGCTTTGCGGGCGACGGCTGCTTTCTGATGAGCGCGAACGAACTCGCCACGGCGGCGCGACATTGGCTCGGCGTCATCGCGATCATCATCAACAACAGCATGTACGGCTCGATCCGCATGCACCAGGAGAAGGAATATCCCGGACGGGTACATGCGACGGCGCTGGACAATCCGGATTTCGCAGCGCTCGCGCGGGCCTTTGGCGGCTATGGTGAACTTGTGCTGGAAACCGATGCCTTTCCCGCAGCATTTGCGCGGGCCCGGGCCTTCGCCGATGAAAAAAGCAAACCTGCCATACTGGAGCTCAGGATCGATCCGGAAGCGATTACGCCCACTGCAACGCTGACGCAATTACGCGAGCGTGCGCTCGCTGCGCGCGATGTTGCTCCGCAACGATGATGGCGTGCCGTGGCTGCCTCTCGGATTGACAGATCATTCGACTTGTGCTGACGGGAAAGGAAGCAACAACGACGTCTGAAGGGAGGCCTTGATGTCGACAGCTCTGCGCATCGCTCATGGCGCCTTCGGCAGGGTCGCGCTGCTGGATATGGATCGTTCGCTGGTGCGCCATGCGCATCCGCATTGCCATGTCCTGCTGAAGGTCGAAGGCGCCGATACACAGTTCCTGGTGGGAGATAGGGTCTATCCGCTGACCGACACATGCGCCGTGCTCGTCGACGGCTGGAAGCCGCACGCCTATGTTCACGATCCCGCGCGGCCGCGGACCCTCATTCTGGCGCTTTATATTGAACCTGAATGGTTGAAGGAGTTCCGGCCCGGATGGGCCGCGAGCGGCGCGCCGGGTTTCTTCGATCAGCCGTCCGGGGAGGTCTCGCCGCGGATCCGGCAACTCACGATGCATCTTGCCACCGACATGATGTCGCATCCGGACTGCGTCCGTGCCCATGAGCAGACCCTCTCGGACCTGATGATCGCGGTGATCGAGCGCTTCACACCGTGGCGGAGCTTTCCCAATTCCATCCGCGGCATGAACGCGATGTCGTGCGACTGGCGGATCCGGCGCGCGACGGAAGTGATCCGCGCGCAGGAGGGAGCCCACGCCAATGTCGATCAGTTCGCGAAGGGCGCAGGGCTGTCGCGGGCGCAGTTCTTCCGCCTGTTTGAATCCTCGCTCGGGGTTTCGCCCAAGATCTATCTGAACGTCGTGCGGATGGAGCGGGCGCTTGATGCCGTGATCCACCAGGATACGTCGGTCACTGATCTCAGTGAGCGCTTCGGCTTTCCGGAGCCGGCGCATTTCACCCGCTTCTTCCGCGATCACGCCGGAGTCGGCCCGCGCGAATTTCGCAACGTCTCGCGGCTTGCCAGTTGATATTGCGGCGCACACTCCGAAATGAGACGATTTGGTAGGTCGTGAGATCGGGCGGTATGGCCCGCATGGCTGACATTCTGACAACTGCTCCACGTCGCGTCAGAGAGCGCGATGGAGAGGAGCGTCGGAATGGCGGAGGCCGCGGTTCAGTCCGCATCATCGGTCGATCAGAATACGGCTGAAGACCGGCCTTGGGTCGGCCGTTCGATCGAACGCGTCGAGGATGCCGCGCTGCTCACCGGGCGCGGGCGCTTCATCGACGATCTCGGCACTCCACCGGGGACGCTGCATGCTGCCATCCTGCGCTCCCCACATGCCCATGCCGATATTGTCTCTGTTGACGCTGAGGCGGCGCGGCGTGCGCCGGGCGTCGCCGCTGTCCTCACCGGCGAGCAGGTCAAGGCGCTGACGTCGAGCCTCGTCGTTGGCGTGAAGGCGCCGGTGGAATGCTGGCCGATTGCGACCGAGCGGGTTCGCTATGTCGGCGAGCCCGTCGCCGTGGTCGTCGCGAGCGATCGCGCCCGGGCGGAAGATGCGATCGAACTGATCAACGTCGAGTACCGGCCGCGCGCTGCGGTGGTCGATCCGTTGGCGGCGCTCGCTGCCGATGCGCCTGTCCTGCACGATGGTTTTCCCGGCAATCTCGCCAGCGACCGCAGTTTTTCCTATGGCAATCCCGAGCAGGCGTTTGCCGAAGCAACGCATCGCTTTTCAATCGACATCCGCTATCCGCGCAATTCCTGCACGCCGATCGAAACCTATGGCGTCGTCGCCACCTACGATGCGGCTGAGAATGCCTATGACATCCTCGCCAATTTCCAGGGTCCTTTCAGCATTCATACCGTGATCTCGCGTGCGCTGAAGGTGCCGGGCAATCGGGTGCGGCTGCGCACGCCACCGGATTCCGGCGGCAGCTTTGGCGTCAAGCAGGGCGTCTTTCCCTATATCGTTTTGATCAGCGCGGCTTCTCGCGCTGTCGGGCGCCCCGTGAAGTGGATCGAGGATCGGCTTGAGCACCTGACGGCCTCGGTCTCGGCGACCAACCGCGCCACGACGCTTTCAGCCGCGGTCACCGCGGACGGCAGGCTCCTCGCGCTCGATTGGGACCAGGTCGAGGATTGCGGCGCCCACCTGCGCGCACCCGAACCCGCAACGCTCTACCGCATGCATGGCAATCTCACTGGCGCCTACGACATCCGCCATGTGAAAGTGCGCAACCGCGTGGTCGTCACCAACAAGACGCCGACCGGCCTTAACCGCGGCTTTGGCGGACCGCAAGTCTACTTCGCACTCGAGCGCCTGATGCAGCGGATTGCGATCGGGCTGCGCCTTGATCCGCTCGACGTGATCCGGCGCAATCTCGTTCCGGCGAGCGCCTTTCCTTATCGCACGGCGACCGGTGCGCTGCTGGACTCCGGAAACTATCAGGAGGCGATCGCCAGAGCTGTCGAGCAGGGCCAACTCGCGGAACTCAAGGCGCGACGCGATGCGGCGCGCGCGCAAGGCCGCCTTTATGGCATCGGCTTTACGGCTGTCGTTGAGCCCAGCGTCTCCAACATGGGCTATATCACGACGGTGCTTACGGCGGCGGAACGTCGCAAGGCCGGACCGAAGAATGGCGCGCAGGCAACCGCAACGGTTGCGCTTGATCCCGTCGGGGGTGTCGCGGTCCATGTCGCATCCGTGCCGCAAGGGCAGGGTCATCGCACGGTTCTGTCGCAGGTGGTGGCCGATGTGTTCGGTCTCAAGCCGCAGGACGTGCGCGTCAATACAGAGATCGATACCGCCAAGGATGCCTGGTCGATCGCCTCCGGAAACTATGCGAGCCGGTTTGCGGCCGCCGTAGCCGGGACCGCGAAGTTGGCGGCTGAGCGGATCGCGGTCCGTCTTGCGCGCATCGCTGCGAGCCAGCTGAATGTTGAGCCGGCAGAGATCATGTTCGCCGGCGGCTTCGTCGCGTCGAAGCGCAATCCGGAGAACCGCATCGCTTTTTCCAGAGTGGCGGCGCTCTGTCATTGGTCGCCGGGCTCATTGCCTGATGATGCCGGCCAGACCATCCGCGAAACCGTGTTCTGGACGCCGCCGGAGCTGACCCCGCCGGACGATCAGGATCGCATCAATTCCTCGCTCTGCCACGGCTTCATCTTCGATTTTTGCGGCGTCGAGATCGACCGCACGACGTTTGAGACCCGTATCGATCGCTACGTGACCATGCACGATTGCGGCACCATCCTGCATCCGGGCATGGTGAACGGGCAGATCCGCGGCGGCTTTACGCAAGCGCTCGGGGCGGCGCTCTATGAAGAATATGCTTATGCGGCGGACGGCAGCTTTCTGACCGGAACGTTTGCGGACTATTTGCTGCCGACGACGACCGAAGTCCCCGAGCCGCAGATCATCCATATCGAGACACCGTCGCCCTTCACCCCGCTCGGGGCAAAGGGCGTCGGCGAAGGCAACTGCATGTCGACGCCGGCGTGCATCGCCAATGCCGTTGCCGACGCGCTGGGCCTTGCCGACGTCACGCTGCCGCTGGTGCCGGCGAAGCTCGCCGATTTGGTGCGTGGTCCGGAGCCCGAACCGCCGACGGGACAATCGAAGGCGGCGCCTGCACGCGAAGGAGACCGCCGGCTGCGCGGCGAGGGCCGTGCGTCCGTCAACGGGGCGCCGGAGCAGGTGTGGACGATGCTGCTCGATCCCCAGACGCTGCAGGCTGTGATCCCCGGATGCGAGCAGGTCCACAAGGTTTCCGACACGCATTTCCGCGCCGACGTGACGCTCGGCATCGGTCCTGTCAGCGGACGTTATCGTGCTGACGTCCAATTGTTTGATCTCGACCCGCCCCGCGCAGTCACGCTGCGCGGAAAAGCGGAGGGGGCACTCGGTTTCGGAAACGCCGAAGGTCGCATCACGCTCGAGCCCGACGGCAAAGGCGGCACACAGCTCAGCTACAGCTATGACGCAGCGATCGGCGGCAAGGTCGCGAGCATCGGCGGCCGCCTGCTCGACGGCGCCACGCGCGTGATCATCGGACAGTTCTTTGCGGCACTTGCGCGCCAGGCCGGCGGTGGGGCGCCTGCAAGTGGCATCTCGATGTTTGCGCTGCTCGCCAAGCTTGCGAGCCTGTTTGGAGGGCGACGATGAAACCAGCCGCCTTCGACTATGTCCGCGCCGAATCCGTCAACGAAGTCCTCGAGGGACTTTCGAAAGAGGGCGGCAATGCCCGCGTGCTCGCCGGCGGCCAGTCGCTGATGGCGATGCTCAATATGCGCCTCGCCAAGCCGAGACTCCTGATCGACATCATGCGGCTGAAGGAGCTCAATCGCATCGAAGAACAGGCTGGAGTGGTGACGATCGGCGCCGGCGTGCGCCAGGCCGCCTTGCTCGCATGGCCGGAACTGGCGCGGACTCAGCCGCTTCTTGCGCGGGCGTTGCCCTGGGTCGGCCATGTCCAGACGCGCAGCCGCGGCACCATCTGCGGCTCGCTCGCACATGCCGACCCGAGCGCCGAGATGCCGCTCGCGCTGATCGCCCTCGGCGGCGAGGTGCATCTGCGCAATGCGCGACGGCGCCGACGGGTTGCAGCGACCGAGTTCTTTGTTGGCATGATGGCCACTGCGCGGGCGGAAGACGAACTCATTGAAGCCGTATCGTTTCCCGCTCGGGCCGGCGAGCGATGCGCGTTCCGCGAAGTCGCCCGCCGTCACGGTGATTTCGCCATCGTGGCCTGCGCGGCGGTTGCGACCTCGAAAGGTGTCCGCTTTGCCGTTGGCGGCGTCGCCGATGTTCCGCAGGCGCGGGACTGGCCGCGCCTGGACGGAAGTGCGCTCGACGATGCGCTGAACGGCTTTGCCTATGAGCTCGACGCGCGCGATGACGTGCACGCGACCGCGCGCTATCGCCGCGATTTGGTGCGAATCATCGGCCGCGATCTGGTGCGCGAGGTGCTGCAATGACCCGTCTCAGCGCCCATGGCCGTCATCCGGTTCGCTTCAAGCTGAACGGCAGGCCGGTTGAAGCCGAAGCCGAGCCGCGCACGCTGCTGTCCGACTTCCTGCGCCAGCAGATCGGCGCAACCGGAACCCATGTCGGCTGCGAGCATGGGGTTTGCGGTGCCTGCACGGTCATTATCGACGGCATGCTCACGCGTTCCTGCCTGACGCTGGCGGCACAGGCCGATGGTTGCGAGGTCCAAACCGTCGAGGGGCTTGCCCCGTCGCCCGACCGGCTCGGCATCCTGCAACAAGCGTTCCGCCGCAACCACGCCTTGCAATGCGGCTTCTGCACCGCCGGCATCCTGATGTCGCTCGACCATTACCTGCGTCGGCATTCGGCGCCAAGCGAAGCCGATATCCGCGATCTCCTGAGCGGCCATCTCTGCCGCTGCACCGGCTACACCCCGATCGTAAAGGCGGCGCTGGAAGCGGCCGCCGAGCTCGCCACCACCACCCAAGAGAAGTCAGATGCTTGATCTCGGCAGCAGTTTCATTGCAAGCGTCGCGCGTGATCCGGATACGCTTGCAATCGTCGACGGCGAGCTTCGCCTCACCTATCGGCAGTGGTACGGCAAGATCTCGGCGCTCGTAGCATCGTTCGATCGCATCGGGTTGAAGCCCGGCGATCACGTCGTCACCGTGCTGCAGAACCGCTGGGAGGCCGCGACCCTGCATTGGGCCTGCCAGCTTGCAGGGCTCGTCATCACCCCGATCAACTGGCGCGCCAAGGCCGACGATCTCGATTTCTGCATCGAGAATGCGGAGGCCTGCGCGATCTTCTATCAGGATGTCTCCGCCGACGCCGTGAGAAATTCCACGCGCGCGGCGGGCTTGCAACGCATTGCGGTCGGTATGAATGCCGACGGAGATCTGGCTTTCGCGGACATGGTGGAAGGCGACGCTCCTGATGCCCAGCCTCGGGTCGGCGCCGATGCATGGTCGATCATGCTCTACACGTCGGGCACGACATCGAGACCAAAGGGCGTGCCGCGCCATCATCGTGCCGAGCGCGCGGCGGCAATCGCGCATGTCGCGCAAAACCTCTATGGCCGCAACGAGCGTACGCTCGGCGTGATGCCGCTCTATCACACCATGGGTGTGCGCTCCTTGCTCGCGATGTCGCTGATCGGCGGCACCTTCATTTGCCTGCCGCGCTATGACAGCCGCCAGGCGCTGGCCCTTATCGAGAGCGAGAAGATCAGCAATCTTTATCTGGTGCCAACGCTTTACCACGATCTCGTTCACCACGAGGCGTTCTCGGCGACCGACGTATCGAGCGTGCGAAAACTCGGCTTTGCCGGCGCCTCGATGACGGATGGATTGCTCAAGAAGTTGAGCGAAGTGTTCAAGCCGGACCTGTTCGTCAATCATTACGGCAGCTCCGAGATCTACACCTTCACGATCGATCAGAACGCGCCGGCCAAGCCCGGCTCGGCCGGCAAGGCCGGCATCAACCAGCACATCAGGGTGGTACGGATCAACGCTCGTTCGATTGCCGAACTTGCCGCACCGGGCGAAGAGGGCGAGATCATCGCCTCGCTCGCCGGCGACGAAGCATTCGAAGGCTACTGGCGGCGGCCCGAGGCCGATGCCAAGGCGCTGCGCGAGGGCTGGTATTTTACCGGAGATACCGGGTTCATCGATTCCGACGGCGACCTGTTCGTGACCGGCCGCGTCGATGACATGATCATCACCGGCGGCGAGAATGTGTCGCCGGTGGAAATCGAAAGCTGCCTCTCGCTGCATCCCGCTGTCTCTGAAGTGGCAGTCGTCGGTCTCGCCGACGAGAAATGGGGCAAGATCGTCGCCGCCTTCGTCAAGCGCAACCGATCGGTCTCCGAGGCGGAGCTCGAGCAGTTTTGCCGTACCTCCGGTCTTGCCAATTTCAAGCGCCCGCGACGCTACGTCTTTGTCGATGCCATTCCAAAATCGCCGGTCGGTAAACTTCTCCGGCGTCTGCTCGTCGCAGGAGAATACGAAGCTGAGCGTCTGCCGCCCTCGGATGCGGCCTGATCACACGACACCAACGAAAGGAAAACCACATGCCATCTCCGTACACCTTTGCCGATCCCCGGCTCGCCAAGCTCGATGGGTTCAAGGTCGAGATCGACGAGGCGCATGAGCGCGCCGACATCATACTCGGCCGGCCGCCCTATAACGTCGTCTCGATGCCGCAGCGCGATCAGCTACGGCTGACCTTCGAGACGCTCGACGAAGATCCGCGTGTTCGCGTCATCGTGTTGCGGGGCGAGGGCGACCATTTCTCCAGTGGCGGCAATATCGGCGGCTTCATGGAAGCGAGCCCGGAGCACGTATCAAAACTGGCCTGGAATATCGCCGCGCCCGCACGTTGCGCCAAGCCGGTGATTGTCGCCAATCGCGGCTATTGCTTCGGCGTCGGATTCGAGCTGTCGCTCGCCTGCGACTTCCGCATCGCTTCCGAAACCACGCAATACGCCTTGCCGGAGCAGAAGCTCGGACAGATCCCGGGGTCGGGAGGATCGGCACGTCTGCAGAAAATGGTCGGTATCACCCGCACCAAGGACATCGTGATGCGCTCCAAGCGGATCTCGGCGAAGCAGGCGCTGGAGTGGGGGATTGCGACCGAATGCGTGCCGGACGCCGAGCTTGAGAAGGCGACGGACCGGCTGGTCGACGAGCTGCGCACCTTCTCGCCTTTGGCGCAGCGTACCGCGAAGAAGCTCCTGAACGACACCGAAGACTCGACGCTCACGATCGCCATCGAGCTCGAGGGCCATTGCTACAGCCGGCTGCGTCAGTCCGAGGACTTCAAGGAAGGCGTCGAAGCCTTCAACGCCAAACGTCCGCCCAAGTTCGTCGGGCGCTGACGACAGGGAAGACGACTAACAACGCCGCGGACGGCGGTCAGCCGCCGCGGCAATCTTCGACGGGGAGGGAAATATGGCTGAGATGGACGTGTCCGTCGCGAATGTGCGGACGTCGGCAGACAATCGACAGATGGTCAACGCGATCATTGCCTCGGTGCTCGGCTGGGCGCTCGATCTTTTTGATTTGTTCATTCTGCTCTATGTC
The DNA here is from genome assembly GCF_055456055.1 of Bradyrhizobium sp. LeoB3. Classification (NCBI taxonomy): domain Bacteria; kingdom Pseudomonadati; phylum Pseudomonadota; class Alphaproteobacteria; order Hyphomicrobiales; family Nitrobacteraceae; genus Bradyrhizobium; species Bradyrhizobium sp. LeoB3. The sequence continues at coordinate 34,949 of NZ_JBVBEF010000061.1, forward strand.
GCGCCGGTTGTCGGCGCATTGTTCTTTCCATCGAGCAATACGGCGCTGTCGCTGGCCGCAGTGTATGGATCGTTCGCCGTCACGCTCCTGATGCGGCCGCTCGGCTCGGCCGTATTCGGCCATTATGCCGACGTGCACGGACGCAAGCGCGCCATGCTGGTCGCAATTTTCGGTGTCGGCATCAGCACGGCTGCGTTCGGCTTGCTGCCGACGATCGCCCAGGTCGGCGTGATCGCGCCAATCATCTTCCTGATCTTGCGCCTGGTGCAGGGTGTATTCGTCGGTGGGGTGGTGGCCTCGACCCATACCATTGGCACGGAATCTGTGCCCGCAAATTGGCGCGGGGCGATGTCCGGCCTGGTGGGTGGCGGCGGCGCCGGGATCGGCGCGTTGCTGGCGTCGTTCGTGTTCCTGATCACCTCCTCGATCTTTCCCGGTGAAGCCTTCGCGGAGTGGGGCTGGCGCGTGATGTTCTTCTCCGGCCTGCTGAGCTCTTTGCTCGGCTGGTTCATCTTCAAGAACCTCGAGGAATCGCCTTACTTCAAGGAGCTGAAGCGGCAGCAGAAGACACGTAAGGCAGAGGCGTCCAAGGCTCCGGTTAAGGAGATTTTTTCAGGAGAGTACCGCAGGATCCTGCTGCTCAATATCCTGATCACGTTCGGCGGCGGAGCGGGCTATTATCTGACCTCCGGATATCTTCCGAGCTTCTTGAAGATCATCAACGCGGTCCCGAACCAGACCTCATCGCTGATTCTGATGGGCGCCAGCGTCTCGTCGTTCTTCTCGGCGGTTCTGATCGGATCGCTGAGCGACAAGATCGGGCGGAAGAAGACCTTTCTCCTGGTCGGGGCAGCTGCCATCGTGCTGCTTCCGCTGTGCTATCTGGGCCTTGCCGCGACGAAGGACATCACGCAGATCACGCTCTATGCGCTGGCGATCGCCTTCATCGGCAATGCCGGCTATGCACCGGTGCTGATCTTCCTGAACGAGCGCTTCCCGACGGCTGTGCGCGCGAGCGGTACAGGGCTGTCCTGGAACATCGGCTTTGCGCTCGGCGGCATGATGCCGACCTTCGTGTCGCTGGTGAGTGCCGGCGCCGCGCAGATTCCGACATCGCTCGCCATCTTCTCGGTTGCGGTCTTCGCGATCTACCTGATCGGGGCAATCGTGATCCCAGAGACCAAGGGCGACTTCAAGTGAGGACTAGTGGCGGCGCGGTCGGGCCGCGCCGCCACGATCGAAAGTTAGGTTCGGATATTATGTCTCTTCATGCTCTCAATCTGATCGACGGCGTCTGGCAACCGGCATCCTCCGGTGAAACGGTGCCGAGCATTGATCCTTCCAATCAGGCGGTGGTCGGCCGCGTCGAGGCCGGCGGAAAGAAAGACGCGGAAGCGGCGGTATCGGCCGCACGCGGCGCTTTCGAGCGCGCGGGCTGGTCGCAGAATCCGCGGCTTCGCCAGCTGGTCATGCTGAGATGGGCGGACCGGATGGAGCAGCGCGGCGCGGAACTGGCGCGCCTTCTCACGCTGGAGAATGGAAAGCCGCTTGCGCAGTCGCGCGGCGAGATCGAGGGCAGCGTCTCGGAGATACGTTACTACGCGGGATTGACGCGTCATATCCCCGGACACGTTCTCGAGGTCGAACCGGGTACGTTCTCCACGATGCTGAAAGAGCCGGCAGGCGTCGCCGGCCTGATCATCCCGTGGAATGCACCCGCGGTGTTGCTTATCCGCGCATTGACGCCGGCCCTTGCCGCCGGGTGCACGGCGGTAATCAAGCCCGCGCCGCAGACGGCATTGGTTACGGCCGAGATCATCAAGTGCCTTAGCGACGTCGAGCAGCTTCCTGCCGGCGTCGTCAATCTCGTCAACGAGCAGGGGCACGAGGTGGCGGAATATCTCGTCACTTCGCCCGAAGTCGACGTGCTCAGCTTTACCGGCTCGAACTCGACCGGGCAACGCATCATGGCTGCGGCTGCGCCGACCATGAAGAAACTGTCGCTTGAGCTCGGCGGGAAGTCGGCCTGTCTCGTCTTTGAAGATGCAGATATCGCGACCGTGGCACCAAAGCTCGCTGCCGCTGCGACCATCATCTCCGGACAGCAATGTACGGCCGCGCGGCGTGTTCTGGTACATGCGTCGCGTTATGAGGAGATGAAGGCAGCGCTGCGGTCCTCTCTCACAAACCTGAAAATCGGCTCCGGCCTCTCGGCAGAGACGAACATGGGTCCGTTGATCGATGCGGCGTCGCTTGCCGCAGTCTCGCACAGGATCGACGATGCGATGGCTGCAGCGGACGAGGTTGTCCTGCGTGGCGGACGGCCGAACGGAGATCTGGCCAAGGGATTCTTTCTGACGCCGACGCTGGTTGCGCATCGCGATACTTCGGGATTCTTCGTGCAGGAGGAGATCTTCGGCCCGTTTGTCGTTCTGGAGAGGTTCGAGGACGAGCAGGAGGCGGTTGTCCGCGCCAATCACAGCGAATACGGCCTCTCTGCCAGCGTCTGGACCCACGATGGCGCGCGCGCGATGCGCGTCGCACGCGCTTTGCGCAATGGCACGGTGTGGATTAACGAGCATAACAGGCTGTTTGCCGAAGCGGAAACCGGTGGATACCGCCGCAGCGGACTAGGCCGGCTGCACGGTTACGATGGGCTGATCGACTTCCTCGAGATCAAGCACATCTATCAGAACTGCGGCACTGTCTAGCTAGCTAGCGGCCGCTACTGACGCCTATCGGTGACCGGCAGGCAGCGCGTCACGCGATAGGTGAACAGGGCCGGATCCCGGGTCGGTCGGATGGTCAGCGTGTGATCAAAAAAAGTGCAGTGCGCCCTGTTTTCACTTGATTCTGGCGATGGTGATTTCCGCTCGCTGGTCGAAGCCGTACAGCGCCGTGGCGTGCGCGTGACAGTTGTATCCACCATCAAGAGTCATCCGTCCATGGTCGCTGACGATCTGCGTCGTCAGGCTGACGTTTTTCAGGACCTTGATGAGATGAGAGCTTTGGTCGGCCGCGACTAGTACGAGCGCCCCGCTCAGCGGGAGCCCGCGGAGCGACCGGCCCAGTCCGACCGATTCCGATCAACCGAGAGAGTCAGTTTACACGGCGCTCGCGATTGTCCCAGAACGGCTTGCGCAGCTCGCGCTTCAGCACCTTGCCGGCGCCGGAAAGCGGCAGAGGCGCCTCGGTGATCTCGATGCTTCGTGGGCATTTGTAGCCCGCGATCAGCGTCTTGGTGAACTCGATCAGCTCGCCGGCGGAGACTTCGACGCCGCTGCGCTTGACCACGACCGCATGGACCTGCTCGCCCCACTGTTCGCTCGGGATGCCGATGACTGCGCATTGCAGCACCGAGGGATGCTGCGCCAGCGCATTCTCGACCTCGATCGAATAGACGTTCTCGCCGCCGGAGATGATCATGTCCTTCACGCGGTCGACCACATAGATGAAGCCGTCCTCGTCCACATAGCCGCCGTCGCCGGTGTGCATCCAGCCATCGACGATGGCTCGCGCGGTCTCCTCGGGCCGTTCCCAATAGCCCATCATCACGTTGTCGCCGCGCACGACGATCTCGCCGACATTGCCCGAGGGCACCGGCCGCTCGTTCTCGTCGACGATACGCACTTCGCAGCCAAGGGTGGCGCGGCCCGCGCCGCGGTGGCGACCCTTCTTGCGTCCCTCGCCGATATGCTCCTTCCAGTGCAGAAGCGTCGCGATCGGCGACAGTTCGGTCATGCCGTAGGCCTGCGTGAACTGAACAAGCGGCAGCGCCCGCGCGGCGCGGTCAAGCACCGCCTCGCTGATCGGCGATGCGCCATAGACGATGTTCTTGAGCGAGGACAGGTCATAGCTGCCGATCGCCGGGTGATCGACCAGCATCTGGATCATGGTCGGCACCAGCAGCACATCGGTGACACAATGGCTCTGGATCGCGGCCGCAACGGCGTCGGGCGTAAAGCCCTGTATGATCACATTGGAGCCGCCGGAGAGGAGCAGCGAATACATCGCCGCTCCGTTGGCGAGATGGAACATCGGTGCGGCATGCAGATAGACCGAGCTTGCCGGAAACAGCCCTTCACCGAGCGCATTGAGGGCATTCGCCATCAGATTATGGTGGCTGAGCATCACGCCCTTGGAGCGCCCCGTGGTGCCGCCGGTGTAGAAGATGCCGGCGAGATCCTTGCTCTCGCGCATGCTGTCGGCGACCGGCTCGCTCCTCGCGATGACGGCCTCATAGCTCTCGGTGCCCGATGGCGCATCGCCATCGTCGGCAAAGATCAACTTTAGTCCTGGGATCGCCTTCGCGAGCTGCGCGCCGGTTGGCGCAAACGCCTTGTCGACGAAGAGGACGCTGGCGCGGCAGTCGCGCAGCGCATCCTCATTCTCCAGCGCGCTCCAGCGGATGTTGAGCGGCACGATCACCGCGCCGGCCCAGCCGACCGTGAGATAGAGCTCGAGATAGCGGTCGGAATTGAGCGACAGCACCGCGACGCGATCGCCATCGGCGACGCCGCGCGCCCGCAAGCCTCCGGCGAGTCGCGCGACCCGTTCTCCCACGACGCGCCAGGTGCGTCGTCGCTCGCGGCATACAGTGGCCAGTCCATTCGGGTTGATCTGCAGCGCCCGCCGCAATCCGTGGGTGATGTTCATTAAGACGCTCCTCCTGTGCGTTTCTTCCCTGGTGCCTTGCGCCTTGTTTCGCGCCGCAAGGGCGCGCTCGGCGTCTTTTGTTTTGAGTTGTGATTGGGAATTGCGACCGCAGCCAAGCCTTCGGTCAGCCGGGCCGTGAATTCGTCGGCGATGTCGGTCGGCGACGATGTGCCGTCGCGCCGGTACCAGTGCCCGATCCAGTTCAGCGCGCCCGCGATCGCGAAAGCAGCAAGCTTCGGATCGCAGCGCTTGATCGAGCCGTCGGCGATGCCGCTCGAAATATACTTGCGGAATGTCGCATCGATCCGTTTCTTGGCGGCGCGCGCGATGCCGGCGTCCTTCTCGGCAAGATCGCGCAGGTCGAAGCGCACCAGGCTCGCGCCGAAATCGGTCGCCATCAATTCCGCATAGGAATGCACCAGCTTGCGCAGCTTGATGAGGCCCGAACCGCCGCTGGCATTGATCTCGGTGATGACGCTGTCGACGAGATCTGCGCCCATCGACCAGCACTCGAACAGGATCTCGTGCTTGCTGCGGAAGTAATTGTAGAGCGCGGGCTTGGTGATGTTCAGCCGCTCGGCGACGTCATTCAATGTCGCACGGTGATAGCCCTGCTCCAGGAAAAGCTGCACCGCCGTGCGTAGCACCGCCTCGCGCTTCTCGTCGCGGGCGCGGCGCCGGCTTTCGAATGGCAGCCAGGGGGAAGACGGCAGGGCGGGGGATCCTGAATCCATGCTCGGACGCGTTGACTCCAGGTGACGGCAGACTGTAATCTTACCCATGGGTAAGAAAAAGTCCAACGGGTAATTTATTCGGAGGAAAGTGATGTCCGAGGTAATCGTCGCCGGTGTCGGCATGATCCCCTTCGCCAAACCTGGCGCCAGCGCGCCCTATCATGCGATGGGTGCGGAAGCGACGAAGCTGGCGCTGGCTGATGCGGGGCTCGACTACAGCGCGATCCAGCAGGCCTATGTCGGCTACGTCTATGGTGATTCTACCTGCGGGCAGCGCGCGCTCTATCAGGTCGGAATGACCGGCATTCCGATCTTCAACATCAACAACAACTGCTCGACCGGCTCGACCGCGCTGTTCATGGCGCGGCAGATGATCGAAAGCGGCGCGGCGGATTGCGTGCTGGCGGTTGGTTTCGAGCAGATGAAGCCCGGCGCGCTCGGCAGCGTCTACACCGACCGCCCGAGCGCGTTCGAGGAATTCGACGCGGCGGCGGACCGGCTGATCGACGCGCCCGGCATTCCGCTCGCGCTGCGCTATTTCGGCGGGGCGGGCCTTGCCCACATGCAGAAATACGGCACGCCGCTCGACGCTTTTGCCAAGGTGCGCGCGAAAGCGAGCCGCCATGCGGCGAACAACCCGCTGGCGATCTTCCGCAAGGAGGTCACCGCTGATGCCGTGATGAACGATCAGGTGATCTGGCCTGGGGTGATGACGCGCTTGATGGCCTGCCCCCCGACCTGCGGTGGCGCGGCGGCGGTGCTGGTGTCGGATCGGTTCGCCGACAAGCACGGCATTGCCAGGACGGTGCGGATCGCCGCACAGGCCATGACAACCGACACGCCCTCGACCTTCGGCGCCGGCGACATGATGCGCCTGGTCGGCTACGACATGGCGTGCGCGGCAGCAAAGCGCGTCTACGAGAGCGCGGGCATCGGGCCTGAAGATCTCGACGTGGTCGAACTGCACGACTGCTTTGCCCACAATGAGCTGATCACCTATGAGGCGTTAGGGCTCTGCGGCGAGGGCGAGGCGGCGAAGTTCATCGACGACGGCGACAACACCTATGGCGGCCGGATCGTGACCAATCCCTCCGGCGGGCTGTTGTCCAAGGGCCATCCACTCGGCGCTACGGGTCTTGCACAGTGCTACGAACTGACGCGGCAGCTACGCGGCATGGCCGGCCCGACGCAAGTCGAGGGCGCAAAGCTAGCGCTGCAGCATAATCTCGGCCTCGGCGGCGCCTGCGTCGTCACGCTCTATCAGCGTCATTGATGCCGGCCATGGTCGATCAATCCGCCGTGGGCCGGCACTTCACGCCCGTGACCGCGCGCGTGGAGCCGGGTCGGCTGCGCTACTTCCTCAACACGCTTGGCGAGACCAACCCGGTCTACCGCGATGAGGCGGCTGCGCGCGCGGCGGGGTTCGCAGCAACGCCGGTGCCGCCGACTTACCTGTTCTGCCTGGAAATGATGGGTGCCGCAGAGCCGTTCGAGATGCTGACGGCGCTCGGCATTGATCTCGCCCGCGTGCTGCATGGCGAGCAGAGCTTCGTCTACCACGCGCCGGTCGTGATCGGCGACCTCCTGACCTTCCGCCCACGAGTTACAGCCGTCACCGAGAAGAAGGGTGGCGCGCTGACACTGGTCGTCATCCAATGCGAGGTGACCAACCAGGACGGCGTGCATGTCGCCGACACCGCGCGCACCGTCGTGGTGCGCAACCAGGTGGCGCCATGACGGAAATCGGCGAGATCAGAATCGGCGACCGCCTCGTCCACAAGACGTTCCCGCCGATCACCCGGCATACGCTTGCGCTTTATTGCGGCGCTTCAGGCGATCACAATCCGATCCATGTCGATATCGATTTCGCCAGGAGCGCCGGATTCCCTGACGTGTTCGCCCACGGCATGCTGGTCATGGCCTGTCTTGGCCAGGCGGTGACGGATGCGGTGCCACCGGCGCGGCTGCGCGCGTTCGCGACGCGGTTTGTGGCCATCACCCAACTCGGTGCGCGGCTGACATGCGAGGGCACTGTGGCCGAGTTGTTCGAGGAGAACGGCGAGCGCAGAGTCAGGCTCGCACTTACCACCAAAGACGAGCGCGGCGAGGTCAAGCTCGAAGGCAGCGCCGTCATCGCGCTCTAAGGAAGGACATGCTCATGGCAAGGCTGGAAGGCAAGATCGCGCTCGTCACCGGCTCCGGCCGCGGCATCGGGCGCTCGATCGCGCTCAAGCTTGCGCGCGAGGGCGCGAAAGTCGTGGTCAACGATCTCGACGCCGAGCCTAGCGATGCCGTGGTGGCGGAGATCAAGGGGCTTGGCGGCGATGCGGTCGCAGTGAACGGCAGCGTCGCGGAGGCAGGCTTTGCCGACCGCTTTGTTGGCGCTGCGTTGGAAAGGTTCGGCGGCCTCGACATCATCGTGAACAATGCCGGTTACACCTGGGACTCCACGATCCAGAAGATGACGGATGAGCAGTTCCAGGCGATGCTCGACGTGCACCTCGTGGCGCCGTTCCGCATCCTGCGTGCCGCCGCCGAACCGATCCGGGTGTTTGCCAAGCAGGAGGCGGAGCAGGGGCGCGAGGTGTTTCGCAAAATCGTGAACATCTCCTCCATCGCCGGCCTCTACGGCAATGCCGGGCAGGCGAGCTATTCCTCGGCCAAGGCCTCGCTGGTCGGCCTGACACGAACGCTGTGCAAGGAATGGGGGCGCTACAAGGTCAACGTCAATTGCGTCGCCTTCGGCCTGATCAACACCCGTCTGACGCAGCCGATCGAGGCGCAACAAAAGACGATTGACGTCGCCGGCCACGAGATCAAGGTCGGCGTACAGCCGCAGATGCTGGAGATGATGGCACGAATGATTCCGCTCGGTCGCGGCGGTACACCTGAAGAGGCAGCGGATGCTGTCTATCTGTTCTGCAGTCCGGAATCCAATTATATCAGCGGCCAGGTCGTCGTTGCCGGCGGCGGCCTCATCGTCTGAGAGCAGGGGGTTTCATGGAATACCGATCGTCCTGGATGACCGAGGAACTGGATACGTTCCGTGACCAATTCCGGAAATTCCTGGCCAAGGATCTGGCGCCGCACGCTGAGAAATGGCGCGACCAGAAAATGGTCGACCGCTTCGCCTGGCGCGCGCTCGGCGAGATGGGGGCGCTCTTGCCCAGCGTGCCGGAGGCTTATGGCGGGTTAGGGGCCACCTTCGCCTATGATGCCGCGGTGCTCGAGGACCTCGAGAGCACAATGCCGGAAGTCACGACCGGCGTCTCCGTGCACAGCGCCATCGTCGCCCACTACATTCTGAACTACGGCTCCGAGGAGCAGAAGAAGCGCTGGCTGCCGAAAATGGCGACCGGCGAGATGGTCGGCGCGATCGCCATGACGGAGCCGGGCACCGGCTCAGACCTGCAGAACGTCAGAACCACGGCGAAAAAGCAGGGTAATTCCTATGTCATCAATGGTCAGAAGACATTCATCACCAACGGCCAGGCCGCCGATCTCGTCATTGTCGTCGCGCGCACCGGCGAAGTCGGCGCCAAGGGCATTTCGCTGATCGTGGTCGAGACCGCGGGTGCGGCTGGCTACCGGCGCGGACGCAACCTCGACAAGATCGGGCTACACGCCTCCGATACGTCGGAACTGTTCTTCGACAACGTCACCATGCCGCCGGAAAACCTACTCGGGCTCGAGGAAGGTCAAGGCTTTGTGCAACTGATGCAGCAATTGCCGCAGGAGCGGCTGGCGCTGGCAGTCGGAGCCGTCGCCTCGATGGAGCGTGCGGTCAAGCTGACCTCGGATTATACCAAGCAGCGGACCGCGTTCGGCAAGCCGCTCCTGGACTTCCAGAACACCGCCTTCAAGCTCGCCGAGCGCAAGACGGAGGCGATGATCGCGCGCATTTTCGTCGACTGGTGTATCGAGCGCCTGATCACCAAGGACCTCGATACCGTCACCGCTTCGATGGCCAAGTGGTGGTGCTCGCAAAAGCAGGTCGAAACCGCCGACGAATGTCTGCAACTGCACGGCGGCTACGGCTACATGCAGGAATACCCGATCTCCCGCATGTTCGTAGATTCGCGGATCCAGAAGATCTACGGCGGCACCAACGAGATCATGAAGCTCTTGATCGCGCGGTCGTTGTAGCAATTCCGCCGCCGCTGCAAACGACCGCGCTCCGGCGCCGGCGCCGGCGACGAAGCCACGGCGGTGAATGCCTTTCCGCTGCGGCATGCCCTTCTCCTCGCGTGAATGTCACCGCAACCTTCTGCGAGCGCTTCGGTTGCTAATTGAGGATAGGCGAGTTCGTATGCTTGCCAGTTCCCAACCCAGCTACGCGAAGGGAGCTATCATGGACATTTTGGATCGACGAACGCTGATTGCGGCGGCCGCCGCCTGTGGCGCGACCGCCGCGGCCGCAGCAAAGAATAGCAACGAACCGCTCATTGGCGCTAAAGGAGCGCCAATCATCGGCCCCCGGAATGTCGAGCGGGAGCAGCAAAACCCCGATATTCTCCGCCCGCCGTCCACCGATCACGGCTCGATACCAAATCTGCGCTTCTCCTTCGCAGACGCACACATGAAAATTCGAGAAGGCGGCTGGTCTCGCGAGGTAACGGTAAGGGAGTTGCCGGTAGCGACGACCATGGCCGGTGTTAACATGCGTTTGAAGTCGGGCGCGGTGCGCGAACTGCACTGGCACAAGCCGGCAGAATGGGCATTCATGCTCGCCGGCCGAGCCAGGATCACCGCTGTCGATAATGACGGGCATAACTTCATCTCCGATGTGAAGGCGGGAGATCTCTGGTATTTTCCGTCAGGCATTCCCCACTCCATTCAGGGCTTGCCGGAAGATGGCTGTGAATTCCTGCTGGCCTTTCCTGACGGAAGCTTCTCCGAAGACAGCACTTTCGCGATTACTGATCTGTTTGCTCATACGGACCGGGGCGTGCTTGCGAAGAACCTGAAGCTGGACGTCAAGCAACTGGATCAGATTCCGACAGAGGAACTGTTCATCTTCCAGTCCGATCCACCTCCGCCAATTGACGCCGACCGTATCGAAGATTCCCTCGGAGGTGTCCCGCAGGACATGGCGTTCGGGTTAATGGAGCAGCAGCCCACGATCTCCCCGGGAGGGCGAGTGCGGATCGCTGACACGCGCAACTTCCCGATCTCCACAGATGTTGCCGCGGCGCATGTAGAAGTCGACCCAGGTCACATGAGGGAGATTCACTGGCATCCCAACGCGGACGAGTGGCAGTTCTACATCTCCGGTAAAGCGCGGATGACGGTCTTCGCTGCCGAGGGCAATGCGCGCACCTTCGATTATCAGGCCGGCGATGTCGGATATGTGCCCAAGTCGATGAGCCACTTCATCGAGAACACCGGCGGTGAGCCCCTGCAGTTCCTCGAGCTGTTTAGGTCGCCGAGATTCATGGATGTATCTCTGGCTCAGTGGATGGCCCTGACGCCGCATGAGTTGGTCAAAGCGCACCTCAAGATCGATCGTTCGGCTCTCGAGGCAATTCGCAAGGACAAGCAGCCGGTGATCTGAAGGCGCGGAGCATCAAAGCCAGCGCAAAGTTATCGTTGCCTTCTTGCGAGGTACGAGCGAGAGAATGGCGTAGGGGCGGCCATGCGCAACAATGTGTGTGGCTCTACCTGACCTGCGATTGAAATTGGCGGTGCTTGACCGCCGTCAGCCCGACGACGATCGCACAGCACAGCGCGTTGAAGCCGTTGGTCAAGCCGAGCGTCATGTCCCCGAGATTGGAAAACGAGTAGACGGCCGTTGATCCGTTCGCGGCAGTCCACAGAAACCAGGTCGAATAGGAAATGGCCGAGGCGCCATTGGTATCATGCGCGATCCTGTAGATCTGCGGCAGATAGGAAATGACCCGCAGAGCGTTGAAGACCGTAAACAGGTAGTACGTTACATCCGAAAACATCATTCGTGCACCCGGCTCTTGTTCGATCTCAACGAGAGCTCTTCATGAACGCTCGGCCCGCTTTGCGGTGCGCCGCTCGTCGATCGCTGTACTTTCGAAATTTTAGCCAACTCTGCTACCGGATCATGACGTGCTGCAGACTGAGCGGCTACATCGGTAACCGAGACGCACCGCCGCTTAAGGTGCGCGATACATCCTGCGCGCAGCGGCGTCGCGCTAGCCGTCTTCAAGGCCGCAGATGCCGGGGTGGAATGCGCTTGACATAACAAAACTATGCCGTATCATTTTTTGGGAATCTGGGATGATGAGCGGAGCTTCCCGCCCACTCGGCTTGGCGCTCCTTGCTAAGCTCACGCGGTCTTTACCCATAACCGGTGGATAGTTGAAGCCGAGTTCAGCCAGCACATGGTCAACTGCGATATTGAGCTGGTTCGTACAGTCACGTCAGTGACCAGGTCACGAGAACCGGTGAATGATTACCTGCATTCTCCTCAACAATAGCCGCCGCGCATGAGACTCAGCATTCCATTGCCGTTTTCGGTGCTGCTCCTTGTTTTGCTTTCTCTCCAGGAGGCTATCGCGCACGCCATCGTGATCAAGTCGTCGCCCGCGGCTGACGCGGTTGTGCCTGCTGGCAATGTGCCGGTTCATCTGCAGTTCAACAGTCGGATTGATCGCGATCGTTCGAAAGTGACGCTGATCGGCGCTGGTGGGACAGAGCAGCGGCTCGCACCGGCGGCCGATTCGCCACCCGACGCGCTGGATGCGGAGGCAAAAGGTCTCAGCCCTGGTGCTTGGCGTCTGCGCTGGCAGGTGCTGAGCGTCGACGGGCACATCACGCGTGGCGATATTCGGTTCACCGTGCGATAGCCGTGTCGCTCTTTCTCGACATATTCGGCTACCTGTCCGTCGTTCTGCGGGGTCTGATTCTCACGAGCCAGACTTTCACGCTCGGCACGCTTGCCTTCCTGCTTGTGCTGCTGCAACCGCTCCAGCCCTGGCTTTCCGTCGGGAGCGCCAAGATTGGCAGCCACTGCCGGACTTTTCTTGTTATCAGCTCCTTCCTCCTGGGCATCTTCACGCTTTGCTCGCTCGTACTTAACGCGCTCGCGCTTGTCGGCACGCTCGAGCTGTCGTGGGCGGAGGCGGCCGGGGCCGGTTTCGTACGAGCGGACCTCGTGATCGCCGCTTGCGCCTTCCTCATTGCTCTCCTCGCAAGGAGGTCGTGGACAACGTCACGACTTCTCTTTCTTGTCGGCCTCGCCGCCGTGATCTTGATCGCGCAGCTTTCGGTCACTCACGCGGCGAGTCGTCTCGAACTGCGATGGCCCTACCTCGTCGCGGGCGGGCTGCACATGCTCGGTGCCGCGGTCTGGATCGGAGGCCTGCCTTGCTTCCTGATTGCGCTCAACCTCTGTCAAGATCCGGTTGACTGGAAGCTGATCGGGCGGCGCTATTCGGTGATGTCGATGGCATCAGTGGGCGCCATCCTCGTCGGCGGCACCGTGATGTCGATCGGCTATATCGGCTCCTTCGAGGCGATCTACGGCACCGCCTATGGCGTCATGACAAGCGCGAAGGTCTGTCTGCTGCTGATGCTGCTCGCCCTGGGCGCCTTCAACTTCTTCACCGTCGACCGGCTGCGCCGCGATGCGTCAACGCCGATCCTCCGACTGAAGCGGTTCGCCGAAGTGGAAATCGGCATCGGTGCGGCTGTGCTCTTTGCCGCCGCCTCCCTGACGTCGCTGCCGCCGGGCATCGATCTGGCGCAGGACCGGGTGAGCTGGTCCGAGATCGTCGAGCGGTTCACGCCGCAATTCCCGATCCGCCTGTCAAGCCCTGATTACGACAAGCTCACCGTCGCGGAATTGCAGGCAAAGATTGCTGCGGCTGATGCGCAGCGGACAACGGCACCGCTGGCCTATGTCCCAGGCGAAGGCACGATCCTGCCCCGCAACGCCGCGGATGTCGCCTGGTCGGAATTCAACCACCATTGGGCGGGGATATTCGTCGTCCTCATCGGCCTTCTCGCCCTGATCCAGCATTTTCGTTGGGGCCGGTGGGCAAGGCATTGGCCGCTGCTTTTTCTAGCGATGGCAACGTTTCTGTTCTTCCGTGCCGACGAGGCGGCGTGGCCGCTCGGACAGTTCGGCTTTTTCGAATCGCTGCGTGATCCCGAGATCGCACAGCATCGCATCTTCGTGTTGCTGATCGTCGTGTTTGGTCTGTTCGAGTGGCGCGTGCAGGTCGGCGGGCTCAGGAACAGCAACGCGGCGCTGGTGTTTCCTCTGACCACCGCGATCGGCGGCGCGCTGCTGCTCACCCATTCCCATGCCATCGCTAACATCAAGGACCAGCTCCTGATCGAGATGAGCCACACGCCGCTGGCGCTATGCGGAATCCTCGCCGGATGGGCGCGCTGGCTGGAGCTCCGTCTCGACGGCAAGGCAAGCCGCATCGCCTCCTGGATCTGGCCCGTGGCATTCATCCTGGTCGGGCTGATCCTGCTCGATTATCGGGAGGCTTGACCCAAACGTCGGTTAACGTTTCGCGGCCATCAGTTGCTTGGCAAGGCGCCGTGTTCGAATAGACTAGACCTAACTGAGATGACTTGACGGCGCAGCATCGGCCGGGGAGTTGTCTTGCAAACTGGGTCTCGCGGGACGGAGCCGAGCCATATGAGTTTCCATTCAATCTACCGCCACGGCTTCGCCCGGGCCGCTGCCTGCGTCACGGTGTCCCGTGTCGCCGATCCGGCCGCCAACGCGACCGCGATCATCGAGGCGGCCCGCGCCTGCCACAAGCAGTCGGTGGCAGCAGCGGTATTTCCCGAACTGTGTCTCTGCGGCTATGCGATCGAAGATCTGGTCATGCAGGATCCGCTCCTGGATGCGGTGGAGCGAGGGCTGGCGAGCGTCCGGGCGGCATCGGCCGAGCTGATGACCGTTCTGATCGTCGGCGCGCCGCTGCGTCATGGGGCACGGATCTACAATTGCGCTGTTGTCATTCACCGTGGTCGCATTCTCGGCGTCGTTCCCAAGACGTACCTGCCGACCTATCGGGAGTTCTACGAAACCCGTCACTTTGCCTCCGGCGCGGGATTGACCGGGTTGGAGATCACAATTGGCGATGTTCGCGCTCCCTTCGGCGTCGACCTGCTCTTTGAGGCCGACGATGTTCCGGGACTGACCATCGGCGTCGAGATCTGCGAGGATATGTGGATCCCGGTGACGCCGGGATCGGAACTTGCCTTGGCCGGAGCGACCGTGCTCGCCAATCTCTCCGGCAGTCCGATCACGATCGGCCGGGCGCTGTCGCGTGATCTCTTATCGCGATCCTGCTCCGCACGCTGCCTCGCCGCCTATGTCTATGCCGCGGCGGGAATCGGGGAATCGACCACCGATCTGGCCTGGGATGGCCAGACCTCCATTTTCGAAAATGGCGTGCTGCTGGCGGAGGGTGAGCGTTTCCGGCAGGACGGACAGATCACGATCGCCGACATCGATCTGGATCTGCTGCGTCAGGAGCGCTCGCTGATGAGCACCTTCGACGACAATCGAAGGCAGAAGAGTGCCGGCTCCTATCGGAGGATCGGTTACGCGCTGCGGCCTCCGATGACGGACATCGGATTTGCGAGGAAGGTCGAGCGCTTCCCGTTCGTGCCCAGCGATCAGAGCCGCCTCAATCAGGATTGCTACGAGGCCTACAATATCCAGGTTGCGGGCCTGGTGCAGCGGCTGCGGGCCATCGGCACCAAGCGCGTCGTGATCGGCGTGTCCGGCGGGCTCGATTCCACGCACGCCCTGATCGTTGCCGCCAAGGCGATCGATCTTCTCGGATTGCCGAGATCGAACATTCTTGCCTACACGCTGCCGGGCTTTGCGACCGGCAGCGAAAGCAAGGCCAATGCTCTGGCCTTGATGCAGGCGCTGCAGGTGAGCGCCGGCGAGCTCGATATCCGCCCAGCCGCCACGCAGATGCTCCGCGACATCGATCATCCCGCAGGGCGGGGCGAGCCGGTCTATGACATCACCTTCGAGAATGTGCAAGCGGGGCTGCGCACCGACTATCTCTTCCGCCTCGCCAATTATCGCGGAGGGATCGTGATCGGCACCGGCGATCTCTCCGAGCTGGCGCTCGGATGGTGCACCTATGGTGTCGGCGACCAGATGGCGCATTATAACGTCAACGCCGGCGTGCCGAAGACGTTGATCCAGCACTTGATCCGCTGGGTCATCGCGACCGAACAGTTCGACGATGAAGTCGCAAAAACGTTGCGCGCCATTCTCGCCTCGGAGATCTCGCCCGAGCTGGTACCTGTTCAGGCCGGCGAGACCCCGCAGAGCACGGAAGCGGCCGTGGGGCCGTATGAGCTGCAGGACTTCAATCTGTTCTATACGCTTCGGTTCGGCTTCCGGCCGTCGAAGATCGCATTCCTCGCCTGGCATGCCTGGAACGACGTTGCCAAGGGCGAATGGCCAGCCGCGTTTCCCACTGACCGGCGCAAAGCCTATCCGCTTGCCGATATCAGGCGCTGGCTGGAGGTCTTCCTGCGGCGATTTTTCGCGTTCAGCCAGTTCAAGCGTTCCGCGATGCCAAACGGCCCCAAGGTTTCGGCCGGAGGGTCACTTTCGCCCCGCGGCGATTGGCGCGCGCCCTCGGACGCCAGCGCTGCGGCTTGGCTGGAGGATTTGGAACGAAACGTTCCGCCCGCCTGACAAGGACAGATCGATAGGCACCGCCGGAACTGATTTGCGTTGTTATTGACCAAGCTCAACGTCCCGATAGTGGAAATGCGCTGAATGAAGGTTTCCGCTCGTAGACGTGGGCATGTTCTCGAGAAGGTCGACCAATGCCCAGGAACAAGCAACGCGGTTCCTCACGGAAAGCCGGTTTCTCGGCTCGAATCGGGCCGGTAACGACGCCGGTCGCCAACAATGTCGCAGGTTCGGGTCGAAAGTCCGTCAAGCCATCGCTCACCAAGCCTTTTCATGTTGCCGTCGATCGGCAACTGAAGTCCGAGCACGAAAGCTACGAGGCCGCCGAGAAGGCCGCGATCGAAATCAAGAAGCGACATCCGAAGCTTCATGTGACGGTGTTCGACGCCAAGGCGCAGCGGCACACGCCCATCGAGTTGCCGAACGGCCGGCATGGCTCCAATCACAACCGACACGGCAATGCAACGCCGCGCAAGGCTGCCGCGACTGGACGCCATCAGTGACGGGCAGCGCATCCAATGCGGTCGCGCCCTTCGGTGCCTGAGGCATCTCTCCGGACCTTGCTAGAGGGTTTTCGAGCGAAGCATGCCCTCGGACTTGATCCGAGGGTGGACACCGGTTCGCGTGAAGAAAACGCGTCAAAACAA
>NZ_JBVBEF010000062.1:0-49959 GCF_055456055.1 Bradyrhizobium sp. LeoB3
GCAACGTTCGTGACGATCGCGACCCGCCCCTCATTCGCGTGAGACGCGCGGAGTCATAGTGCTGATTTGCCCGACGGCGGAAGCGGAATGTTTTTTGTGCGAGGGCTGGACAGCGCAAATCAGGTTGAAATCGCTGGCGAATTTTTCTCCGCCGTCATTCCGGGGCGATGCGAAGCATCGAGCTATGATGTGCAATTGCACATCAGAGAATCCATTTCGCCGCCTGCGCAAGTGGACGAATGGATTCCGGGTTCGCGCTGCGCGCGCCCCGGAATGACAGAGAGTGAGGAGCCTGCGGCCCATCCATCGAGACGCCGCTTGCGCGGCTTCTCGGGATGAGGGGGCGCTTGTGCAATCAATAACAGCGGGAGGCGGCGATGGTGTGCAGCTTGGTGTCGCCGAGGAGGTGGGCGGTGAAGGCCGGTGTGCCGAAGAGTTTTGCGAAGGCCGCGTCGCGGATGCTGAGGCCGCCGGCGTAGGCGCCGAAGGCTGGCATCACGGCGCGCTCGCCATCGCTGGCGAAGCAGCGGCGTTCGACCGCGCGGCCGCGGGTCGAGACGCGGGCCTTGGGATGCAGATGGCCGGCGATCTCGCCGATGGCGCCGGTCGGCTCATGGCGGAATCTGATGCGGCCGATCGCGACTTCAGTGGCAACCATGCCGCCGAGATCGGACGGCAGGGCCGGATCGTGATTACCCGAAATCCAGATCCAGTCGCGCCGTGCCTGCAGCGCAGTGATGGCGTCGCGATCCTGCGCGCTCATCCGCTCGTGCGCACGCCGATCATGAAAGCTGTCGCCGAGCGCGATCACCATGCGCGGATCATGACGGGCGATCACGGCGCCCAAACGGCCGAGGGTCGCCGCGGTGTCGTAAGGCGGCAGCAGCACGCCGCGCGTGGCGAAGCTCGAACCTTTTTCCAGGTGCAGGTCGGAGACGACGAGCAGGCGCTGCTCTTCCCAGAACAAAGCGCCGGAGAGATCGGCGGCGAATGACACGCCGGCAACCTCCAAACTACTTGGGGGGTCCGCAGCTAGGGCAACTTGCTCCGTCATGGCCGGGCTTGTCCCGGCCATCCACGTGCTCGCCGCAGCAAGAAGTGCGTGGATACCCGGCACAAGGCCGGGCATGACGACGTGGAGAGATCTGAGCTCCAAAAATTCATCTACTTTGCTACGATGTCTCATGACATCGCCTCTTTCACGAGTTCGTCGGCGGCTTCCGCCAAGAGCTCGTCGGATGCTTCGCCATAAACTGACTCGCGGCCGATTTCCAGCATCACTGGAACCGCGAGCGGTGAGACGTGCTCCAGTTCCCGGTGCGTGATTCGCCCCTGGATCCGCGCGAGCATATCGCCGAGCCGGCGCAGATCGAGCAGGCCGGTTGCGGCATCGGCACGGGCCGCGCGCAACAGGACATGATCGGCCTGATGCTTGCGCAGCACATCATAGACAAGGTCGGTCGAGAACAGCACCTGGCGCCGCGATTTCTCCTCTCCGGTATGGCGACGCGCGATTAGCCCTGAGATGATGGCGCAATTGCGGAAGGTGCGCTTCATCAACGCCGATTCGGCGAGCCATGCTTCAAGATCGTCGCCGAGCATGTCGGGATTGAACAGCGCGTTGAGGTCAAGCTGGCCGTGCCGGATCATAAAAGAGAGGTCGCCGAGCCCCCAGATCGCAACCGCATATTCATTGGCGATGAAGCCGAGCGGCCGGGTGCGGGCGCGCTCCATGCGCCGCGTCAGGAGCATGCCGAGCGTCTGGTGCGCGAGCCGGCCCTCGAAGGGATAGCAGACCAAATAATGCTTGTTGCCGCGCGGAAAGGTTTCGACCAGGAGCTCGCGCACGGCCGGCACGCGGGAAAAATCCTTCTGCAGCGATAGCCATTCGTGGACCTGGTCCGGCAGCGCATTCCACGCCCGGCGATCATCGAGCAGTTTGCGGACGCGCTCGGCGAGGTAGGTGGAGAGCGGGAATTTGCCGCCCATATAGGACGGCACTTTTGCATCCTTGTCGTTGGCGCGGGAGACATAGACCTGGTCCTCGACCAGTGCCTCGTAGCGCACCACCTCGCCGCCGAACACAAAGGTGTCGCCGGGCACCAGGCCTTCGATGAAGACTTCCTCGATCTCGCCCAGCACGCGGCCGCCACGGCCGAGCGCACCGGTCGAGCCGGTGCCGCCGGCGCGCGAGCGCACCAGCCGTACCTTCAGCATGGTTTCCTCGACGATGGTGCCGACATTGAGGCGATAGCTCTGCCGCACGCGGGGATTGGCGACGCGCCAGCGGCCCTGCTTGTCCTGCTTGATGCGCGCGAAGCGCTCATAGGTCTTCAGCGCATAGCCGCCGGTGGCGACGAAATCGACGATGTCGTCGAAATCGGCGCGCGCCAGTGCGGCATAGGGCGCCGCCGTCCGCACTTCGTCATACAGCTCATCGGAAAAGAACGGCTCGCCGCAGGCGCAGCCAAGCACATGCTGCGCCAGCACGTCGAGTGCGCCTGACCGAAGCGGCGGCGTGTCCTGCGCATTCTCGGCGATCGCGTCGATCGCGACGCGGCATTCCAGCACCTCGAAGCGATTCGCCGGTACCAGCACGGCGCGCGAGGCTTCGTCGAAACGGTGATTGGCGCGGCCGATACGCTGCATCAATCGCGACGAGCCCTTGGGCGCACCGATATTGATGACGAGGTCGACATCGCCCCAGTCGACACCGAGATCGAGCGAGGAGGTGCAGACCACGCCGCGCAGCCGGCCGGCCGCCATCGCATCCTCGACCTTGCGGCGCTGCGCGACGTCGAGCGAGCCGTGATGCAGCGCGATCGCCAGCCCATCGTCGTTCATGCGCCAGAGATCCTGGAACAGCATCTCGGCCTGGCTGCGCGTGTTGACGAACACCAGCGTGGTCTTGTTCTGCTTGATCAATTCATAGATCTCGCCGAGGGCATGGCGCGCGGTGTGGCCGGCCCACGACAGACGCTCGCGCGTATCCAGCATCTCGACGATCGGCGGCGCCGCGCCGCCGGCGGTGACGACATCGGCAGCGATTTGCGCGGCCGGCTGCTGCGGCACCAGGAAGCGCGCGAGCTGTTCCGGCTCGGCGACCGTTGCCGACAGACCGATCGCACGCATCTCGGGCGCGAGCCGCCACAGCCGCGCGAGACCAAGCGACAACAGGTCGCCGCGCTTGGAGGTCACCAGCGCGTGCAGTTCGTCGAGCACGATGCGCTTCAGCGAGGAGAAGAGGAACGGCGCGTCATCGGACGAGAGCAAAAGCGCGAGCTGCTCGGGCGTGGTGAGCAGGATGTCCGGCGGATAACGCCGCTGCCGCTGGCGCCGCGACACCGGCGTGTCGCCGGTGCGGGTCTCGATCTTGATCGGCAGCCCCATCTCGGCGACGGGCGCCTCAAGGTTGCGCGCGATGTCGACGGCGAGCGCTTTCAGCGGGGAGATGTAAAGGGTGTGAAGGCCGCCGGTGCGCTTCACGCTGCGGCCGGTGGAGATGAGGCTGGAGCGCGAGGGGGTCGAGCGTGCGGCATGCGAGATCGCTCCCTCTCCGCTAGCGAGCTGGCCATTCTCCCTCCCCCTGAAAGGGGGAGGGTTGGGGTGAGGGTCCGCCACTTGCTCCGTGCCTGTGGCTGACCCCCACCCGCCACCCTTCGGGTGTCGACCTCCCTCTTTCAGGGCGAGGTGAACACCGGCGCTAAGTTCCACCAGTGTCGGCAGAAATCCTGCCAGTGTCTTGCCGGCGCCGGTCGGCGCGATCAGCAATGCCGAGCGGTTCTCGCGCGCCTTCGCCAACAGCGCGAGCTGATGCTCGCGCGGCGACCAGCCGCGGGCCGCGAACCATTTCTGGAAGCGGAGAGGCAGGAGGGATTCGGCCTCGGTCGGGGCCGCGGGCTGGGTCAGGACGGGCACCGGGTAGAGCTATGCCTTCGGGGGCACTTCGTCGAGGGGTGCCAGTCGTCTGCCAGTCCCACCACCGTCGTCCCGGCCTTGAGCCGGGACCCATAACCAGGCCTCTCTGGTGCGCTCCGCTGCAACCGCTTGCGCGCCACAACTCCTCCCTGTGGTTATGGGTCCCCGCCTTCGCGGGGACGACAGCGGAGCGGAGACGACAGTGGGGATGCCTACTCCGTCACGGGCTTGTCGGAGATGTCCCAGTCCTTGCCGTTGAAGATCGAGATGTAGAGCGTCTTCATCGGCGTGTAGTCTTCGGGCGTGTAGCTGTAGTTGATACCGTCGAGGAAATAGGGCGAGTGGAAGCCGGCGAGCGTGGTCGCGTGCTTCAGCACATTGGCGCGGGTGAGGTCGTCGCCGCAGCGGCGCAGGATTTCGGCCATGGTCGCGACCTGGCCGTAGCCGGCGAAGGCGATCGTGTTGTCGGGATCGACATTGGGCAGATATTTCTTCCGCAGCTCCTCGAAGGCGAGCACGTCCGGATCCTTCTCGAAGCGGGGCACGCCGACTTCCTTGGCATAGCGGATCGCGACGATGCCGGTTGCGTTCTCAAGCCCCGCGGCGTTCAGGATCGAGCGGCCAGTCGAGCCCGCCGAGAGCAGATGCAGCGGCTTCCAGCCGAGCTCGGCGACCTTGCGGATCGACTGCGACGTCGCCTTGCCTGTCGTGATGTTGTAGAAGACATCGGCGCCGGATTTCGAGAGATTGATGAGCTGGGAATCGACGGTCGGATCGGTGAGATCGTAGGTCTGCTCTATGATGACCTGCGCCTTGCCACCGGCATCCGCCAGCACCTTCTTGAACGGACCTAAGAAGTCGCGGCCGAAATCATCGTTCTGGTAGAGGATGCCGACTTTCGCGTCCGGCTTCACGCTGACGACGTGTTTGGCCAGAATGCGGGCCTCGGTCGGGTAGAGCGGCAGGCCGGCCATGGTCCATTTGTAATTCTTCGGATCATTCCATTTCGACGCGCCGGTGTTGAGCAGCAACTGCGGCACGCCTTTGGAATTGAGATATTTGTGCACGGCGGTCTGCGGCGCGGTACCGAGCGAGCCGTACAGCGCCAGCACTTCCTCCTGCTCCACCAGGCGCCGCGTTGCCTCGACGCATTTCGGCGCGCTGTATGCATCGTCCATGGTGAGGAACTTGACCTTGCGTCCATTGATGCCGCCCTTCTCGTTCAGCATCTGGAAATAGGCCTCGCCGACGCGACCGAGCACGCCGTACAGCGAGCCGGGGCCGGAATGCGGCACGGTCTGGCCGAGCTTGATCTCGGTGTCGCTGGCGCCCGGATCATATTTCTTCTCGGCGGCCCAGAGATAGGGCGCGGACAGGCTTGATGCGGCGAACGCACTGATGGCGGTGGCGCAGAATTCGCGCCTGGTTTGCTTCTTCATTGTTGTTGTCTCTCCCTAGACGACAACAATGATCAACATTCCGCTTGGCTCGGCAATACCGAACTTTTGCCTTTGCGACGCAATGACGCTCGAACAGTTCCGCGCGACGGAAAGGGTAGCGTCTAGACTCAAGTTTTGTTCGCGACGGCGACTGCACTCCCTCTCCCGCAGCGGGAGAGGGCGGGGTGAGGGTGTCTCGGCGATGGGACTTGCCGTGGGGAGAGAGCCCTCACCCGGCGCTACGCGCCGACCTCTCCCGCAAGCGGGAGAGGCGAAGAGAGCTCACACCTTAGTTGCGACCACCACCAGGCCGGGGACGGGCACCTTGCCTTCGTTGCGCGTGGAGGCGGGCTGCAGCGCCGATAAGTTCAGGCCTGCGGCCTCGATCACGGCGCCGATGTAGGGCGCGCCGTGCGCATAACGCAGCCCCTCGCCGATCACGATGCCGTCGCCATCATGCGTCTCGACGGTGAAGGCGACGGCGCCACCGGATGCGAGCACGCGTCCAGCCTCCGCCAGAACAGGCGCGAGGTCGCAGACATAGACCATGGCGTCGGCCGCGAGGATGAAATCGGCGCTGGCGTCATCCCTGGCGCGCAGCCCGTTCAGCATGTCCTGGACCTCGAGCTCGGCATAGAGGCCGGTGGCGCGCGCCTGCTCGATCATGCCCGGCGAGAGGTCGATGCCGATGAAACGATCGACGTTCTTGGCAAAGGCGGCAGCACCGAGCCCGGTGCCGCAGCCGAGATCGATGCCGCGCTTGAAAAAGGCCGGCTTCTTCGCGGCGGCGCGCGCCGAGAGCACCGCCTTGAACAACAGCGAGGGGCCGCAATAGCCGAGATCGCGCTTCAAAGCCTCGTCGAAGCGCGGCGCGTATTGATCGAACAGCGCCTGCACATAGGCCTTCGGCATGTCGGACAATCCTTCCGCGCCGAGCTGCATCAAATGCAGGCTGGCGCCGTGATGATCCTGTGGGTCGGCGTCGCGGGCGCGGCGGAAGGCTGTGATCGCCGCCTCGCGTTCGCCGAGCTCCTGGCGGATCTCGCCGAGCACGAACCAGGCGGAGACGAAGTTCGGTGCGAGCTCGATCGCCTGCTCGAGCAGGTCGGCGGCGGCGGCGAGATCACCCCGCAACTGCAAATCGCGCGCGAATTCATAGCGGCGGTCGGCAACGAGATCGCCGGAGGACAGGAAGAGACGTCCGGACATCGCTTGGGGAACCAGTTCCGTCATTGCCGGGCTCGACCCGGCAATCCATCAATAGAAAGATGGAATCTTTAGAGAGATGGATGCGCGGGTCAAGCCCGCGCATGACGCCTAAAAATCGAGTTAAGCCGGCTTATATACTGCGGCATGCGTCCGCAAGACATCCTGCTGCCAGTTGCTGCCGGTCTCTGCTGCAAACCGGGTGGCTTTCATATCGATCCGGTCCGCCCTGTGGAGCGCGCGGTCATCACCCATGGCCATTCCGACCATGCGCGAGCCGGCCATGGCGCGGTGCTGGCGACCCAAGAGACGCTCGACATGATGCGGCTGCGCTATGGCGACAATTTCGCCGGCTCCACGCAGGCGGTTCGTTATGGCGAGGAGGTCAGGCTCGGCGACATCAAGGTGAAATTCCATCCCGCAGGGCACGTGCTGGGCTCCGCGCAGATCGCGGTCTCCTGCAAGGATCTCTGCATCGTCGCGTCCGGCGACTACAAGGATGCGCGGGACCCGACCTGCACGCCGTTCGAGCTCGTGCCCTGCGACGTCTTCATCACGGAGGCGACCTTCGGCCTGCCGGTGTTCCGGCATGGCGATGCGGCCGATGAGGTGAAGAAGCTCTTGGCATCGGTGGCGCTGTTTCCGGAGCGGGCGCATCTGGTCGGCGCCTATTCGCTCGGCAAGGCGCAGCGCGTGATCGCGCTATTGCGCGAGGCCGGCTATGACGCACCGATCTATTTGCATGGCGCGATGGAGAAGATCACGCGCTACTACGAGAGCCGCGGGATTGCGCTCGGCGAGCTGCGCCCGGTGCGCGGCATGAAGAAGGCCGAGCTGGCCGGCACCATCACGCTGGCGCCGCCGACGGCGACCTCCGACATCTGGACACGGCGCTTTCCCGACCCGGTCACCGCGTTTGCCTCGGGCTGGATGCGGGTGCGCGCCCGCGCGCGGCAGCGCGGCGTCGAGCTGCCATTGGTGATCTCTGACCATGCCGATTGGGACGGGCTGACCGCGACGATCGGCGCTACCGGCGCCGGCGAGGTGTGGGTGACGCACGGTCAGGAAGACGCGCTGGTGCATTGGTGCAAGTCGCGCGGACTTGCCGCGCGGCCGCTCGATCTCGTCGGTTATGGCGACGAGGAGGAGACCGAAGTCGTGCTCGACGGCGAGGAAGGCGGGGCATGAACCGTTTCGCCGAACTATTGGACCGCCTCGCCTATGAGCCCGGCCGCAACAACAAGCTGAAACTGCTGACGGCTTATTTGCGCGACACCGAGGACCCCGATCGCGGCTACGCGCTGGCGGCGCTCACCGGCGCGCTGTCGTTCAAGCACGCCAAGCCGGGCCTGATCCGTGACCTGATCATGGAGCGCACCGATCCCGTGCTGTTCGGATATTCGTATGATTATGTCGGCGATCTCTCCGAAACCGTGGCGCTGATGTGGCCGAAGCTGGCGCTCGTCGGCCACAACAATCCGCCGCCGCCGACGCTGACGGAGGTCGTCACGCGGCTGCGCACGCTTGGCAAGACCGAGTTGCCGGCGCAGCTCGCGCGCTGGCTCGACGAGCTCGACGAGACCGGGCGCTGGGCGCTGCTAAAGCTCGTCACCGGCGCGATGCGGATCGGGATTTCGGCGCGGCTCGCGAAAACCGCGGCCGCGGCGCTCGGCGAGAAAGATCCGCATGAGATCGAATTGATGTGGCCGGGGCTGGCGCCGCCCTATCTCGATCTGTTCGCCTGGCTGGAGGGCCGGGCCGAAAAGCCTGTCAACCGCGACCCGGCGCCATTCCGCCCGGTGATGCTGGCGCATGCGATCGAGGATGCGGATTTCGCCAGTCTCGATCCGGCGGATTTCATCGCCGAATGGAAGTGGGACGGCATCCGCGTGCAGGCCGTCTCAGGCCGCGACGAGCGCGGGCATTTGCAGGTTCGGCTCTATTCGCGCAGCGGCGAGGACATCACCAAGAGCTTTCCGGATTTGCTGCCGTCGCTGCATCTGCCCGGCGCGATCGACGGCGAGCTATTGGTGCTGCGCGACGGGCGGGTGCAGACCTTCAACGTGCTGCAGCAGCGGCTGAACCGAAAGGTCGTCTCGCCGAAACTGATGAAGGATTATCCGATCCATCTGCGTGCCTATGACCTGCTCGGCGACGACGAGAACGATCTGCGCGAACTGTCGTTCGAGGAGCGCCGCGCGCATCTGGAAGCCTTCATCAGGAAGCTCGCCGATCCGCGCATCGACCTGTCGCCGACCGTCCCCTTCGCCGATTGGCCCGCGCTGACCGCGGCGCGTGCCGATCCGGCCGGCGCGGGCGCGGGACTGGATGCGGAAGCGGTCGAGGGCGTGATGCTGAAGCGGCGCGATGCGCCCTATCTGCCGGGCCGGCCGAAGGGCCAATGGTGGAAGTGGAAGCGCGATCCGCACATCATCGACGCTGTCTTGATGTATGCGCAGCGCGGCCACGGCAAGCGCTCGTCCTATTATTCCGACTATACGTTCGGTGTCTGGACCAATGGCGGTGCGGGCGACGAATTGGTGCCGGTCGGCAAGGCCTATTTCGGCTTCACCGATGAGGAACTCTTGCAGATCGACCGCTTCGTTCGTCGCAACACCACCGAGAAATTCGGCCCGGTCCGCCATGTCGTGCACGAGCCGGACCAGGGCCTGGTGCTCGAAGTGGCCTTTGAGGGTCTGCAGCGCTCGCCGCGGCACAAATCGGGCGTTGCGATGCGGTTTCCGCGCATCAACCGATTGCGCTGGGACAAGCCGCCACGCGAGGCCGACCGGCTGGAGACGCTGGAGCGGATGCTGAAGAGTGTGACGGCAAATTAAGGTTCCGCCCGTGGATGATAAGCATTGACGGCGCGGCGCGGGTTCCCCATGTGCATCGCCTTGCCTATAATGCGGATGCACACCCGCGAGGAGACAGCAATGCCTGACGACGTCCGTGACTTGCCGGCCAGCCAGAATGACGGTTTGTACCGCTTTCTCGGCGGCTCGCCGCTGTCGGTCGCCTTCCGGCTGATCCTCTTGTCGATCCTGGTCGGCGTCGTGCTCGCCGCGGTCGGATTCGATCCCTGGAATATCATCCACAGCATCCAACTGCTGTTCCAGCGGCTGTGGGACCTCGGCTTCGACACCATCAACTGGCTGTGGCGCTACTTCCTGCTCGGCGCTGTGATCGTGATCCCGGTCTGGCTGTTGTCGCGGCTGTTCGGCACGCCGCGCGGCCGCTAGCTGGCGCGGGCCGGGGCGATGCAACTGCGATTTATCGGCTGCGGCGACGCCTTCGGCTCCGGCGGCAGGTACAACACCTGCTTCCACGTCACCGGCGACAGCGCCAATTTCCTGATCGATTGCGGCGCATCCTCGCTACCGGCCATGAAGCGGCTCGACATCGTGCGCGATGAGATCGATCTGATCCTGATCACGCATTTCCACGGCGACCATTTCGCCGGCCTGCCGTTCTTCCTGCTCGATGCACAGTTCTCGCGGCGCAGCCGGCCGCTGGTGATCGCGGGGCCTGAGGGCATCGAGACGCGGCTGCCACAGGTGATGGAGGCGCTGTTCGAACATTCGTCGAAGACGAAACAGCGTTTCGAGCTCTCCGTCGTGCGGCTGGTGCCCGAGCAAAGCCGCAGCTTCGGCGCGGTGACGGTGACGCCCTATCCGGTGGTGCATGGCGAATCCGGCGGACCGTTCCTGGCCTACCGGATCGAGACCGAGGGCCGCGTCATCGCCTACAGCGCCGACACCGAATGGACGGAGACGCTGATCCCGGCGGCGCGCAACGCCGACCTGTTCATCGCGGAAGCCTATACCTACGACAAGATCGTCAAGAACCATCTCAGCCTGACGACGCTGGAAGCGCATCTGCCCGAGATCGGCGCCAAGCGGCTGGTGCTGACCCACATGAGCGACGACATGCTCGGCCGCGTGGACGAGCTGCCCTACACCGCCGCCAGCGACGGCATGGTGGTGGTGTTCTAGAAGATGCACGCACCAAACCCATCCGCTGCGGTCACGAGCCGGCAGGTGTTCGCCATCGCCGGTCCGGCGATGATCGCGAACCTGACGACGCCGCTGATCGGGATCGTCTCCACCACGGCGATCGGACGGCTGGACGATGCGGCGCTGCTCGGCGGCGTCGCGATGGCCTCCGTGCTGTTCGACTGCATGTTCTGGCTGTTCGCGTTCCTGCGCATGAGCACGGTTGCCTTCACCGCGCAGTCGCTCGGCGCCGGCGAGACGCAGGAATTGCGTGCGATCCTGGTGCGCGGCTTCATCGTCGCGGCGGTGATCGGCGCCGCGCTGATCGTGCTGCAGGGGCCGCTGGCCGCGATCCTGCTCGCCGCGATGGGCGGCAGCGAGGGCGTGACGGCGGCGGCGAAGACCTATTTCCTGATCCGCATCTGGTCGGCGCCGCTCGCGCTCGCCAATTACGTCGTGCTCGGCTGGCTGATCGGCCAGGCGCGGGCGACATTGGCGCTGTCGACGCAGATCGCGATCAACGTCGTCAACATGGCGGCGACCATACTGCTGGTGCTGGTGTTCAATCTCGGCATCGCCGGCGCGGCGATCGCCGCTGTGATCGCGGAAACGGCCGGGCTGTTGCTCGGCATCCTCATTGCGCGGCATCTGACGGGAGGAAAGCTCGACCTCCTGCCGGGCACGCTGTTTGCGCGCGAAAAACTGATGCGGATGCTCGCCGTCAACCGCGACATCATGATCCGCACCGCGGCACTGATCACCGCGTTCCTGTTTTTCACCGCGCAAGGCGCCCGCGCCGGCGACGTCACGCTGGCGGCGAATGCGGTGCTGAACAATTTCCTTTTGGTCAGCGCCTTCTTCCTCGACGGCCTCGCCAATGCCGCCGAGCAGCTCTGCGGCCGCGCCTATGGCGCGCGCGACCGCTATGCGTTTGCCGGCGCAGTGCGGCTGGTCATCGTCTGGGGCTTTGCGTTTGCGCTCGCAGTGATGGCGGCGTTCGCGCTGTTCGGGCCTGTTCTGATCGATATCATGACCGCGAACACGGAGGTGCGGCAGGCCGCGCGCGCGTTCCTGCTGTTCGTGATCCTGTCGCCACTGCTGGCGGTGTTCGCCTTCGCCTATGACGGCGTCTATATCGGCGCGACCTGGGCGCGCGACATGCGCAATCTGATGGTGCTGTCGCTCGTGATCTTCCTCACCGCCTGGTTCCTGCTGCGTCCCTTCGGTAATGCCGGGCTGTGGACCGCGCTGCTGGTGCACTACGCCGCGCGCGGCGGATTGGAAGCGCTGCGCTATCCGGCGCTGTTCAAGGCGTCGTTCGCTACCGGACCGGCCAGTCCTCGGCCGTGATGGTGGCGGCATCGGCGCCGACGATTTCGGACAGCGAGTCGCGGCCGGTGCGCAGGAGCGTCGAGGAGAGATCGCGCTTGATATCATCGACGAGGCCGAGGCCCTTATAGACGAGCGCGGAATAGAGCTGGATCAGGCTGGCGCCGGCGCGGATCTTGGTCAGCGCGGCGCCGCCGGAATCGATGCCGCCGACGCCGATCAACGGAAACGCGCCCTCCACGCGCACGTAAGTCTCCGCCACCATCCGCGTCGACAGGCGGAACAGCGGCCGGCCCGAGAGACCGCCCTGCTCTTTGGCACGGGCCTGCTCGCGCAAGGTAGAGGGCCGCGCCAGCGTCGTGTTGGCGACGATCATGCCGTCGACGCGGCGCGAGCGCGCGATGTGGACGACGTCGTCGAGCTCGGCGAGGCTTAAGTCCGGCGCGATCTTCAAAAGCACCGGCGAATCGCCGGCATTCTTCCGCACCCGCTCCCGGGTCTCGATGACCCGTGCCAGGAGATCATCGAGCGCGGCCGATTGCTGCAGATTGCGCAGGCCCGGCGTGTTCGGCGAGGACACGTTGATGGTGAAGTAGCTCGCGACCGGCGCAAATGTCTCGATCAGCTTCACATAGTCGGCGGTACGATCCGGCGAATCCTTGTTGGCGCCGACATTGACGCCGACGATGCCGGAAAGATGGGCGCGGCCGGCGAGCCGCCGCAGCACCGCCGCCGCGCCGTCGTTGTTGAAGCCCATGCGGTTGATGACGGCTTCATCCCGCTCAAGCCGAAACAGCCTCGGCCTGGCATTGCCGGCCTGCGGCAGCGGCGTCACCGAGCCGATCTCGACAAAGCCGAAGCCGAGCTTGAGCAGCGCGTCGGGCGCCTCCGCGTTCTTGTCGAAGCCCGCGGCCATGCCGACCGGATTGGGAAAATTCAGTCCGAACGCGCGCACCGCGAGCTTCGGATCATCCGGCCGCTGGCGGATCGGCGGCAGGAAGCGCAACCCCTGGATCGCCAGCCGGTGGGCGTCCTCCGGATCGAGCCAGCGCAGCAGCGGCAGCGAGACGGCATCGAAGGCGCGGATCACGGCAACCTCTCCGGAATCACATGCGTGCCGTCGGCGCGCGCCGGCAGGTCGTAGACCGCGGTGACCGCGCCGAGATCGAGCTCGCCGTAGAGATGCGGAAACAATTCATCGTGACGGGAAGGCTCCCAGCGCAAGGCGTCACCCAGCGCGTCGGCGTCGACCGCGATTAGAAACAGGCCGGTTTGGCCGGAAAAATGCTTCCGCGCGGTCCCGGCGACCTGGGATGCGGTGGAGAAGTGGATGAAACCGTCGCGCAGATCGTCGGCACTACCCCGATACACTCCGGCCCGCTCGGCCTCGCGCCAAGCTGAGGCAGGGCTGATTTTATAGATCGTGCGCACCTATCCGGTGTCCCATGCTTCACGCTTGAGTCTGTTGGGGTTTTTCCCGAAGCTGGCCGGGCCAGCGATGGACCGTATCGACGCCCGTGGCGCAACTCAAGCGCCACAGCAGGGCCGATTGGGGACATTTGCGGAAAGCCGCAGGTTCCGGCAATAATTCCTAAATCAGAACGGCGGAATTCCGATGGTCAGACCGCCCAAGCAATCGCGCCTGCTGACCCACGGCCAGGTCTGGGCCGCACTGGACCGGTTGGCGGAGCGCGCCGGATTGTCACCGTCCGGGCTTGCCCGGCGCGCCGGGCTGGACCCGACCACCTTCAACAAGTCCAAACGCATCACCGCCGACGGCCGCGAGCGTTGGCCCTCGACCGAATCGGTCGCGAAGGCGCTCGCCGCGACCAACGTGTCCATCGACACCTTCGTGCAGTTGATTGGCGACGGCGGCGGCCGCGGCGGCCCATCAGTGCCGCTGATCGGCCTTGCCGAAGCGTCGGCAAGCGATGCTTTCGACGACAGCGGCTTTCCGACCGGCAAAGGCTGGGACGAAGTGGCGCTGCCGACCGTCCCCGACGAGCACGCCTTCGCGCTCGAAATCTTCGGCGACACGCTGCGGCCGGTTTTCCGCGAGGGCGATATCATCCTGGTGTCGCCCTCAACTCCGATCCGCCGCGGCGACCGCGTGGTGGTGCGGACCAAGGACGGCGAGATACTGGTGAAGGAGTGCAAACGCCGCACGGCGAAGACGCTCGAATTGCAGTCGCTCAATCCGGCGGAAGCAGATCGCACGCTCGCGGCCGAGGACGTCGCCTGGATCGCGCGGATCGTGTGGGTGAGGCAGTAACTCTCTGGTGTCGTCCCTGCGAACGCAGGGACCCCTAACCACAGGAGGTTGTTGTGGCGCGCATTATTGTCCTTGGTGCGGGATTCGCCGGCCTCTGGGCTGCCATCGGGGCTGCGCGCATGCGCGATGAGATCGGCCGGGCGGCCGAGGTCGAGATTCTCGTCATCGACCGCAATCCCTATCACAACATTCGAGTCCGCAATTACGAAGTCGACCTGAGCGAGGCGGCGATCCCGCTTGGCGAGGTGCTGGACCCCATCGGCGTCGCTCACAGACTTGCCGAGGTGCAAGCGATCGATGCGGTCAAACAGCAGGTGACCGTCGCAGCGAGCGACGGCCCGGAGGTTTTGACTTACGATCGGCTGGTGCTGGCGCTTGGCAGCGAACTGGCGCGCCCGGCGATTGCCGGCCTCGCGGCCAACGGCTTCGACGTGGACACCTATGCGGCTGCCGTCCGGCTCGACGCACATCTCGCAGCGCTCGGCGCCGAGGCGCCATCGGAAGCGCGCTCCACGGTGGTCGTGGTCGGCGCCGGTTTCACCGGAATTGAGGTCGCAACCGAGATGCCGGGCAAGCTCGATCGAGCCGGCATCACCGACGGGCAACGCATCGTTCTCATAGACCCCAATCCCGCGGTTGGCATCACAATCGGGGATAATGCCCGCCCTGTCATCAATGAGGCGCTCTTGGCGCTCGGCGTCGAAACGCGACTGGGCGTGAGGGTTACCGCGATCGAGCCGAACGCGATCGCGCTCAGTTCGGGGGAGATCATTCCCACACGGACAGTCGTGTGGTGCGCGGGCATGCGCGCAAGTGCGCTGGCTGAGGCGCTGGATGTTGAACGCGACCGGTATGGTCGCGTCATCGTCGATCAATTCATGCGCGTGACCGGTGCAACAAATGTCTTTGCCGCCGGCGATGTGGCCTGCAGTTTCGTGGACGGTGTCCACGCCTCCGTGATGTCCTGCCAGTTCGCCCGGCCGATGGGCCGCTTCGCAGGCCATAACGTCGTGGCCGACCTGTTCGGGCAGCCGATGCTACCGCTTCATATTGATTGGTATGTCACCGTGCTCGATCTCGGCGCGTGGGGAGCTTTGTACACGGAAGGGTGGGATCGCCAGGTGCGCACCAGCGGGGCTGCCGCGAAATTGACCAAGCAGACCATCAATCACGTGCGGATCTATCCGCCGCGGACCGGTGATCGTGCGGAGATTCTCGCGGCTGCGGCGCCGACGCTGCAGGCGCCGCCGGCCGTGCGATCGTAAACGTCGGCTGCAGAAGCATCGCGCGTAGACTCAGCATTCTCGTCGTCCTCGCGAAGGCGGGGACCCATAACCACAGGGAGCTGTTGTGGCGCGAACAAGCGGTTGCACCTCAGCGCATCACATCTGCCTGCGGGGATGGGTCCCGGCCTGCGCCGGGACGACAAGGGGATGTAGTTGTGCGCGAGCCTCGCCGGCTTACGTCGCGTAATC
This sequence comes from Bradyrhizobium sp. LeoB3, assembly GCF_055456055.1. Classification (NCBI taxonomy): domain Bacteria; kingdom Pseudomonadati; phylum Pseudomonadota; class Alphaproteobacteria; order Hyphomicrobiales; family Nitrobacteraceae; genus Bradyrhizobium; species Bradyrhizobium sp. LeoB3. Next base: position 15,635 of record NZ_JBVBEF010000062.1, read on the forward strand.
AGGCTCCTTGCGGTCCAGCATGCGCTTGAGCGCATCGAAGTGCCGCTGCGCCGGGCTTGGGCCCTTGTAGAGGCTGGTGCCGCCGATATCGCGCATGGTCTTTTCGACCACGGGAGCAGGCAGCTTCTTCAGCGGCTGTCCGGTCCACATCGCATAGATCTGCACCTGCGCGGCGCGCTCGATGTAGTAGAGCCGGTCATAGGCCGCCGCGACGGTCTCGCCGACGGTCGAGATGCCGTGGTTGGCCATGAATAGAATGGTCTTGTCGCCGATCACCCTGGCGAGCCGTGCGCCTTCGGCCGGATCGAGCGCCGGGCCGGTATACTCATCGTCATAGGCGATCTCTCCGGCCATGCCGACTTCGGTCTGTCCGATCTCTTTGATGCGGGGATCCTCGAGCCGGGTCAGCGCGCTGGCAAACGGCATGTGGGTGTGAAACACCGCTTTGGCCTGCGGCAGCGCCTTGTGGATCGGGGCGTGGATGCAATAGCAGGAGCGCTCGACCTCGCCCTCGCCGCGCTTGACCTCGGCATCGTCGATGCCGACTTCCATGAAAGAGGAAGCGGTCACCTCCGACCAATGCATGCCGAACGGAATCTGATAGTAGCGGTCGCTGCGGCCGGGCACCACGAAGGTCAGATGGTTGAAGATGCCCTCGCTGAAACCCTGGATGAAGGCGAGCCGGTGCGCGGCGGCGAGATCGACGCGCGCCTGCCACTCCGCGGCGCCTTGATCGGTAAGCGTGTCCGGCGAAACCCTGAACTGCATGTTGATCCTCCCTTGCGCGCCTGTACTGGCGGCTTGTTATTGGGGCAGTCTAGCTCAAATCGCCGCCGCCCCGATTGCAATTACCGTGCACCAACTATCCCAATTTCGCGAGGCGGGCGCGGCGCATTGGCGGCAGCTGGCAGCATGTTTTCGATAGAACAACGCGGCAAGACACAGTTTGCGTTGGCAAAGCCGGCAATGTTCGCCCTACAGTTAAGGATGAGGAGACCTGTTTCGGATGACTGCTGGCACTGAAGGAAACCCAGATCGCAAGACCATTGCCGTCGTCGGCCTCGGAAGCATCGGCGGTATCATCGCCGGCCTGTTGCGCGCGGCGGACCGGCACGATGTGGTCGCCTGTGTCAGGCGGCCGCTCGATCGTCTCGTGGTCGAGCGTGCGGAAGGCGCAATCGATGTTCCGCTTCGCGCACTGACCGATCCGGAGCAGGCGACGCAGGTGGACTGGGTGCTGTTCTGCACCAAGGCGCAGGACACGCCGTCAAGCGCGCCGTGGCTTGCAAGACTCTGCGGCGCCGACACCCGGATCGCGGTCCTGCAGAACGGCATCGGGCACAAGGAGCGGCTGGCACCATTGGCCGGACACGCAACCATTATTCCCACGCTCGTCTATTACAATGGCGAGCGATTGGCGCCGGACCGCGTTCGCTTCCGACGTGCCGGCGACTATGAGTTCACGGTCGCTGACGATGCCGATGGACGGGCGTTCGAAGCCCTGCTCGAAGAAACCGGCATGCGGGTGCTGCGCAGTGACGACTTCGCCACGCTCGCCTGGCGAAAGCTCCTGATCAACGCGGTCGCCAATCCGATCACCGCGCTGACCCTGCTGCGGCAGGCGGTGTTCCGGCGCGAGGACGTCAAGGCGCTGTGTCTTGCCATCCTCGAAGAGGCTGTTGCCGTCGGGCGCGCCGATGGCGCTCGCCTCGAGGCAGATGAGGCCCAGCGAATGCTGGCGACGCTGCTCACCTATCCGCCCGACGCCGGCACCTCGATGTATTTCGATCGCCTCGCCGGCCGACCGTTCGAAGCCGACGCGCTCACCGGCGCGATCGTCGCGGCCGGCGAACGACATGGCGTGGCGACGCCGCTCAACGGCCTCCTGCTGACGCTGTTGCGCGCGACCAGCGATGGATTGCGCGACGGTAAGCTGTAGGTCGTAGCGTGGGCAACGCGATTGCGGTCGAGATAGATGGTGAGCCACGAACAATGCTGTCATTGCCGGGCCTGACCCGGCAATCCATCGACCAAAAGAGTCTTGCGAAGCTGGATGGATGCGCGGGTCAAGCCCGCGCATGACGAATCCAGAGAGCTACGACGACCTTGCCAGTGCGCCGTCGATCATGTTGACGGCGTTCTGGAGGCCGTAGACCGCGACGAAGGAGCCGAAGCGCGGGCCTTTCTCCTGGCCGAGCAGCACCTGGTAGAGCATGTTGAACCAGTCGAGCGAGACGCCGGGGCGGCCGTCCTTGCCTTTCTTCACGGGATCGAGGAACGGCTCGCGGCGGCCGATCTCGTAGACCACGTTCTGGATGTCCTCTGCCGTCGAGTCCGCCGGCATGTTGGATAGCGCATCGCGCAAATCCTGCAACGCCGCACGCTCGCTCTCGGTCGGCTCGCGGAATTGCTTCGAGGGCGCGACGAAGTCGCGGTAGTAGTTGATGGCATAGCCGACCATCGCATCCAGCTTCGGATGCGTCTGCGGCGTCACGCCCGGGCGATAGCGGCCGATGAAGCCCCACAAGGTCTCGGCATTCTCCGCATTCGACGACGACACCAGCGTCAGCAGAAGCTGGAAGGTGACGGGCATGTCCACCTTCGGCGGATGGCCGGAGTGGATGTGCCAGACCGGATTCTGCAATTGCTGCCGCCCTTCCTGACGCGGGAAGGCGTCGACGAACTGCTGGTATTCGTCGACATTGCGCGGGATCACGTCGAAATAGAGCCGCTTGGCCGCCTTCGGCTCGCGATACATGAACAGCGACAGCGATTCCGGCGAGGCATAGCGCAGCCATTCGTCGATTGTGAGCCCGTTGCCCTTCGACTTCGAGATCTTCTGGCCTTTGTCGTCGAGGAAGAGCTCGTAGTTGAAGCCTTCCGGCGGCGTGCCGCCGAGCGCCGCGCAGATCTTGCCCGACAGCTTCACCGAATCGATCAGGTCCTTGCCGGCCATCTCATAGTCGACGCCGAGCGCATACCAGCGCATCGCCCAATCCGGCTTCCACTGCAATTTGCAGCGGCCGCCGGTGACGGGGACCGTGACGCTCTCCTTCGTCTCGGGGTCTTCATAGGAGATCGTGCCGGCCTTGGCGTCATGTGCGGTCACAGGCACGTAGAGCACAAGCCCGGTGCGCGGGCAGATCGGGAGGAACGGCGAATAGCTCGCGGCGCGCTCCTCGCGGAGCGAGGGCAGCATGATCGCCATCACCTTCTCGATCCGCTCCAGCATCCGCAGCAGCGCGGCGTCGAAGCGGCCCGAGGTGTAGTAGTCGGTCGAGCTGGCGAATTCGTAGTCGAAGCCGAACTGATCGAGGAAGGCACGCAGCCGCGCATTGTTGTGCTCGCCGAAGCTCGGATGCGTGCCGAAGGGATCAGGCACCTTCGTCAGCGGCATGCCGAGGTGCTGCTCCAGCAGCTCCTTGTTCGGGACATTGTCCGGCACCTTGCGCAGGCCATCCATGTCGTCGGAGAAGGCGAGCAGACGCGTCTTGATCTTGTCCTCCGTGAGCACGCGGAAGGCGTGGCGCACCATGGTGGTGCGCGCGACCTCGCCGAAGGTGCCGATATGGGGCAGGCCGGACGGGCCATAGCCGGTCTCGAACAGCACCTCATCCTTCGGATTTTTTTTCAGCCGCGCGACAATCGCTTTCGCCTGCTCGAACGGCCAGGCGTTGGATTGTTCGGCGAGCGCACGCAGGTCGCTCGGGCTTGCGGCAAGGTCAGTCACGGACATCAGGGGTCTCCAAGGCCGCGGAAACTAACGGCCTCCGCGGCAAAATGCAAAATAGCGGCGAAGCTGTCATTCCGGAGCGATGCGACAGCATCGAACCCGGAATCTCGAGATTCCGGGTCTGGTCCTTCGGACCATCCCGGAATGACGGAGTACGAAAACTCCTAAAACGGGCTGACGGAAAAATAGCGCAGCCACAGATCGGTGTAGCGGCCTTTTTCCCAGAGCCGGAACAGCGCCCAGTTCAACGCCTGCCGGAGCAGGTCGTTGCCCTTGCGCACCGCAATGCCGATGCCCTCGCCGAAGAAGCGGCTCTCGACGAAGGGGCCGCCGGAGAAGGCGCAGCATTCGGCCGAATCGGTGCCGTTGATCCAGAACGCGAGCGCGATCGCGTCGCCGAAGATGAAATCGACCTCGCCGCGGCGAAGCGCCTGCCGGAGCGCGTCGTCATTTGGATAAGTGTGGAGCTCGGCGTCGGTGAACATCGCCTTCAGATAGGCTTCGTGCGCGGTGCCGCCGATGACGCCGACCTTCTTGCCTTCGAGATATTCCGGCCGCACTTCCGGCATCACGGCATTGCGCTGGGACACGAAGCGGGCCGGCGCGCGGTAATAAGGATCGGAGAAATCGACCCTTGTGCGCAATTGCGGCGTCACCGCCATCGAGGCGATGATGGCATCGCCCCTGTTGGTGGCGAGCGCATCCACCAGCGTCTCGAAGCGGCGCATCTGGATGGTGCAGGTGACCTTGATCTCCTCGCAGATCGCGCGCGCCAGGTCGACATTGAAACCGGCCGGATTGCCGTCAGGACCGGTGAAGTTGAACGGCGGATAATCGGTTTCAGTCAGGAACCGGATCACGGTGATGCGCGACAGATCCGGCCGTTCAGGCCGGCGCCGCGGATCCCAGAAACCAGGCACCGCCTGCGGCGCCGCCTCGACGGGCGGCTTCGGCGGCGTTTGCGGCTGTGGGGTTTGTGCATTCGCCGCGCCGCTAAAAACAGCCAACGCCGCCACGACCAGCCATCCGGCCATGGCGCGGATAGAACGGGAGATGTCGAGCGGGGCGGTCTGATCAGGCATTCGGCCGGGCAATGTTGCGGAATTGGACGGCCTTATAGACCATCCGGGGCATGATGCGAGGCTTTAGCTCAGAGATAGCGCTTGAGGTCGGCCGCAGCTTCTTCCGGGCTGCGTTTGAGGTTGAACGGTGAGACGAACTTGCCGTCGCGGTCCATCAGATAGATCAGCGCGGTGTGGTCCATTGTGTAGTCGCCGTCCTTGAGCGGGACCTTCTTGGCGTAGACGCGGTAGGCCGACAGCACCTTGGCGATGGCATCGGGGTTGCCGGTGAGGCCCTTCAGATGCGGGTCGAAGCTGGAGAGGTAGTCCTTCATCGCCGCCGCGGTGTCGCGCTCCGGATCGACCGAGACGAAATAGGCGTTCACCTTGTCGGCGTCCGTGCCCATCGCCCGCAGCACTTCGGAAATCTCGAACAGCGAGGTCGGGCAGACGTCGGGGCAATGGGTGAAGCCGAAGAAGATCAGGGTCGGCTTGCCCTTCAGGCTCTTGTCGGTGATGGTCTGGCCGGCTTGGTCGGTGAGCTGGAACGGGCCGCCGATCGCCGACGGGGTGGTCATGCTGCGCAGGCCGCCCATCGTCCAGAACAACAGCAATAGCCCGATCGCCAGGCTGCCGGCGAAGGCAGCCACGATCACGAGCGGGCGGGTGGTCCGATCCATGAAAAAATTCCTCTTATTGGTGATCAGAAACAGGCCGAGACGCCGGCCGCGATGGTCTCAAAGAACACCGCCGTGCCGTAATGGAACCAGAGCGCGCCCGCGCCCAGCACGACGAACGCGCCCAGCCCCGCGGCACCCCAGGCGATGGCGGACGCCGCCTTGCCCTGTGCCGAGGCCGGCGCGGTCATTCCATGAGAGGCGGAAACCGGCTGAACCATGTGCTTGAAATAAGCCCGGTTCCGCCGCCCGGCAAGCGCAATGCTGCGGCGCGCCGTCACATCATGTGGAGGGAATTTCGGAGCTATCGCCACTCGTCATGCCCGGGCTTGACCCGGGCATCCACGTCTTCCTTGACGTCAAGAACGTGGATGGCCGGGTCAAGCCCGGCCATGACGGCAGAGGGCGACCGGCGCCTCTAGCGCGCCCGGTTGGCGGAGGCCTGGGCGTCGAGGTAGCAGGGCCGGAACATGGCCTGCAGGGCCTTGCCGCGCAGGAAGATCATCCTCGGGGTGAGGCCGCCGCGGGAGGCGATCCAGCGGCGGATCGAGGTCGGGTACATCGAGTACAGCATCTGGGTCGCTTCGGGATTGGTGATGGCGCGGCCGTTGGCGCCGAAATCCCATGCAGCGTGGAAACCGAGATTGGCATGCGAGGTGACGCAGATCCGATTATGCGGAACCGCACCCAGCACGATGGTGCAGGCCGATGCGCAGAGGCCGTCGATGATGACGGTTTCGCCGGAACTGCGAAGGCCTTGATATCTGTCGACGTAAGTGCCGATCCTGCCGCCACGATCGTCGGCGATCCGCACCACCGCATGCGAAGCCCCCATACCCGCCAGCAGGAGAACCGCCGCGAGCAACCCCGTCATCAACTTCATGGCCTGCCCCAGTCGAATATCGAATCCGTTGATCTTAGTGATGCAAGACTTTGGCCAGCGTGTTGCGGGTCTGGATTTTTGTCCAGCCGTCACAGCTCGATCAAAACAAATTCAAATCGAGTGTTGCGCACACGCTGCAGTTTGCGGATGAGAGGTCCCAAACTGAAACAACCTTACCGTGTCCTCGCGGAACGGCCGCCAAGCTCCCTTTGCCGTTGACCGCGCGCGAACGTGCAGGTCTCATTCAAAGGGAACTCGGGGGAAGAAAGACATGGCTGAGGATGTAGACGTCATTGTGGTGGGCGCGGGTCTGGCAGGCCTTGTTGCCGCCACAGAGATTACAGATGCCGGAAAACGCGTCATCGTGGTCGAGCAGGAAGGCGAACAATCGCTCGGGGGCCAGGCGTTCTGGTCGTTCGGAGGATTGTTCCTGGTCGATTCGCCGGAACAGCGCCGGCTCGGCATCAAGGACTCTCACGCGCTCGCGCTGCAGGACTGGATGGGAACCGCGGGCTTCGATCGCGACGAAGACCATTGGCCGCGGCGTTGGGCGGAAGCCTACGTCGCTTTCGCCGCTGGTGAAAAGCGCGACTGGCTGCGCGCGATGGGCCATCGCCTGTTTCCGATCGTCGGCTGGGCCGAGCGCGGCGGCTATGACGCGATGGGCCATGGCAATTCGGTGCCGCGTTTCCACGTCACCTGGGGCACCGGGCCCGGCATCGTCGAGCCGTTCGCGCGCCGCGCACGCGAGGCCGAAAAGAGCGGCAGGCTGATCTTCAAGTTTCGCCATCGCGTCGATGCGCTGTCGGTGACGAACGGTGCGATCGACGGCGTCACCGGCGCGATCCTCGAGCCGACCAATGTGGAGCGCGGCAAGAGCACCTCGCGCAATGTGGTCGGCGAATTCTCGCTGCGCGCGCCAGCCGTGATCGTGGCGTCCGGCGGCATCGGCGGCAATCATGAGCTGGTGCGGCAGAACTGGCCGAAGCGATTGGGCGAACCGCCGCAGCACATGATCTCCGGCGTGCCCGCACATGTCGACGGCCGCATGATCGGCATCACCGAGGCGAGCGGCGCGCGGCTGATCAACCGCGACCGGATGTGGCACTACGTCGAGGGCATCCAGAACTGGAATCCAATCTGGCCGAAGCACGGCATCCGCATCCTGCCCGGGCCGTCATCGGTGTGGTTCGATGCGACGGGACGGCGGCTGCCGGCGCCGCTGTTTCCGGGCTCCGACACGCTCGGGCAACTGCAATACATCATGGGCACCGGCTATGATTATTCCTGGTTCATCCTGACCCAGAGCATCATCAAGAAGGAGTTCGCGCTCTCGGGCTCCGAGCAGAACCCCGATCTCACCGGCAAGAGCTGGCGCATGACGATCAAGCGCGCGACCAACAAAGGCGCGCCGGCGCCGGTGGAAGCGTTCAAAAAACACGGCGTCGACTTCATTGTGCGCGACAGGCTCGAGGATCTCATCGCTGCGATGAACCAGCTTTCCGGCGACAACCTGTTGAAGCTCGATCACATCCGGACGCAGATCGAGGCGCGTGACCGCGAGATCACGAATCCTTACGTGAAGGACGCGCAGGTGATGAACCTGCACAATGCGCGCAAATATATCGGCGACCGCCTGATCCGCACCGCCGCGCCGCATCGCATCCTCGATCCCGCGCATGGACCGCTGATCGCGGTGAAGCTCAACATCCTCACCCGCAAGACACTCGGCGGATTTGAGACCGATCTCGATTCACGTGTGTTCGGCCACGACGGCGAGATCATCCGGGGACTCTACGCCGTCGGCGAAGCCGCAGGATTCGGCGGCGGCGGCATGCATGGCTATCGTTCGCTGGAGGGGACTTTCCTCGGCGGCTGCCTGTTCTCCGGCCGAAATGCGGGACGCGCCGCGGCGAAGGCGGTGGGATAAATCGCGACTCGCCAGTGTTAAGCGACTGCGCTAGGTAGTCACCCGCCAATCAACGGGAGAACAATATGACCATTCAGCGTTTTGAAACCGGGCCGCGGATGAGCCAGGTCGTCGTGCATGGCGACACGGTGTATCTGGCCGGGATCGTCGCCAACAAGACGGCCGGTGAAAGCGTGACGAAACAGACCGAGGAGATCCTCTCGATCATCGACGGCCATCTGGCAAAGGCCGGCACCGACAAATCGAAATTGCTGACGACGACGATCTACATCACCGACATGAAGACGTTTCCCGAGATGAACGCCGTGTGGGACCGCTGGGTGTCGGCAGGCAACACGCCGGCGCGCGCCACCGTCGAGGCCAAGCTGGCGGCGCCGCAATACACTGTCGAGATCATGGTGACCGCGGCGAAGTAAGCGCGCCTTACTCGAGAATGGCGATGCCGGCCGTGACGCGCGGCCGGCATCGTGCATTTCGTCGAGCGTGATCGAGCGACTTCCATCGTCGAAGCGACCTATGCCGCCGCGACGTTGGTCTCGAAGAACGCCTTGAGCCCGACGAAAGTCACATCGGGCCTGGTGATGACATGGACCGGAATCTCCCGCAGATAGGCATCGAACCGGCCTTTGCTGGTGAAGCCCGTGCCAAAACCCGATCCCGCCAGATGATCGACGAAACGAGGTACGATGCCGCCGGCGATATAGACGCCGCCGCGGGCGCCGAAGGTCAGCGCCAGATTGCCGCAGACCATGCCGAGCATCGCGCAGAACATGTCAAGCGCCGCCCGGCTCGTCGCGCAGCTCCCGTCAAGCGCGGCCTGCGTGATCGAGGCCGCATCGCGCGCGGGCGCGCCGGCGCCGTCGATGGCGTTCAGGGCGTCATAGAGATTGGCGAGGCCGGACCCCGATAGCACACGTTCGATCGAGACGTGACCGAAGCGCCCGCGCAGGTGATCGATCACCCGCTCCTCCCGTTCCGACGTTGCCGGCAAGGTGGCATGGCCGGCTTCGGTGACAACTGCCACGGGCGGCTTGCTCGCCGGAACCAGGCAGGACGCGCCAAAGCCGGTCCCCGGCCCGACCACGAGCATGGGAGCGCCGGCGACCGGAGTTCGGCCGCCGAGCGATACCAGGTCGGAAGTCCCCAGTGCCGGGAGCGACCAGGCCAGCGCCTCGAAATCATTGAGCAGATGCACAGCCGTGAAGGCGAATTGCTGGCGCAGGCTGGCCGCATCGAACATCCACGGGCTGTTGGTCAGCACCACGCGGTTGTTCTCGATCGGGCCCGCGATGCCGAAAATCGCCGCAGTGGCAACGCCGCCCGTCGCGTGGCGGGCGAGGAAGGCAGCGATCGCCTCCGCCGAGTTCGGATAGTCGGCGACCTTGACATGTTCGATGGGGCCGATCTGACCACCCCTGACGAGCGCGAAACGCGCATTGGTGCCGCCGATATCGGCGAGCAATGCTTGGCTGGTCCCGGTCATTGACTCCGTTTCCTGTCGAGTTCCGATCAGCACGCGCCCATCTTTCGGCGCAGCCGCTTGCCGGTTCCGGTCCGCGCCTGCCGGCTGGCTGGCGGCGATGAGGTCCGAGTACCACCGCACGGAGGTTTTGGGAATCGGTCGCTGCGTGGGTTTATCAACGCAACCCAGGCCGAAAACGCTGCGAATAGCCCGCCGCCCCTTCGTCAGTGTTGCGGGCTCAAACAACGTTCGAGCGCGATGAGCAACTGCGTCCGGCCAACGATTCCGATGGGCTTGCCGTCGCGGACCACCAGCACCTGCGATATCTGGTGCGCGTCCATTCGCGTAACGACATCGTCAACCGTCGCGGTCTCATCCACGCGGACGGGATCCCGCGTCATGACGGCATCGACGCGCAACGCGTGCGTTCGCTCGCGCATCAGATGACCCTCCGCTCTTCCGAGCATCAATTCGAGCAGGAACCCTGCGGGGCCAGTCACGCCCAGCTCCTGGCGATGCAGGAAATCACCTTCGGAGATGATGCCGACCAAAGATCCATCATCGTCGATCACAGGCAAGCCACGCTGGGTGGTTTCCAGGAGCAGGTGGACGGCATCGAGCAGCGGCGCGTTCGGCTTTATGGTGGCGAAGCAGGTTCGCATGACATCCGTTGCCAGCATTGTTTCTCTCCAAACAGGCTCGGGTCGCGAGAGCGTTTTCGAGCGAAGCATGCCCTCGGACTTGATCCGAGGGTGGGCACCGGTTCGCGGGAAGAAAACGCGTCAAAGCAAAAATCTAGAGCTTCGGCTCTGGTTCAATCAGAACCTAAGCTCCAGCGTGCACCGGCGAGCCAGCCGGACCTTGATGTGCGTCAAAATGACGACGGCGCCCTCTGACCTGGATCAATACCTGGATCGGCCGTTGTGCTCTTATGGCTGCGTCCAATTCGGACCGATTGCCACCAATTGTGGGGGAGAATGACGATGTTCAAGAACCTATTGGTGCTTATCCCTTCCGAACGTCCGGCGCGGCCGGTGATTGACGGCGCCGTGCTGCTGACCATGACGTACGGCGCCCACCTCGACGCGCTGTCCGTCGCCTACGAGACTGCCAATGTTCCGATCGCCGCGGCCGGCGGCGCTGCGGTCGCCATGATCGTCGAGGAGACCCGGCAGCACGCGCTGGAGCGCGCAGAGGCCGCGATGCTCGTTTTCGAGGTCGAGGCGAAGCACGCAGGGATTTCGTATACCTGCCGCACCATGAGCGCGACACCAGGCGAGGCAATCGCGATCGCCGGCGCCAGCGCCCGGCTTCATGATCTCACCGTCGTCCTGCAGCCGGAACCCGACCGCGATACATTCGACAACGACGTGCCGCAGGAAGTCCTGTTCCAGTCAGGCGGCCCGGTCTTGTTCATGCCCTATACCTTCCGCGGCGCATTCGCGGCGCGGCGCATCGGAATTTGCTGGGACGGAAGCCGCCTTGCCGGCCGTGCGCTGCGGGATGCCATGCCGCTGCTGCGGCACGCCGACGCGCTCACGATCATTTCCATCGGCAATCCGGGGGCGATTCCCGACGAAGCAAGCCCGCAGCGCCTCGTCGAACATCTGGCGCGGCTTGGACTGCCGGCCAAGATCATGGCCTTCCCGGCCGCGCACTCCGAAATCCAGCCGGCCATCCTGTCCGTAGCGGCCGACGAGAGCCTCGATCTGCTGGTGATGGGCGGTTACGGGCATTCGCGGCTGCAGGAACGGTTGCTCGGCGGCGTCACCCGCGAGATGCTCCAGTGCATGACGGTACCGACACTGATGTCGCATTGATCTGGCTGGCGGGCCTCCGCCGTCGCGTATCGTCCGTCATTGCGAGCGCAGCGAAGCAATCCATCGTTCCGCACATGGAGCCATGGATTGCTTCGCTACGCTCGCAATGACGATTGTCTGGGTCCCAGCCCTCCGTAACATTCCTTAGGGTCCGTAATCTTCCTTAGGGAAGGACTCCGAATTTTCAGGCGCGGTGCAGGCAGGCACTCTGGCTCCATCAGATGATTTGAAGGAGCCCGCCATGCACACCGACGCTTCCCGCCCCGTCATCCAGGCCGCGAGCACGCCGCACCGTCTCGGAAGCCCGGCCATGCAGGGACCGCTTGCGCTGATGGGCACGCCCTTTCAATATGCGCGCAATGCCGAGATCTACGGCGAAGGTGACGAAGCCGAATATCTCTATCAGGTAGTCTCTGGCACCGTCCGCGCCTACAAGGTGCTGGAAGACGGCCGGCGCCAGATCGGCGGCTTCTATCTGCCGGGCGACATCTTCGGCTTTGAGGCGGGCGAAACGCACTCGTCTTCCGCCGAGGCCGTGAACGGGGCGCAGGTCCTGATCGTCAAGCGCAGCGCGGTGATGCTGCGTGCCGAGCGCGAGAAGGATCTGTCGCAGCAGCTTTGGGATGCCACCACGCGCGAACTGCAGCGCTTCCGCAATCACATGCTGCTCCTGATCAAGACGGCCGAGGAGCGGGTCGCGGGATTCCTGCTCGATATCGCCCGCCGCACCGCCAGCACGAATTCGATCGAACTTGCGATGTCGCGCCAGGACATTGCCGACTACCTCGGCCTCACCATCGAGACCGTGTCGCGCACCTTCACCCAGTTGGAACAATCCGGCGCCATCACGCTGGCGACCTCGCGCCGGATCGAATTGCGGAACCGGGCTGCGCTAAACCGGCTGAACGCCTGACGAGGATAGAATCGACCGCGATGTGCCATGAACCATTCATTGATCAGCGCGGATCGTGGCACCCATCGCAAGATCATTGCGCTTGGTGCTGCTGCCGCACTCGCGATCATGCTGCTGGCGGTTCATGGCCGAAGCAGCGACCGGACCGAGGCTTCGCGCCGGCAGCCCATTGTCCAGCATATTGCCGCGCCCGATGCGATGCGTCCGCTCGCACTAGCCGAGTTGAGATAGCCCGGCTCCCCGCCGAAAGCTTTCGTTTCACGCCCTGATCCTGGGCCTTGGTTCCGAAACATCGTCGCCACCGGCCTGGAGCCAGCGGATGATCCGGCGCCACGAACGGCCCAAGCTCTCGCGCCCCATGAAAAGACCGAGGTGACCGCACGGCTCGGAGGACTGCTCCAGCCATTGCGGCGGCGTGCCGAGCAGGCGCGCCGTGGCGAGTGCCTGCTCGAGCGGCACGACAATGTCCTTCTCTGCTGCCAGCAGGAAAACCGGAACCGTCACATCGGCGAGATCGATCTTGTGGCCAAGCGCGATGAATCGTCCCTGGGCGATCCGGTTCTCGCGGAAGATCCAGTTGGTCGCCTCGATATAAAAGGTTCCCGGCAAATCCAGCAGCTTGCGATCCCAGCGCTCGAAGCGTGCCAGCAGTGCCGCCCCCTGTTCGGATCCATCACCGACATCCCTCTGCAAGGTCGCTTCGACGTCCTGGAGGGTGAGCGGCATGCTCCAGAAGCGAAGCGTATGCTTGCCGCTTATGATGCCCTCTCCCTGGTGCACCAGCTCGTCGAACGCTGCCTCGGGCACACTTGCCACCATCCGCGACAGATCTGAGGGCACGGAGACATCGACCGGCGCACCGGCGAGCACGAGCCGCCGCACCTTGTGCGGAAAACGGGCGGCATAGACCAGCGACAGCCACCCGCCCTGGCACAAGCCGATGAGATCGACCGGTGCGCCGATGTCATCGACGGCCACGTTGAGGTCGGCGAGATAGCTGTCGATCGAAAGATAGCGCATCTCTGATGTCGCCGAGCACCAGTCGGTGACATAGATGCGATCCATGCCGCCCTGTTGCAGGGCCTGCACCAGGCTATGGCCGGGCGCGAAATCGGCGACCAAGGCCTCGTGCAGCGAAAAGGGGGCGCAGATCAGAAGCGGCTGGCCCGTCGCCTTGCGTGAAAAATCCCGCAGCCGCATCGAGGCGAGCTGCAGCGCGATCACGTTCGGCGTGGACCAGGGGGGCGGCGTTTCGTTCTCCGGCTCGGACGGCGTGGGCTCGCGACCAGCGAACCAATGCAGATAGGCTTCCAGCGCCAATCGCGTGGCTGCCATTGGCCATAGCAGCGTCTGCACCGCCCAATCCGTGTCGGCGCTGGGCTTCTCTTGCGGTGGTCTGCTCTTTTCACTCAAGCTCACCCCCCTTTGCTCGCCGGCGCCATGGTCGGACAGGCATCAGCGGAAGGTTTGACCTCGATCAAGCGTGGACAATATAGGACCACCATATTAGCGCTGGCCAGAGCGGGTTAGCAGGGGAGTTGTCCATGCCCTATCCCTCGAATGCGGATCTGCCATTTCCGGTTCGCAGCCATCTGCCTCCGCATGCCCAGGACATCTATCGCGAAGCCTTCAACCATTCCTTTGCCGCGCATGCGGGCGACATCAGGCAAGAGGAGATCGCACACCGGACCGCCTGGGCGGCGGTGAAGCGATCCTATGAGAAGGTCGGCGATCATTGGATCCAGAGACCCGGAATCTAGAACCTGAAGAGTTTTGTTCGAATTGCTCTAGCGCGAAACCAACGGCTGGCACGTGATCCGGTTTCGCGCATCACCGCAGATTTCCAAGCGACCGGCGATGACCTCGGAAGTAATCGATTAGCTCACGCCAACATCCGATAGTCCGCAGCAGCCGATCCATTCGGCGACACGCGAAGGAGAGCAAGATGACCGACCACAAAACCATCGCAAGCCGCTATATCGAACTGTGGAACGAGCGCACGCCGAGCCGGCGCCGTGAGATACTGGCCGAGAACTGGACCACGGACGCACGCTATGTCGATCCGCTGATGAGCGGCGACGGCCATGAAGGCGTCGATGCGCTGATATCAGGCGTCCAGGAAAAATTTCCGGCCTTCAAGTTCAAACTGATCGGCGAACCCAACGGTTTCGGCGACCATCTCCGCTTTTGCTGGGGCCTTGGTCCCGACGGCGCCGACAGCCCGATCAAGGGCACGGACTTCGCGGTGCTGAAGGACGGCCGCATCAAGAGCATCACCGGCTTCCTCGACCAGGTGCCGCAGGGCGCGTGATACGACGCGGCGCATGGCGGTGTTGCCGACGCAACATCCGTCAGCCTCGCTGCCATGCACTGCCGAGAAGAAAGAATAGAGCGGAGCAAGTTTACGTTACCGCTCGCGCGCTTGTGACGGCGATCTCGCTGTCGTGAGAAGTAACGCCTGACCTCCCACACCATTATCGCGCGCTACGATGAAGCGGTTTTGCATCCCGCAAGTGTCGCTTTGCGCAGCGTCGATGTGACAGTTTCGGTGAAAAGCAATTTCAACGGAGGCATATCATGGAAGTTGATAGTGACCGCCTGAACTCTTTCATGGGCAAGATGATTGGTGACATCGGCGCCGCGATGAACGCGTCGCTGATGCTGATCGGTGACAGGCTCGGCCTCTACAAGGCGTTGGCCGAGAAGGGACCGATGAACTCCGCAGAGCTGGCGGAAGCGACAGGCACCGCGGAACGCTATGTGCGCGAGTGGCTGTCGGCGCAAGCGGCCTCGGGCTACGTCGAATACGACACCAAATCCGGAAAGTTCTCGATGTTGCCGGAACAGGCCATGGCGCTGGCCGACGACGAAAGCCCGGTTTTCCTGGGCGCGGTCGGCAACGTCGTAGCGGCGACATTCCTCGACGAGCAGAAGATTTCCGACGCCTTCAAGACCGGCAAGGGCGTTGGCTGGAACAAGCGCAGCGAATGCCTGTTCTGCGGAACGGCGCGCTTCTTTCGCACCGGCTACAAGCATCATCTGGTGCAGGAATGGCTGCCTTCGCTCGAGGGCGTCGTCGACAAATTGAAGCGGGGCGCGAAGGTCGCCGATGTCGGTTGCGGGCATGGCATATCGACCCGGCTGATGGCGGAAGCGTTTCCGAAATCCACATTCTTCGGGTTCGACTATCACGAGGGCTCGGTCCAGGCCGCGCGCGAGCTGTCGCGGGATGCGGGACTGTCCGATCGCATGCACTTCGAGACCCACACCGCAAAGACTTTTCCTGCCAACAGCTACGATCTCGTGTGCTTCTTCGACTGCCTGCACGACATGGGCGACCCGGTCGGTGCGCTCAAGCATACCCGCAGCACCATGGCCAAGGATGGCACCTGCATGCTGGTCGAGCCCTTCGCCAACGACCGGCTGGAGGACAATCTCAATCCGATCGGGCGGGTCTACTATGCGGCCTCGACCATGGTCTGCACGCCGGCCTCCCTCGACCAGGAGGTCGGGCTCGCCCTGGGCGCGCAGGCTGGCGAGGCCAGGCTGCGCGAGATCGCCCGCGAAGCCGGCTTCACCAGGTTCCGGCGCGCCACCGAAACGCCGTTCAACCTGATCCTGGAAGCACGGCCATAACAGCGCGATAACGCCAGCACGCAGCGCCGCCGCGCGAAGTTTCTTCGCGTGGCGGCGGATGGACTTGACGCGGACGAGCGCTTGCGGGACTTGCTAACGGATCGAGGCAGGCGCTGACATGCGCGACCGCTGATCCGAGGACATCTGCCATGAGTACCTCTGTCGCCAACGAAGCCATCGATCTCCTGACGAAGCTGCGGGCTCTGCCGGCCTTCGTCGCCGACGGCAGTCTGATCGCCCGCTCGCCGATCGACGGCGAGGTGATCGGGCGTCTCAAGCCTGGAAGCGATGACGACATGCGCGCGGCGATCGCCCGCGCGCGCAGCGCGTTCCTGGCTTGGCGAACTGTCCCTGCCCCGCGCCGCGGCGAACTGGTGCGCCTGCTCGGCGAGGAACTACGCAGCTCGAAAGACCAGCTCGGGCGACTGGTGACGATCGAGGCCGGCAAGATCCTCTCCGAGGGACTCGGAGAGGTCCAGGAGATGATCGACATCTGCGACTTCGCCGTCGGGCTATCGCGCCAGCTTTATGGATTGACGATCGCGTCCGAACGCCCCGGTCATCGGATGATGGAGACCTGGCATCCGGCCGGCGTATGCGGCATCATCACGGCGTTCAACTTTCCGGTTGCCGTGTGGTGCTGGAATGCAGCGCTTGCGCTGGTCTGCGGCAACGCCGTGGTGTGGAAGCCTTCGGAGAAAACGCCGCTGACCGCCTGCGCGGTGCAGGCGATCATTGAGCGTGCGCTCGCGCGTTTCGGCGATGCGCCGCAGGGTCTCGCCGAACTGGTGCAGGGCGACCGCACGATCGGCGAAGTCCTGGTCGATCACCCCGACGTCGCCATTCTGTCGGCCACCGGATCGACGCGGATGGGCAAGCAGGTCGGCCCGCGCGTCGCCGCGCGCTTTGGCCGGGCCATTCTCGAGCTCGGTGGCAACAACGCCGCGATCGTCACGCCCTCCGCCGATCAGGACCTCGCTCTGCGCAGCATCGCGTTCTCCGCGATCGGCACCGCCGGCCAGCGATGCACCTCGCTGCGCCGCCTGTTCGTGCACGAAAGCATCGCCGATGATTTCGTCTCGAGGCTCAGCCGCGTCTACCGTTCCGTCACCATCGGCGACCCGCGCGAGTCGCGCACTTTGGTCGGCCCGCTGATCGATGCAGCCGCCTTCGAGGCGATGGGCCGTGCGCTGGAGGAAGCAACCTCGCTCGGCGGCAAGGTGCATGGCGGCACCCGCGTGGATCATCAATCACAAGCCGCCTATTACGTTGCGCCTGCCCTGGTCGAGATGCCGGCCCAAACCGGCCCGGTGCCGCGCGAGACGTTCGCTCCAATCCTGTACGTGATGCGCTACCGCGATCTTGGCGAGGCGATCGCCAGCCACAATGGGGTGCCGCAGGGGCTCGCATCGTCGATCTTCACGACCGACATCCGCGAGGCCGAGACCTTCTTGTCCGCAGTCGGCTCGGATTGCGGCATCGCCAACGTCAATATCGGCCCGTCGGGCGCCGAAATCGGCGGCGCGTTCGGCGGCGAGAAGGAAACCGGCGGCGGCCGCGAATCCGGATCCGACGCCTGGCGCGGCTACATGAGGCGGGCCACCAACACCATCAACTATTCGCGCAAACTGCCGTTGGCGCAGGGCGTCAAATTCGATGTCGGCTGACGCGAGGGATTGGAGCGGGCGAAGGGAATCGAACCCTCGTATGCAGCTTGGGAAGCTGCCGTTCTACCATTGAACTACGCCCGCGGATCTCGCTTTCCGCACCTGATTAGCCGAGACTGGGGCTTTCGCCAAGCCGCCTCTGGCGTTCTCCTTAACGGAAAACGTCCAGATTCCGGGTGGGCTGCTTGGGGCGTTGCGCCGCGGCGGGCGCATCGCTAAGTCCTAGGGCATGATCCGAAGGCCGCTGTTGCAGCGTGAGCGCATTGCAGTGAACGAGTTCCGCTGCACCGCGGTGCCCGGCGAGAAACCGTTTGCCGAACAATATGATGCGCATTCGATTTCCTATGTCCGCAAGGGCAGCTTCGGCTGCCATTGCCGCGGCCGTTTCCATGAGCTGGTGACCGGCGCGATCCTGGTCGGCCATCCCGGCGACGAATATACCTGCACCCATGACCATGTCGGCGGCGACGAATGCCTGTCGTTCTACCTGCATCCGGAGCTGGTGCAGGCGATCGGCGACAGCCGCGCGGTCTGGCAGATCGGATCGGTGCCGCCGCTGCCGGAATTGATGGTGCTGGGCGAACTCGCGCAAACGGCAGCAGATGGCAACAGCGACATCGGCCTTGACGAGGCCGGCCATCTCTTGGCCAACCGCTTCGTCGAGGTGGTGTCGGGGCGCGCGGCGAAGCCGGTGACAGCCGCCTTGCGCGATCGGCGCCGCGCGGTCGAGGCCGCGCTGTGGATCGATGCGCATTCGCAGCAAGAAATCGGGCTGGATGATGCGGCGGATCAGGCCGGCATCAGCGCGTTCCATTTCCTCAGGCTGTTCTCGGACGTCCTCGGCGTGACGCCGCATCAATATCTCGTGCGCTCGCGGCTGCGCCACGCGGCGCGCCGCTTGGCCGATGACGACAGCTCGGTCACCGAGATCGCCTACGACGTCGGTTTCGGCGATCTCTCCAATTTCGTGCGCACGTTCCGCCGCGCCGCCGGCGTCTCGCCGCATGCGTTCCGAAAAGCGTCGCGCGGCGACCGCAAGATTTTCCAAGAACGGCTGGCGCTGCACTAGCTAGCCTCCTCCAGTCCAGCGCGTCATCAGGCGCGCCTAAAGCACTGGAGAACGATCATGTATGACCATATCGGACTGCGCGTCGGCGATCTCGACGCCAGCGTGCGTTTCTATACCGCAGCGCTTGCCCCGCTCGGCTATGTCCTGTGCTCGCGCGATGACAGTGGCGCCGGCTTCGGCCCGAAGGGCGAGCCGGCGCTGTGGCTGCATCTGCACAAGGGCAAGAGCAATGGCGGCGCCCATGTCGCATTCCGCGCGCCGAACCACGAGGCGATCAAGACATTCCACAGCGAAGGATTGAAAGCCGGCGGCCGCGACAACGGCGCAGCCGGCCATCGCAAGGATTACAGCCCGACCTATTACGCGGCGTTCCTGATCGACCCCGACGGCAACAATGTCGAGGCGGTGTGTGCGTAAGCCGCGATCGCAGGGTGGGCAAAGCGGAGCGTGCCCACCATTACGAGCAGAGAGCTTGACGGTGGGCACGCTTCGCTTTGCCCACCCTACGCGACTTCACAAAGGAATTACCCCATGGCATCCATCCACAAGGAATTCATCATCGATGCGCATCCCGACCAGGTATGGGATGCCTTACGCGATTTCGGCGCGCTGCATACGCGCCTGGTGCCGGGCTTCGTGCTCGACACCAAGCTCGACGGCGATGCCCGCATCGTCACCTTCTCCAACGGCACGGTCGCGCGTGAACTGTTCGTCGACTGCGACGACGCGCGGCGGCGGCTGGTCTATGCCGTCGTCAGCGAGCGGCTGAAGCAGCACAGCGCATCCATCCAGGTGTTCGCCGACGGCGATTCCCGCAGCCGCGTGACATGGATCGCCGATGTGCTGCCGAACGAGATCGCGCCCTACATCTCCTCCCAGATGGATCTTGGCGTCAGTGCGATGCAGAACAAGCTCGGGCGAGAGTCGGTGTGATGAACCTGTGTCAGGACAGCGCGGGACTTACCTTCGCAATCGGCGCGCGCTTCGGGCCCCAGCGTGTCAGCACCACGCTTGCGCATGAGAGCACGCCGAGCACGACCATCGAGGCGGCTGCGAGCATGAAGAAGTTCTGCGCGGTCGCCTCATGCGTCGAGAGCCACCAGCCGCCGGCGGCGATGAACAGCAGACGCGCGGTCTGCGCCAGCACCGGGCCCAGCACCTTCGCCGCGCCTTGCGAGGAGAAAAACATCGACATCGCCAACCCGATGAAAGCGTACATCGGCGCCGCCGTCGACAGATATTGATGGCTGGCCAGGCGCACGGCGGGATCACCCGTGAAGAGGTTGACCCAGAGGTCGGGGAAGATGGCGAGGAAGGTGCCGATCGCACCGACCGAGACGAACGACACCGTGCCCGCGGTCCAGGCGATCCGCCGCGCCCGCGCAATACGGTCGGCGCCGACCGCCATGCCAATCATCGGCACTGAGGCGATGCCGGTCGCGAACGCGAGCGACGTCAGCATGAATTCGAGCCGCGCGCCGATGCCGTAGCCGGCCAGGATCGCGGTGCCGAAATTCGCCAGCATGTGGGTGAAGATGCTGATGGTCAAAACCGACTGCAGCGGCGAGAAGCAGGAGATGGCGCCGACCTTCAGGATGTCGATGAACATCGCCCACTGGATGCGCAATCCCCTGAGCTTCGGCACGACGCGGGCGCGGCCGGAGAACAGGTACCAGCCCATCACGGCAATGCTGATCGAATAGGCGATCAGCGAGCCCGCCGCGACGCCGCGCATGCCGAATTGCGGGATCGGCCCGAGCCCGAGGCCAAGCGTGCCGCCCAGGATGATCTGCCACACCGCGGACGACAGGATCATGGTCGAGGGCAGCTTCATGTTGCCGGTGCCGCGGAGCACGCCCGCCATGGTGTTCATCAGCCACGGCAGCACGGCGCCGCCGAAGAAGATCTGGCTGTAAGCAATCGCCTGCGCCAGCACGTTGCCGCGGCCGCCGAGCAATTCCAGAAGATGCGGCCCGAAGATCAGCATGCCCAGCATGAAGACCAGCCCGAAGCTGATGCCGATCAGAAGCGCATGCGCCGCAAGCGTGGAGGCGCGCTCGGTCTCGCCGGCGCCAAGTGCCCGCGCGATCGCGGAGGCCACGCCGCCGCCCATGGCGCCGCCCGACATGGTCATGGTCAGGATCACGCAGGGAAACACCAGCGCCATCGCGGCCAGCGATTCGACGCCGAGCCGGCCGATATAGGAGGTCTCCGCGATCACCACGCAGGTGCCGGCCGAGAGCGCGATCACGTTGGGCCAGGCAAGCCACAACAGCGTGCGCAGGATCGGCCCGTCGAGCAGGCGGTTGCGCGCCGGCGCCGTCACCGGCGGCGGCAGCGGGCGCTCTTCCTCGTCGACAGGTATTTCGGCAACCGCGATATCAGGCATTTCCACTCCCGAAGCACGCGGTCTGGTTGCCGCGGCGCGGTGCTTCCCTACCACGGCCGCGATCAATTCCACGTGCGCCCGGCGCAGGGGCCCCCTGCGCGATTGTAGGTGGGTAGCCTCCCGTCCCACCACACGAAATTCACGCCGAACGATAAGAACATTCGACCGGGCAACGGATTGTCCCTGCACCATCTTTAGGGAGCCCATCCATGCGCAGGAATCTGCTCGTGGCAATTTCGATCGGCGCGTTGGCGCTGTCGCTTTCCGCCTGCAATGACCCGGAGGACACCAAGACCGTCGCGCAGAGCTACGGGGCCG
Organism: Bradyrhizobium sp. LeoB3; assembly: GCF_055456055.1. Lineage (NCBI taxonomy): Bacteria > Pseudomonadati > Pseudomonadota > Alphaproteobacteria > Hyphomicrobiales > Nitrobacteraceae > Bradyrhizobium > Bradyrhizobium sp. LeoB3. The sequence continues at coordinate 37,193 of NZ_JBVBEF010000062.1, forward strand.
CGCCGGCGCTGCCGCCGCCCGAACATTCGCTGATCCCGACCGTCGATATCGCCACGCCGAATCCGTGGCCCGCCGGCACCAAACCGATGGCCGCCAACGGAATGGCCGTCAACGCGTTCGCGACCGGGCTCGATCATCCGCGCACGGTCTACATATTGCCGAATGGCGATGTGCTGGTGGCCGAAAGCAACGCACCGCGGAAGCCGGACGACGGCAAGGGCGTCAAGGGCTTCATCTACAAGCAGGCGCAGAAATGGGCCGGGGCCGGCGTGCCGAGCGCCAACCGCATCACGCTGCTGCGCGACGCCGACGGGGACGGTGTCGCCGAAACCCGCAGCATTTTCCTGAAAGACCTGAATTCGCCCTTCGGCATGGTGCTGGTCGGCAATGATTTCTATGTCGCCGACTCCGATGCGATCATGCGCTTCCCGTATCACGAGGGAGATACCAAGATAGACGCGGCCGGCGTGAAGCTCACCGAGCTCCCCGCTGGCACCATCAATCATCACTGGACCAAGGACCTGACCGCGAGCCCCGACGGCAGCAAGCTCTATGCGACCGTCGGCTCCAACAGCAATGTCGGCGAGAACGGCGTGGAGGCCGAGGCCAATCGCGCCGCCGTGCTCGAAGTCGATCGCCAGAGCGGCGAGTGGCGTGTGTTCGCCTCCGGTCTGCGCAACCCGAACGGCCCATCATGGAATCCGCAGACCGGCAAGCTCTGGGTCACCGTCAACGAGCGCGACGAGCTCGGTAACGATCTGGTGCCGGACTACATGACCTCGGTGAAGGATGGCGGCTTCTACGGCTGGCCCTACAGCTATTTCGGCCAGCATGTCGACAGCCGCGTCGATCCGCAGCGGCCGGACCTGGTCGCAAAGGCGATCGTGCCGGACTATGCGCTCGGCGCGCATACCGCCTCGCTCGGACTCACATTTAACACTGGGAATCTTTTTCCGCAGGACATGGCCGGCGGCGCCTTCATCGGCCAGCACGGCTCGTGGAATCGCAAGCCACGCTCCGGCTATAAGGTGATCTTCGTGCCGTTCGCGAATGGCAAGCCCGCAGGGCCGCCGCGGGATATCCTGACCGGCTTCCTCAACGACAAGGGCGAGGCCCAGGGCCGTCCCGTCGGGGTCCGCATTGCCAAGGACGGCGCGCTCCTCGTCGCCGACGACGTCGGCAACACGGTCTGGCGCGTGACGCCGGCGACGCATTCGGCGGCGAAATAGCGATCGGATCGATCAGAGCTTCGGTTCTGATTGAATCAGAACCGAAGCTCTGGATTCCCGTTTTGACGCGTTTTCTTCACACGAACCGGTGTCCACTTCGCTCGAAAACGCTCCGGCCAAGGTTCCTACTGTGGCTTTGCTGCACGCGAACGCAAACATTGCCCGCGGCCGTCGCATCCTCGCCCAAATGGCTTCTCGGTCTCGCCACGAATTCGGTTCACGAAGCATCGACCATACTTGGGGAGATGGTTATGCGGGCGACCAGACTATCTGCGCCGGTGGTGTCCACCGACGCCACGGCAGAGATCGCGCGGCTCCAGAATGAGCTGACCGGCTTCAATGACCGTATCACCGAACTCGAAAAACAGCATCCCGAGGCCTCGAAGCTGGAAGCGCTGAGGGCGAGCGCGTCGCTGCTGGCCCGGCAAATCGATGAGCTGCGCTGTTCGAGCTCGACCGACCTGACCGAGCTGCTCGCAAAGTAGGTCGCACCCCGAAAGAACGACGGGGACGATTGCCGGCGAATTAGCCAGGCGCGCTGGTCAAGGGCTTCCATGCGGCGAGCGCCGCGCGCGCAACGCGTTCAAGCTCTCGCCGCGTCGCGCCGTCGCGCGCCTGGATCGACATGCCCTGTTGCACGGTGACGTAGTATCGGGCGATCGCCGCGAGATCGGCGCTTGCCGATATCTCGCCTGATACCACGCCCTCCTGCAGGCGCTGCCGCAGATCCTCGACGTTTTTCGTGCGCATCGCCATCAGCTCGCGCCGCACCGTTTCGGACTGCTCGGTCGCATGCAGCGCCGATAGCACCACGAGGCACCCCGTCGGCCGGTTCCGTCGCGTGAACGCCCTCGCCGTCTGCATGAGATAGCTTTCCACCGCCTCAAAAGCAGTCGGCGCGCGAGCGATGCCATCCCAGATCTCAGGCCCCTCGGTGGCGCTATACAATTGCAGCGCTTGCCGGAACAGTTCTTCCTTGCAGCCGAAGGCCGCATAGAGGCTTGGCGAAGCAATCCCCATCGCCGTGGTGAGATCGGTCATCGACGCCCCTTCATAGCCCTTGACCCAAAACACCTCCATGGCGCGCGCGAGCGCCGCATCCTTGTCGAAGCCCCTGGGGCGACCTCGTTCGACCATCCGTCCACCCGATTTCTGTGTTCTTCACTACATAATCAGCTTGACCGCCCGGCGCAACCAACCTATTTCTGTATCGATCAACACAGAAATGGAGATGGAACATGAGCGCATTGCAGGGAAAGCGGGCGTTGGTGACGGGCGCGAGCCGCGGGATTGGCGCCGCGATCGCAAGGCGGCTCGCCGCCGATGGCGCGAACGTGGCGATCACCTATGAACGTTCGGCCGACAAGGCGCAGGCGGTGGTCGCCGAGATCGAGCGCTTGGGCCGGCGCGGATTTGCGATCAAGGCCAACAGCGCCGATGCCGCCGCGGTCAAGACGGCCGTGGATCAAGCCGCCGAGGCGCTCGGCGGTCTCGATATCCTCGTCAACAATGCCGGCATCTTCAGGGGCGGACCGATCGACGAACTCAGCCTCGAAGACATCGATGCGACGCTCGCGGTCAACGTCCGCGCTGTGGTGGTCGGATCTCAGGCGGCGGCAGCGCACATGGGCGAAGGCGGCCGCATCATCTCGATCGGCAGCAATCTGGCGACCCAGGTGCCCGGTCCCGGCATGAGCCTCTACTCGATGAGCAAATCCGCGCTGATCGCGTGGACAAAGGGCCTGGCGCGCGATCTCGGCGGCCGCGGCATCACCGTCAACATCGTACATCCGGGCTCGACCGACACCGACATGAATCCCGCCGAAGGCGAGCAGGCGGCCGCCCAGCGGGCCCGGATGGCGATCCCCCGCTACGGCAAGGCAGAGGACGTCGCAGCGCTGGTCGCATTCGTCGCTGGGCCGGAGGGGCGCTCGATCAACGGCACCGAGCTTACCATCGACGGCGGCGCCAACGCGTAGGCGGCCACCCCGCATCGCCAGCGGGTGATTGCAACGGGCCCTGATCGTACTTGCAAGGGCACCAATTGAGACAAACGCCGCCGGGAGACCGTATTTCGAGCCCGGCGGTGCAGTTTGTGAATTGCCGAACGCTCAGAGCGAGCTGATCGAAAGCTTCATAAAGGCGTCAAGCAACGACGGTATTTTGGTAGCCTCAAAATTGATTTCTTTTGCATATGGATGCTCGATGACCGACGAGAAAGTCGCCCGTCTGCGGGCCCATGACAGCAACATCAGCCGATACCGGCGGCTGCTGGCGACCAATCTTACGGATCTTGAGCGTGGGTTTGTCGAAAGGCGGTTGAACGAGGAATGGTCGGCCGTGCAAAGCTTGGCCAATCCCGAAATTTCAACTTGTCGCTTCGACTGGAGCGGCCCGCCAATGTGATCGCGGCGGGCTCTCGTCAGGGCTTCGCTTTCGCCAGCCCCGGCGTCCGCCAGGGCTGACGGAGTTCGCCAAATTCCTCGACGGTCGTTTCCAAGACAGATTTTGCGCGACTCCTCGGGCCCAAGGCCGCGCGGGTCGCGGGGGCCCGGTCCGATGCCGCCATAATCCATCGCGCGCATCGACGGGACTTGAGAAACTGCTGCTATAAGAGCATCGCTGCCGCCACGGCCCGGTGGTCCTTATTGTGCCGGAGGGGAGTCCATGAAGCTCATCTATGCTGGCCTACTGTTGGCCGCAGTATCCTGCCAATGCGGCGAGCGCTGCTATGCCCAGCAGGGCTCGTTGGGCCCCACCGATATAGACGGCTTCTATCAGCCTCCAGCGGAAGCCATCCCTTCTCTTCCGCAGCAACGGACGGCCCGCAAGCGGAGGGACGAAACGGCGCAAGGTTCGGCGTCAAAATCCACGAACTGGGAGGAAGAAGCAGCGCGCCAGCGGGCTGATGACGATCAGCTCAGGCGCAAACTGAATATCTGCCAGAACTGTGTTTCGCCGAACCAGAAAGGCAAGCCGGCAGGCTTCTAATCTGTGAAGCCCGTCCGACGTCGGTCCCCGGCCGCAACGGAAAACCATGTCGCCGCTGGCGGTCAACCGGGCTAAAGTGCTCTGGTCAGCTTATCGCGAAGATGGGCATGCGCTCGCCGACACCGCGGAGAGTCATCACCTGAGGTTGGGCATCCACCCCGCGCGACGAAATGAGTCGGGCCGATTCCGGATCCTGCACCACCGCCTGGGTGGCGAAGATGCTGTCGCCTGTGGCCAAAGCCTGCACCCGCGATGCGATGTTCACCGTCTGGCCGAAGTAATCCTGCCGGTCGTTCAGGTTCACCGCAAGACAGGGCCCCTCGTGAATCCCGATCTTCAGGATCAATTCCTCCGCGCCCCGCCGGACATTCAGCGCTCGCATCGAATCGCGCATCTTGAGGGCGGCGGAGACGGCGCGGTGCGGCACCGGGAAGGTCGCCATTACGGCGTCACCGATGGTCTTGACCACGGCGCCGGATTCAGACGCCACGATTTCGTTCAGGATCTGGAAATGCGAGCGCACCAGATCATAGGCGACGAGATCGCCGACGCGATCGTACAGGTCGGTCGACCCCTTCAGGTCCGTGAACAGGAACGTCAGGCTCATGATCTTGAGCCGCTGCTCGACGTCGAGGCTCTCCGTCCGATAGAGGTCGCGGAATGTCTGGTTCGTCAGCAATCGCTTGGCGGTAAGGAAGGGGCGGCGGCCGCCGATCAGCCGCTCCAGCTCCGGGCCCGTCACATAGACGCCGACCAGAATCCGGCGCTCCGTTCGGTTGTCCAGCAGAAGACGCAATGGACCCGGAGACAGGGTGATGCGGCTGAGGCCGGTAGGGGCGTTCATGAAGATCATCGAGAGCTCGCGGCGTTCCGCCGTCGGTTCGCCTGAGGTCTCGATCAAATGGGCACTATGGGTCACCGGGTCGAAGACGATCACGGGCTGCGCCGGAAGTTGCAGAGCCAGAATCATCCGTTCGCCGGCGTGCAGCTCGATCGTCTCCAACACAGCCTTACTGGCGAGCTCAGCGAACGCGTCCGGCTTGGGGGAGACGACCCCCGTCCCAAAAAAGACCTGCCGGTGATAGTCCCAGAAGCCGAGTTGGTCCGGAGAGTGGGCGGCGATGCGGCGAATCCGTGGGCTGACCGTGAAGCTGACCTCCACCGTTTCGTCCAGCACCGGCTCGCTCGCCACCCCGCAGAAAGCGCAGTGGTAGTCCTCCTTCTGCACGCTCCGCAACGTGGCGTTGGCGCCGAGGATGCCGCCGCAACTCGGACATAGAATGTTCCAGGACATCTCGAACAGCCCAAGCCGCGATGCGTGCAGAAGGGCCGCGATGACCTTTTCCTCGTCCAGGCCGCTGCCGGCAGCGAAGGCCACGGCATTGAGCCGAGCGAGTTCCTCGTCACGGCCATTCTGGACGAGATTACCGACGGCATCGACCACGACGGGGTCGGCCGAGCGGCGCAAGGCGTCGAACAGGGTGTCGCTATCCTGCATGTGCCGAGCATACCTCAAATGTCCGGCGACGACACTCGGCCACTAGGGTCGCAGTGCGTCGATAGCATGGGCGATAAGAATACCGACGCTCAATATAATCAGACATGAAATTACGGCATCAAACATGCCTTTAGTGGATGATCTCACCCCTGATCAGTCAAAAAGATTCGACCGCAGGGGAACATTTCCGGCACTGTCGATGCGTCCAGGCCACAACCCGCGTCGTGTGAGATCAAGCGAGCGCTACGTAGCCTCGAACACGATCAAGATTGTCGTTTCCCCTTCCGAATGGTGGCGGCTACGACCGCGGTCGACAGGTTCTGATCGCTGACGGCGCCAACGGCGCTCACCCGGGGCGCAATAGGTCAGTGCAATGGCAACAAGCCCATTGAAGGCCAGCCAAGCCGCAATGACCTCGAAACAGGTTACAGTGTAATCCACCGACCACCCATCAAGCCGTCGGCCCCTGAGATAGGCCACGACGTCTTTGTGTCGTTATGGTGGTCACAACGAATGTAATCTGTGATTCAGGGCTAACCGTACCAAATGAGCAACAGGAAATTTCGCGCTCACACCCTGAAATGCTTGGAGAGCTTCAGGCCCTGGGCCTGGTAGTTCGAGCCGATGCGCTGACCGTACATCGCATCGGGCCGGGCAAGCATCTTCTCATAGACCAGGCGGCCGACGATCTGGCCGTGCTCGAGGATGAACGGCACTTCGCGCGAGCGCACTTCCAGCACGGCGCGGGCGCCCTGACCGCCGGCGCCGGCATAGCCGAAGCCGGGATCGAAGAAGCCGGCATAGTGCACGCGGAATTCACCGACCAAAGGATCGAACGGCACCATCTCGGCGGCGTAGTCCGGCGGTACCTGCACAGCTTCCTTCGAGGCGAGGATATAGAACTCGCCGGGATCGAGGATCAGGCTGCCGTCGGGGCGCGCCCGGATCGGCTCCCAGAAATCATCGACCGGATAACCACCGCGGCGATCGACATCGACCACGCCGGTATGGCGCTTGGCGCGATAGCCAACGAAGCCGCCGGAATTCTCGCCCGAGAGATCAACCGAAACCGCGACGCCATTGGTGAGATCGGCATCGTCGATATCGACCAGGCGTTCAGCGTCATGCAGCGCGTCGAGCTCGTCGGCGCTGAGGATGGCATCGCCGGTGCGGAAGCGCACCTGGGACAGCCGCGAGCCTTCGCGCACCAGGATCGGAAACGTCTTGGGGCTGATCTCGGCATAGAGCGGGCCGTGATAGCCGGCCCCGATCATGTCGAAACGGCGCGTGCCGTCGGCGATCACGCGGGTGAAGACATCGAGCCGCCCGGTCGAACTCTTCGGGTTCGCAGCTGCGACGATCTCCGGCGGCAGTGCGAGGCTCTCGAGCAGCGGCACGATGTAGACGCAATTGGTCTCCAGCACCGCGTCGTCGGCGAGATCGATCTCGTGCAACTTGAGTTCGTCGATGCGCTCGGCAACGGTGGCGTCGGGACCGGGCAGAAAGCTCGCGCGCACGCGGTAGGCGATGTCGCCGAGGCGAAGATCGAGGCTCGCGGGCTGGATCTGGCTCTCCACGAAGGGATAGGCCGGCAGGATCAGGCCCGCGTCCGCCATCGCCGCGATCATGCGGTCGGGCAGGATCCCATTGGCATCGTCTTGCAGTACGAACGACACAGACGCGGTCCCTCAAGACGGCTTAGAGCCATAAAAGGCCCAAAAAATGGATTTTATCGGTTAGCCGATGCCCGCCTTGACGGAAAGGGCGGGAACGAATATCAGCATGACTTATCCCGTGGTGATTTGAGCCGGCCGGCTTGCAGCCACGTTAAATAAGTCGCTAAACAGGCCGGGGACCTCAGCGATCCCGGCCCTTCAGGCCGGTTTTTTTGTGACCATTTTCCCAAGGACGAAAATGGTCACGTTGGAGGTCCTAATGTCTGCAGCTACACGCTACCGCCCCGAAACCCGGCTGGTTCATTCCGGAACGCTACGCTCACAATTTGGCGAGACGTCCGAAGCAATATTCCTGACCCAAGGGTTCGTCTACGCCACGGCCGAGGAATGCGAGGCGCGATTCAAGGGCGAGGATCCCGGCTTCCTGTATTCGCGTTTCTCCAACCCCGACGTCTCGATGTTCGAGCGCCGCATGATCGAGCTCGAGGGCGCGGAAGCTGCGCGCGCGACCGCGACCGGCATGGCGGCGGTGACGACTGCGATCCTCGCGCCGCTGAAGGCCGGCGATCACGTGGTGGCCTCGAAAGCGATGTTCGGCTCATGCCGCTACGTCGTGGAGGACCTCTTGCCGCGCTACGGCATCCAGTCGACGCTGGTCGACGGGCTCGACCTCGACCAGTGGAAAAAGGCGATCCGGCCGAACACCAAGACCTGCTTCCTCGAGAGCCCGACCAATCCGACGCTCGACGTGCTCGACATCGGCGCGATTGCCGAGATCGCGCATCAGGGCGGCGCACGGCTGATCGTCGACAATGTGTTCGCCACCCCGATCTGGCAGAGCCCGCTGTCGCTCGGCGCCGACGTCGTGGTCTATTCCGCGACCAAGCATATCGACGGCCAGGGACGGTGCCTCGGCGGCATCATCCTCTCCTCCGAGGCGTTCATCACCGAGCATATCCATAACTTCCTGCGCCAGACCGGGCCGTCGATGTCGCCGTTCAATGCGTGGATACTGCTGAAGGGGCTGGAGACCTTGGCGGTGCGCGTCCGGGCGCAGACCGAGACGGCCGCGAAGATCGCGGATGCGCTCGCAAGCCATCCGAAGATCACGCGGCTCATCTATCCGGGCCGCGCCGATCATCCGCAGGCAGCGACCGTGAAGAAGCAGATGCGGTCGGGGTCGACCCTGATCGGGTTCGAGGTGAAGGGCGGCAAGGCCGGCGCGTTCCGCTGCCTCAACGGGCTCAAGATCTCGCGCATCTCCAACAATCTCGGCGACGCCAAGAGCCTCGTCACCCACCCCGCCACCACGACGCATCAGCGCCTGGGGCCGGACGCGCGCGCCGAACTCGGCATCAGCGAAGGTTTTATTCGTTTCTCCGCCGGCCTCGAGCACGCCGACGATTTGATCGAGGATTTTGCCCAGGCGCTGGAGACGGTGTGAACTCCGCACACACTGTCGTCCCGGCTTGACCCGGGACGACAGCGGGGTGGGCAGCAACAGCGGTATTACATCGGCCGATACGTCCGCACATCGGCCGGCACGTTGACGCCGAGCTTGATCTGACCGACCGACTTGATGATGTCGTCGCCGAGCAACTGGGCGAAACAGGCATAGCCCCAATCGTTCATGTGCAGGCCGTCGGCGATCACGAAGCTGTCGATCGGGATCGACTGTTTCTCGTGCCAGTCGCGCATCACTTCAAAGCGCGGGAAGATGCTGACATGGCGGAGCTCGGCGATGTGGTTGAGCAGCCGGATCATCTTGTTGGCGCTAGCGGCACGCTCGGTGACGCGCGGCGAATATTGGGGATCGACCAGCACGACGTCGGCGCCAGCCGACTGGATGCGCGTCACGCCATCCTCGACCATTTTTTCGGTCTCGCCGGGGTCGAGATTGCGCAGCACGGCATTGGTGCCGACTTGCCAGATCACGAGGTCCGGGCGGGCGTCGATCACCTCGGTCTGCAGCCGCTGCATCATCTCCGGCGCGTCCTCGCCGCCCCGGCCGCGGTTGACGACGCGGATGTCGGCGCCGGGATATTGCCGGTGCAGTTGCGCCGCGAGCCGGTTTGGATAGGTGAATTCCGGCGCCGAGGAGCCGTAGCCCTGGGTCGAGGACGAGCCGAAGGCGATGATCGTGACCGGCTGGCCCGAGGCAAGCTTGCTCGCGACGTGGGGCAGCGAGCCCATCGTTTTCGAGACGCCCTTCGGCGGCAGGCAGGGCACGCGGCGGAAGATGTCGCTGGCCGACTTCGCGACCTCCTTCACCTTGTCGATCGCCTTGCCAGCGATGCCCTTCTGGGCATCAGCCTCGGCGGCGGCCGCAGCACCGGACGAAATGGCCGGCGTGGATGGTTCCGATTTGTCGGATGGGGGGTGGGATTTCGCGCCGTCAGTAAGCGCGGCATGCTGGTCACCTTGCGCAACTTGCGCGTGCAGCGGCGAGGTCACGAGCATGGACGCCGTGACGGCGGCGGCCGCCACCAGCCATGTGCTTCGACAAAAAGGGCGGTAGGTCCTCATTAACGCTGGTTCCCTTTAGTTCTGCTGCGCCGGTCCGAGGTGGGCCGCGTCGATCACGAATTTCGACAGCGCACGGCCGAGACAGGCATGCACCCGCTTGGCCAATTCCACGCCGTGGGCGGAGCTGAACAGGTCGAAATCACCAGCATCGTTCCAGTGATGCATGATGGCGAAACGATCAAACAGCGGGACATCATGTTCGTGCGCCGACACCCGCATATTATCTAGGTATGGTGATCCGGAAATCATGCTTTCGGTGCGGGGGCTGTACTGAAGATTGACCAGGACCACGTCGGTTCCCGCCTGTTGCAATGCACCAATTCCCGCATCCAGAGCGCTGCGAAAGTCGTCGGGATCGGTAGCTCGGATGGCATCGACGGTTCCCGTCTGCCAGATCACCAAAGTAGGCCTTTTTGCTTCCACCAGCTTAACGAGGGTGTCGGCTGTATCCCCCGTGGTTTTGGCGCCCTGCAGTTCTACGGACAGGTTAACGGTCGTGCTGGGCAGGCTTTCCTTCAGCGCAGCCTGCAACTTTGCCGGGTACGCGCTGGCCTCGGAAGAGGGAATCGTGGAGGAGCGGCTGCCGACCACCAGCACATTCAGCGGCTGGCCGCTTCGCACCGCCTCGGCGACCTTGCGCAACGAGCTCTCGGTGGCCAGCAGATTGGCCGGGACGTCGCAGATCTGCTCGGGATCGCCGGCGCGTGCCGGGGCCGCCGACAGATAACCGGCCAGCAATGTCAGGCCTAGCATAGTCCATAAGCCGGACTTCATACCGCCCCTCCCGCCAGGTCGGCATTGCCGCCGGCGCTCTTGTATCGCGCGGCACCTTTGTCGGCGGAGTGTTTGTACCACGAAATCACCCACGCCATGGCGCACATGATGACAATCCCGGTGACGCTGACCAGGAAGTGCATTCCGGCGCCGCCGGACACCTCGGCCAAGATGAAATGCCCGGCAAATGCCAGGAACACACCAAGGCAGAATATCTCAAGGGAGTGCTGGCCGCAGAGGATCAAAGGTCGCAGCCAGGGCGATTTCAGGCCCGGCCAATCCCGGGGCAGGACGCGGACGGTGATGGCCGCCAGCGCCAGGAAATGGGCAAAGCGCAACACGTCCAGATCGGTCTTGTTGATCGGATACATCCACTGCTCGATGCGGCGCGGCACGATGTGGCCGAGCTGCGGCAGATACCAGGACAGCGTGACCAGGAACGCCGCGAACAGATAGGCAATGCAGATCCAGAGCGTGATCGGGGAGGCCAGGATGCGCGACATCCTTCTTGCGCCGCCGAGCGCGCACCAGGCGCCGAACACGAACAATAGTTGCCAGGCGAACGGATTGAACGCCCAGACGCCGTTCGGATAGGCGCTGAGATAGAGGTCGAAATGCCAGGTCAGGACGTAGAGGCCGGCCGAGAGCGCCAGCGTCACGTCGGTCCGCCATTTCATCAGCCACAGGATCAAGGGCAGGAACAGCATCAGCACGATGTAGAGCGGCAGCACGTCCATGTTGACGGGACGGAAGCGCAATAGCAGCGCCTGCACGATGGTGACATCGGGCTGCTTGAGGAAATCCATGATCCCCATCTCTTCGGTGTAGAGCGGGTTCTCGAAGCGGGTGGCGACGTAGGAGATTTCCGCAAGAAAGATCGTGAACAGGAACACGTGGGCGACATAAATCTGCCAGACGCGGCGCAGGATGCGCGCGGTCGCCACCACGAAGCCGGCCTGAAGCATCGCACGGCCATAGACGAAGGCCGCGGTGTAGCCGGAGATGAAGATGAAAATCTCGGTCGCGTCGGAGAAGCCGTAATTGCGGATCGTGAGCCAGGTCAGAATGTTCGTCGGCAAATGGTCGATGAAGATCAGCCACAGCGCGAGCCCGCGGAACAAATCCAGCCGCAATTCGCGCTCGGAGGTTGCGGGCATCGTGATCGCGGGCGCGGCGGCGACCGCTGCGCTCGCGTCCTTGGCGTCGGCAAGCTGCGTTCCGGAAATTGGATCGGCAATCGACGTCATCGGGCACCATGACCGTGCGAAGTTTTGCGCCGCCCCGACTCAAAAGGATAATATCCGCCCGCCACTTGCGGACAAGATACGGGATTGACGCGGATGCTCGCGCCTTTAGAGCGGAACTATGGTCAAACGGGGATGAAAAACAGTAACCGCCCAACTTCGTCACCAAGTGCGACGATTGGTTCCGACGGACTTATTGGCTATGATGCGAGTTGAGGAGACTGGAAAAGTGTACCGCGCCGTCACCCGCGACATCGAAGTCACCGTCGAGCCGAACTTCCTGCCGGAACGTTCGTCGACTGAGAACCGGCAATATTTCTGGTCCTACACCATCGTCATCACCAATTCCGGCACCGAGACGGTGCAACTGCGCACCCGATACTGGCTCATCACCGACGCCACCGGCCGCCAGCAGGAAGTGCGCGGCGAGGGCGTGGTCGGCGAGCAGCCGGTGCTCGCGCCGGGCGAGCGCTTCGAATACACTTCGGGCGTGCCGCTGCCGACCGAATCCGGCTTCATGAGCGGGCGCTACCAGATGGTGAGCGAAAGCGGCGAACGGTTCGAGATCGACGTGCCGACATTTTCGCTCGACAGCCCGGACGGGAAGAGGGTGTTGAATTGACGAGCGCTCGCGCTCGTCATCATCGGGCTTGACCCGGTGATCCATCCCTTCAACGACAATCGTAGGGTGGGCAAAGGCGCTCTTGCGCCGTGCCCACCATCAACACTCCGCTCGAAATGGTGGGCACGCTTCGCTTTGCCCACCCTACGAGACTGTGAATCTTTTTATATCGGGCGCGTGGCAGCTGTGATTCTCTTCGCGGATTGA
>NZ_JBVBEF010000063.1:0-48414 GCF_055456055.1 Bradyrhizobium sp. LeoB3
AATCACAGCTGCCACGCGCCCGATATAAAAAGATTCACAGTCTCGTAGGGTGGGCAAAGCGAAGCGTGCCCACCATTGCGGGCGGAATGCTTGATGGTGGGCACGTCGCTGCGCTCCTTTGCCCACCCTACGATCGCGTGCCTAAAATTCCGGGCGGCGGCATACCGCGCCGCCTGCTCAACAACCATGCAGGCCCGGCGGGCTCGGAGCATTGCGTCGCACCTGCCCTGCCCGTAGGGTTGGCGCAACTAACGACAACAATAATCCTGGAGAAAACACCCAATGGCGCGCCTGAAATTCGGAGCCTTCCTCGCCCCGCATCATCCGATCGGCGAGCATCCGCTGCTGCAATTCCGCCGCGACCTCGATTTCGTCCAGCAGCTCGACGAGCTCGGCTATGACGAGTTCTGGTGCGGCGAGCACCACTCCTCGGGCTGGGAGATGATCGCTTCGCCGGAGATGTTTCTGGCCGCCGCCGGCGAGCGCACCAAGCGGATCAAGCTCGGCACCGGCGTGATCTCGCTGCCCTATCACCATCCGTTCAACGTCGCCCAGCGCATGGTGCAGCTCGACTACATGACCGGCGGCCGCGCCATTTTCGGCTCCGGCCCCGGCGCGCTCGCTTCCGACGCGCACACGCTCGGCATCGACCCGATGACTCAGCGCGACCGGCAGGACGAGGCGATCGCAATCATCCGCCGCCTGTTCAACGGCGAGCGCGTCACCGCAAAGAGCGACTGGTTCGTGATGAACGATGCCGCGCTGCAGATCTTGCCCCTGCAGGAAGACATGCCGTTCGTGGTGGCCTCGCAGATCTCACCCTCCGGCATGACGCTCGCCGGCAAATACGGCATCGGCATCATCTCGCTAGGCTCGATGTCGACCCAGGGCCTGATGGCGCTGCCGCAGCAATGGCAATTCGCCGAGGACGCCGCCAAGAAGGCCAGCACCACCGTGAGCCGGTCGAACTGGCGGGTGCTGCTGTCCTGGCACATCGCCGAGACCCGCGAGCAGGCGCGGCGCGAGGCCGGCGCCGGGCTGATGCGCTGGCACAACGAATATAATGTCGGCACTTTGATGCGGCCCGGGCTGACCGCATTCTCCTCACCGGACGAGGCCGTCGACAAGACTGCTTTTGTCGAGGGTGCGGCCTCCACCATCGGCACGCCTGACGATCTCGTGAAGATGATCAAGAACCTGGTGCAGGTCTCCGGCGGCGTCGGCACCATCGTCGGCTTCGCCCATGACTGGGCCAATCCGGAAAACACAAGGCGAAGCTGGGACATGGTGGCGCGCTATGTGATCCCCGAGATCAACGGCTTTATCGAGCCCTTGCGCAAGTCGCAGAAATTCGTGATCGAGAACCGCGCGATCTTCGAACGCGCCGGCCAGGCCGTGATGGCCAAGATCATGGAGAACGACAAGGCCGCCGCTGCGCTCGCGCATACCGGCCCCGGCCGTGTCGCGATCCCCACCGTCAACGCGCCTGATCTGCAGGAAGCCGCCAAACGCAAAGCGTGAGGGTTCGGTCCACCTCTCCCGCTCGCGGGAGAGGTCGCTGCGCCAAAGGCGGAGCGGGCGAGGGCTTTCTCCACTCAAAGAATGTCAATCGCGGAGACACCCTCACCCCGGCCCTCCCGCAAGCGGGAGAGGGAGCGCAACCGCCAGCGCTATTGATCCAACGACACTCCCGCTCCATCATTACTGACACACAGTCATGGTGAAGCAATGCCCTTCGACGGCCGCCTGTTGGCGGGAATCAGCGTGCTGGCGGCGGTGGTGCAGACCAAAAGCTTTGCCCGCGCCGCCGATACGCTCGGCATCACCGCCTCCGGCGTCAGCCGGGCGGTTGCGCGACTCGAAGCGCGCGTCGGCGTGCGGCTGTTCGACCGCACCACGCGCTCGGTGGCGCTGACCGACGAAGGCCGCCGCTTCTATGAACAAGTGGCGCCGCTGCTGGCCGGGATCGAGGACGCCGCGAGCACCGCGTCGGGATCATCAGGCGTGGTCCGCGGCCGGCTGCGCGTCGACATCGATCCCTATTTCTCGCGCATGATCCTCTCTGGCCATATCGGCGGCTTCTTGCGCCAGCATCCGGAGCTGAAGCTGGAATTGATCACGCGCGAGCATGTCGGCGATCTCGTCGCCGATGGCATCGACGTTGCGATGCGCTTCGGCGAACCTCCCGCCGGCCCGCTGATCGCGCGCAAATTGCTGGAGACGCGCGTGCTGACCGTCGCCTCGCCCGGCTACCTCAGGAAGCACGGCCGTCCCAAGCATCCTGGCGAACTGCAGCATCATCCCTGCATCCAGTTCATCGACCCGCTGTCCGGACAGCTCTTCGAATGGGAATTTCATGCGGGCAAGAAAGTTCTGCCGGTGAAGACCTCGAGTGCGTTGGTGCTGACCGACGTCGGCACCATGATCAACGAATGCATCGCCGGCACAGGGATCGCACAACTGCTGGCCATCGGCGTGCAGCCGCTCTTGGACTCGGGCCGGCTGATCGAATTGTTTCCGGACTGGCCGGGCGAGACCTTCCCGCTCTACGCGCTGCATCCCTCGCGACACCACCCGCCGGCGAAAGTCCGCGCCTTCATCGACTTCGCGCTCAAGGCGGCACAGGGCGCAGCCCGTTCGCGTGCGGAGTAATTGATGACCATCGATCACCAGTCACATGACATATCCGCACTGGGATCATCAGTACCTGAGTGAGAGAGTCCATCCAGCAGATCAAACGATCTCGGAAAGGATCGCTCTCAATGGCAACCAGGAAAACCGCTCTCATCATCGGCGCCTCGCGCGGGCTTGGTCTTGCGCTCGCCGAGGAATATTGCGGCCGCGACTACCAGGTGACCGCCACCGTGCGCGCCCCGTCGAAAGCGCTGGATGATCTTGCCGCGCGCTTTCCTGTAAGCCTCGAGATCGAGACTGTCGACACCACCGAGCCGGCCTCCGTCAAGGCGCTGAAGCAGCGCCTCGGGAATCGCATCATCGACACCTTGCTGGTCAATGCCGGCATTTGCCTCGCGCGTGAGAACACGCCGATCGATGCTGATGTCAACGACTTCGTCGCGATGATGGTGACCAACGCACTGTCGCCGATGCGCGTGGTCGAAACCTTCGAGGACCAGGTGCCGCCGCGTGGCATCATTGCGGTGATGTCATCCGAGCTCGGCAGCATCGCCGCCAATCGTGGTTTCTGGGAGCTCTACAGCGCAAGCAAGGCCGCGCTCAACATGCTGATGAAATGCTTCAGCCAGCGGCATCCCGGTGACCCGCGAGCGATGCTCTTGATCGCGCCGGGATGGGTGCGGACCGAAATGGGTGGCAGCCAAGCAATACTCTCGATCGAGGAGAGCATCCCGGCTGTCGTGACCGCGGTTGAGGCCCGCGCCGGCAAACCCGGCCTGAAGTTCATGAGCCGGCACGGCGACAGCCTGCCCTGGTAGCCGATTTCTACCCGCAGCCCGGGTGAAGCCAACGGGTCGCGCGAACGCGCGCCCGATGACAGGCTCCGCGTTACCCGGGTAACCGTGCCGCCGCATAACAACCATCCCGGGTTGCGCTTCGCTTCACCCGGGCTACGGGTCGCACAATCGGCGGCGATCATATCAGGCCAAAGGAGAGAGACATGTACACGCTCATGGGAGTCACGGGAAAGGTCGGCGGCGCCACAGCCCGCGCGCTGCTCGCGGAAGGCAAGCGGCCGCGCGTCATCGTGCGGGATCGCGCCAAGGGCGAGAGCTGGGCCGCACAGGGATGCGAGATCGCGATCGCCGATCTCGGCGATGCCAATGCGCTGGGCCGCGCCTTCGAGGGCGCGGAAGCCGCGTTTGTGATGCTGCCGCCGCTGTTCGATCCCTCGCCTGATTGGCGCGAAGCTAAAGCGATGATCGCTACGTTGCGCGCGGCGCTGACACGCGGCGCGCCGAAACGCGTGGTGGCGCTCTCGACGATCGGCGCCGATGCGCAGCGCCCGAACCTGCTCAGCCAACTCGGCCTGCTCGAGCGCGCGCTCTCGACGATCGCCATGCCGGTGGCTTTCCTTCGCGCCGCCTGGTTCATGGAGAACGCGGCATTCGATCTCGCCTCAGCCCGGGATCGCGGCGTCATCACAAGCTATCTGCAACCGCTCGATCGCGCGGTGCCGATGATCGCCACCGCTGACATCGGCAACACCATCGCCGATCTCTTGCAGCAGCAGTGGAGCGACACCCGCATCGTCGAACTCGAGGCCGCCGAGCGCGTCAGCCCCGCGGCCATCGCAGCGGCGTTCTCAAAGGCGCTCGGCAAGCCGGTTCGGGCCGAGGCAGTGCCGCGCGACCAATGGGAAACGATCTTTCGCGAGCAGGGCATGCGCAATCCGCTGCCGAGAATGCAGATGATCGACGGCTTCAACGAGGGTTGGATCGACTTTGCGGACAAAGGCGCCAATGCCCGCAAAGGCGCGGTGTCGATCGACTCCGTGATCGCCGCGCTCGTGAAGGGCAATACTTCGGCATGAGCTGCCCGTCATTGCGAGCGCAGCGAAGCAATCCATGCTTCCGCAGGTGGTTGCTGTGGATTGCTTCGCTGCGCTCGCAACGACGATGTGGACACAATGGGTGCGACAAATCAACCCGACGGGCAAATCAGTGGAAATGTGTCCATCCCTCTCGCGAAAAATAAATCGCTTAACCCGTCGGGCAAATCAGCACTATGACTCCGCGCGTCTCACGCGAATGAGGGGCGGGTCGCGATCGTCACGAACGTTGCGGTGAGATGCGGTGGACGCGATGCGTGCGACTGACGAGCGCATGCAACGCGGACGGCGAAGTCGTGTGGTCCTGGCGCCCCGACGCTGGCGCTAAGTTTCCTGCGAATAAATTCGCACGAGATGACGGTGGCAAGAAAGCCCGGTCACCGGGGAGAGTACGAAGTAAGCCGTAACACCATCGCGCAGGGAAAGCCGGAATGCTTCGGTTGAACCTGTGGTCCTACCCCCGTGCTTTTTGTTGCACGGGACCCATGGGTGCAACCGGCACCCGGCTTTCCCTGCGCCCTCTGCTGATTGAGAGGGTGGAAAGTGAAGCAAACCTCGGGCGCAACGCGTCGCGAGAACGCGACCTCACATCCTCACGCTGTTTGAAATTTGAATCATAAGTCACGACGACGCCGTCGGGTGGGCAAAGCGAAGCGTGCCCACCATCACGAGCGGAGTGCTGATGGTGGGCACGGCGCTCATGCGCGTTTGCCCACCCTACACCTCTGCAACCGCTTGCTCGCGCCACAACAACTTCCTGTGGTTATGGGTCCCCGCCTTCGCGGGGACGACACCGGCGCTAGATCTATCCCCCGCCCTGATCAAACGCCTTGCGGAGCGCGACGTAGCCCTGCTGCTGCTGGGTCCAGTTGCGGCCGCCGGTGATGGCGCCGTCGATGACGAGGTCGTGGCCGTTGATGAAGGAGGATTCGTCGCTGGCGAGGAACACGGCGGCGTGCGCGATGTCATCGGGCAGGCCGGCGCGCGGGATCGGCTGCGCGGTCTTGTAGACCTCGCGCATCACGGCCGGCGTCTTCTCCGCGGCGTCAGTCGACAATCCCAACGCCTTGCCGAAGATGCCGGTCGCGATCGCGCCGGGCGAGATCGAGTTGACGCGGATGCCGGACTCGCCGAGTTCCATCGCCACGCATTTGGTCAGATGGATCACCGCGGCCTTTGCCGCGCCATAGACCACCGAGGACGAAAAGCCGGCAAGCCGTCCGGCGATGCTGCCGTTGTTGATGATGCTGCCGGAGCCCTGCTTCTTCATGTACGGCGCGACATGCTTCATGCCGAGCATGACGCTGCGCACCAGCGTCGCCATAGCGGCATCGAAACGGTCGACCTCCAATCCCTCGATGCCGCCGGTCTGCGCCGGGCCGCCGGCATTGTTGAAGAGGCAGTCGACCTTACCGAATTTTTCCAGCGTCAACGCGATCAGCGCCTTCATCTGCTCTTCCACGGTGACGTCGGTCTGGCGGAAGATGCAGTTGGCGCCAAGCGCCTTGGCCAAGGCTTCGCCTTCGGCGACGCGCCGCCCGGCGATAACGACCTTCGCCCCCTCGGCGACGAAAACCTCTGCCGTGCGCAGGCCGATGCCGCTCGTGGCGCCCGTGATCACCGCGACCTTGCCGTCCAACCGTCCCATGTCATTACCCTCTTAAGTTGTCGATCGAATTCCATGAACTGGGATATTCCTGCCACAGGCGGAACAAGGCAAGCGGACTGTTCGGTGCACAACGCCGCCGGCTGTGGCCTGCGGCCCTCTGCCGGCCACAAATCGCAGCTTACCCGTCGGTTCGGCCTTATTTTGGATTCGCTGATCACCTGAAGTGACAAAGCCATGAAGAGATTGATCGACGAGTTCAGGTGCGGCTGGCGCGGGGACGCCCCGCCATCGCTCGCGCTCGGCATCGGCTTTGCGATCACCTGTCTGGCGCTGGCGACGACGGTCCGGTGGGGCCTGTCCCAGCTCCGCCCCGACGTATTCTTTACGCCATACTTTCCGGCGGTGTTCTTCGCCGGCGCGTTCGGCGGCTTGCGCATCGGAATCCTGACCGCGCTCGCAGGCGGCCTGCTCGGCCTCGCCCTCAATTTCGGCAGCACGGTCACCGATCCGACGCGGATCGCGTTGCTTTTGATGTTCTGGGTGGTCTGCGGCCTGACGATCTGGGGCGTCGAGCACTACCGCTCGATCGTCGCCGAGCAGCAGCGGATCGCCAAACGCCTGATCGGCGAGCAGGACTACCGCAAGCTCGTGTTCGACGAATTGCAGCACCGGCTGAAGAACAAGTCCTCCACCATTCACGCCGTGCTGCACCAGGCGCTGCAGGACCAGCCGCAGATCTGGAGCCGCATCGATCATCGCATCCGCGCGCTGTCGGCGACCGACGATTTGATCGCGAAGGTTGACGGCAACGGATGCGATATCCAGGACCTCCTGATCTCCGAACTTGGTCCCTACGGCCACGTCCGGTTCAGCCTGAACGGCGATCGCCTGTTCCTGCCGGCGAAGCTGGCGGTGAGCCTGGCCTTGATCTTTCATGAACTCGCCACCAACGCCGGCAAGTATGGCGCGTTTTCCTCCGCGCGCGGCTTCCTGCAGGTATCATGGTCGGTATCCGACGATCGCCTCACCATCACCTGGGACGAGACCGAGGGCCCGGCCGTAGAGAAGATCGGCGAGCCGGGTTTCGGCACCAGGCTTTTGAAATCGGCGCTGAGGCCATTCGACGGCAAGACCGACGTCAGCTATCTCAAGACCGGTATTCACTGCACCATGCAGTGCCGGATTCCCACGGCTTGAGCGCGCTTTTTCGCGCTCCGCGCCGAAGCGAAGGTGAAACGAAACACAGCCGCAAGCACTCGATGATCGGGTTGACGCTCTGTTAATGACGATTGAGGCAGCGCCTGTTGAAATCTCCTATCGACACAGATGTCGCGGTTTTTCTCAGTTCCACTTAACCAAAACTACAAGGGACTTTGCCAAGTTCGCGCGCATGCACAGTCCCACAAAGCACGACTTTCAGATGGCCACGGCGGCGGTCACGAATGAGAGCGAACTCCATTCCGAATTGCGGATTCTGCGCGATGTCGTCAGGTTGTTGCCTGCGGGCGTCACGGTCCAGGACGAGCACGGCGACTTCCTGGTCGTTAACGATGCCGCCGCGGCGCGCTTCCAATTGGCAAGCGATGCAATGGCCTCGCAACTCGACGAACGCCGCGAGACCTGTCTCGAATTGCTACGCAACGGCCGCTCCGCCGTGCTGGAGGAAGCGGTTGCTTCCGGCGCGACCAGGCAGGTGTTCCTCACCGCGCATCGGCCGGTGCGGATCGCCGACCGCAGTCTCCTGCTGTCGACCTCCGCAGACATCACCGAGCAGAAGGCGTTCGAGGATCAGCTATTCCGCTCCGCCTATTATGACGAACTGACCGGCCTGCCGACGCGCCGCGTGATCGAGCACCGCGTCAACAGCCTGTTGCGCCGTGACGATGCAGATGGCCATTTCGCGCTCGCCTTCCTCGACATCGACAATTTCAAGCACATCAACGACTATTACGGCCACGCCATCGGCGACGCGCTGCTGGTCGAGATGACCCGGCGGCTCAGCCTGTCCTTGCGCGAAACCGACATTCTGTCGCGCATCTCCGGCGACGAATTCCTGCTGCTGCTCAATCCGATCCAGACCGAGCAGGAGGTCGCCGACTACATCGAATTCATGTTGCAGCGGTTGAAGGCGCCGTTCTTCATCGACCAGTCGGAGATCTTTGCCTCCACCTCGATCGGCGTGAGCCTTTATCCCGAGCATGGCCGAAGCTACGACGAGCTGCGCCAGAACGCCGACATCGCGATGTATCGGGTCAAGCACGGCGGCAAGGGTGCCGCGGCCTTCTTCGACGCCAGCATGGAAGTCGAGGCCATGGCGCGGATGAAGATCGAGCAGTCGCTGCGGCTCGCGATCCTGGAGAAGCGCTTCTGTTGCGCCTTCCAGGCCAAGGTCGATCTCAGGACGCAGGAGGTCAGGGGCATCGAGGCGCTGGTGCGGCTGCGCGACAATGAGGGCGTGATCCAGGCGCCCGGCACTTTCGTCAACCTCGCCGTCGAGCTCGGGCTGATCGACGAACTGACCCATCTGGTGCTGGCGGAGATCGTGAGATCGATCGACCTGATCAACAACACCTTTGGTCCCGACGCTTCCATCAGCATCAACGTCGCGGCCAAGCAGGCCGCCAATCCCGAATTCATGCGCCCGTTCGCCCGCGCGCTCGAGGAGACGGGATACCCGAAGCGCTTCATGATCGAGGTGACGGAAGACGCCTTCGTCACCAAGTCGCATTTCCAGGAGGAGATCCTGCCGATACTGCGCCGGATCGGCGTCGGGATCTCGATCGATGATTTCGGCATCGGCTATTCGTCGCTGTCGGCGCTCGCCGACATCACCGCCGACGAGATCAAGATCGACCGCTCATTCATCACCGACATCCATAAGCGCCCGCGCAGCCAGGGCATCCTGCGGGCGATCGAGTCCTTGAGCGAGGCGCTCGGCATGACCGTGATCGCGGAAGGCATCGAATCCTACGAGGAACTGGCCTACCTGCAGGCCGCGACCAAGATCCGCTACGCCCAGGGTTACTATTTCTCGAGACCGATCTTCCTGGACGACCTCAAGCCGTCGATGCCGCTGACGAGCGAAGCGCGGGCCCACCTGGCGAGCCGGGCGATGGAGGAGGCGCGTCCCGCTTACACCCGGACAAGCAGGTATCGGCGCTGAGGAGTGGCGCCCCTACAACCATTGCGAGGAAATACTGCAAGATCCCAATTAAGCGTTGAGTAACCGGATTTCCTAACCGCTTGTGACAATTTTCCGTTCTATCCCTGCCTCCCGGGAATTCGGGAAGGCGCAATCCTTCAAAGCACATCCATAGAATCATCCTTCGCGCGAAGGTATTCCGCCGCCATTTCGCCGCGACGATCCGCGGCCCGGTGCTGTGGCTGACGCTCTGCGGCGGATTGCTGGTGACCGCGATCTTTGCCGGCACCATCCTGATGGTCGGCCAATTCCGTGAGCGCGCCCTGCACAACAGCGAGCGCGAACTGGAAAACACCGTGCTGATGCTGACGCGCCACTTCGACCAGCAGTTCGAAGACTCCGCGACGATCGCTTCCGACCTGATCTCACAATTGCGGATTCCGGAGCTTGCCTCGCCCGAAGCGTTCAAAGAACGGATGTCGACCGTCGAAGTGCACCATGTGCTGAGATCGAAGGGCCTGTCCTATCTCGGCGACGTCTCGCTGTTCGACACCGACGTGCACATCATCATCTGGTCCGGACCGCTGCCGGTGCCGAAGCTCGACATATCCGAGCGGGCCTACTTCAAGAGCTTCAAGTCCAATCCGACCACGGAAACCGTTCTCGCCGAAGCGGTCCGCAGCTATCGCAACGGCAAACTCAATACCGTGATCGCCCACCGCTTGACCGGGCACAACGAAATCTTTCTCGGGATCATGACGCGGCGCATCGATCCCGCGAACTATGAGAAGTTCTTTGCTTCCGTCGCTCCAGGCGAGAGCGCCACCATCGCCCTGTTTCACGCCGACGGGACCTTGCTCGCTCGTCATCCGCGCATCGATGAGATGATCGGACGGAATTTCGCTTCCGCCCCACTGATGCGAGAGGTGCTGGCGAAGGGAGGCCAGCATACCCTGCGCATCGAAAGCCCGGTCGATGGAATGAAGCGGCTGGGCTCGGCGGCGCGGCTCGGCCATTTCCCCGCGGTCGTGATCGCAACCAATTCCATCGACGCGGCGCTCGCGATTGGCGTGCCCAGACCAAATTCCTGGTCGTCGCCGCGGCGCTCGCCGCCCTGGTGGTCGCAGGGGTGCTGTTCCAGATCATCCGCGAGATCAACAAGCAAAACCGCCAGGCGCGGCAACGGCTGAAGGCGGAGCGGCAGCGGCTCGATACGGCGCTTAACAACATGATCCAAGGGCTGGTGCAGTACGACGCCACTGGGCGCATCGTCGCCTTCAACCGGCGCTATCTGGACATGTTCCAGCTCTCGACCGACGTCGCGAAGCCGGGATGCCATTTCCGCGACCTGATGCGCCACCGCCAGGCGAAGGGATTGTTCGACGGCGATGTCGACGCATTCTGCACCTCGGTCATGGACAATATCGCCCAAGGTCAGGTTGATCGCCGACTGATCGGTTGCGCGGACGGCCGCTGGTTTTCGGCCATCAGCACGCCGCTCAAGCACGGCGGGTGGATCACCACCGTGGAGGACATCACCGAGCGCTGCAGGCTCGAGCAGGAGCGCGACCGGAACTTCGCGTTCCTGCGCGAGATCATCGACCACATCCCCTCGCAGATCACCGTCAAGGATGCGCAGGACCGGCGCTATCTCCTGGTCAACCGAGTTGCCGAGGAGCAGTTCGGCATTTCGCGCGAGCTGATCTTCGGCAGGACCGCATTCGATGTCTTTCCGGCCGCCTCCGCGCGAATAATCACCTCGGACGACGAAAGGTTGCTGGGATCCACCGACGGCTTCTACAGGGACGAACACCTCTGGAAGACCCAGGCCAAGGGCGAACGCTACATCACCTCGAAACGCATCGGCATCCGCGATCAGGCCGGCGCGACGCGCTATATCATCAACGTCGTCGAGGACGTGACCGAACGCAAGCTCGCGAACGAAAGGATCACCTATCTTGCGCATTACGATGCGCTGACCGATCTGCCGAACCGCGTGCTGTTCCGTGCGCAGATCGCACGCGAGCTCGAAAGGGCAATGCGCGGAGAACGGTTCGCATTGCTTTACATCGATATCGACGAGTTCAAGGCCATCAACGACTCGCTCGGCCATCACGTCGGCGACGAATTGCTGAAGACGGTGGCCGCACGGATCAAGGCCTGCCTCAAACCCGGCGACCTGATCGCCCGGCTCGGCGGCGACGAATTCGCGGTGATCCAGACCGCAGTTGATGCAACGCCTGATGTCGCGGAATTCGTGACGCGGATCCATGGCGCGATCCGGCAACCTTGCGATTGCCTCGGGCATCATCTTTCCACCGACGCCAGCATTGGCATCGCGCTGGCGCCGCAGGACGGCACGGAGCTCGACCAGCTCATCAAGCACGCGGATCTGGCGATGTATGCCGCCAAAGCCGGCGGGCGCCGGACCCATCGCTTCTTCGAGCCGGCAATGGATGAAAGCGCCCAGGCCCGCCTCGCCATGGAGCAGGACCTGCGGCAAGCATGGTGGAAGGCGGTTTCGAAATCCACTACCAGCCGCTCTTGGACTTGAGGACCAATCAGGTCGCGGGCTGCGAGGCGCTGTTGCGCTGGCGTCATCCGGAGCGCGGCTTGATCTCTCCTGCCGAGTTCATTCCGGTGGCCGAAGACACCGGACTGATCAACGAGCTCGGCGACTGGGTGCTACGCACGGCCTGCACGGAAGCGGCCGCCTGGCCATCCCACATTCGGCTCGCCGTCAACGTCTCGCCGGTCCAGCTCAAATGCGAAACACTGGCGTTGCGGATCACGGGCGCGCTCACCGCCTCCGGCCTCGCGCCCGGTCGGCTGGAGATCGAGATCACGGAGGCGGTGCTGATCAGGGACGATGAAGCCGCGCTCGCGATCCTGCACCAGCTCCGCGCCATCGGCGTGCGCATCGCGCTGGACGATTTCGGCACCGGCTATTCCTCCTTAAGCTATCTGAAGCGGTTTCCGTTCGACAAGATCAAGATCGACCGATGCTTCGTCAGCGACATCGAGGTCGACGGTTCCTCAACCATCGTGCAGGCGGTGGTGAATATCGCTGCGTCGCGCAACATGACCACCGCGGCCGAAGGCGTCGAAACCGAGCAGCAGCGAAAACTATTGCGCGAGCTGGGCTGCACGCAGATGCAAGGCTTCCTGTTCAGCGCACCGAAGCCGGCCTCGGAGATCAGGCGATTGCTCGGCATGGACCAGATGGCGGCGCGGGTTTTGGCCTAGAGTCGATCGGGCGGCTATCTTGCGCGACGGCGATGGCGTACAAATATGGGGTGCGAGCCCGACCACGAGGCAATCTGGCCATAGGGCAATGGCGAGTGAACCCATGTCCCCTCTTTCCATCCTCCTCAATGTGCTCTGGATCCTGATCGGCGGCGCGTGGATGGCGTTTGGCTGGCTTGTCGCCGCGATCATCATGGCGATCACGATCATCGGCCTGCCCTGGGCGCGCGCGGCCTTCAATATCGCTGTCTATACCCTGTTGCCGTTCGGTTCGCGGGCCGCGCGCCGCGACGAAATCACCGGTGTGAGCGACGTCGGGACCGGCCCGCTCGGGCTGATCGGCAACCTGATCTGGTTCGTGCTCGCGGGCTGGTGGCTTGCGCTCGGTCACCTCGTCACGGCGATCATCTGGGCGGTCACCATCATCGGCTTGCCCTTCGCCTGGGCGCACCTCAAGCTTGCCGGCATCGCGCTGTGGCCGATCGGCAAGACGATCGTACCCGCTTGATCCGTTACGCAGCCAAGCGGCCGCGATTGTTCTGGGCAAGGATCGGTCGGATCAGCCGCCCGAAACGCTCGGCCTCTTCGTCATGCAGATAGCCGGACAGGCAGAAGGAATGGCAGCCGGCATCGATGAATTGCTGCAGCATGTCGGCGCATTGGAGGGGATTGCCGACCACGGCAATGCCGGCGCCGGGCCGGACCTTGGTGATGCCGGTCCACAGATGCGGCAACAGGAGATCGCCATGCTCGCGCGCAAGCTGCTGCACCCGTTGATTGGCCGCTGAATTGTTGTAGAGCGTCTTCATCTCCTGTTTCTGACGTTCGGTGGCATGACGCACCAGGCGGTCGGCCGCCTCCCACGCGTCCGCTTCGTTCTCGCGGCAGATCACCTGCAGCCGCATACCGAAACCAATCTCCTGCTCGCGGCCGTGGCTGCGCGCCAGCGCCCTGATCTCGGCGATGTTCTGCGCGATGCGTTCCGGCAGATCGCCCCAGAACAGATGCACATCGGAATGTTTCGCCGATAATTCCCATGCCTGCCGCGAGCCGCCGCCGAGATAGAATTTCGGAAACGGCTGCTGCAGCGGCCGCGGCCGGATATGCGCGCCCGACAGCGAGTGGAACCTGCCATTGAAATGCACCGGCCCGCGCGTGGTCCACAGCTCCTTCAGGATCGAGACCTCCTCGTCCATCAGCGCGTAGCGCTCTTCCTTGGCGTAACTGATACCCTCGGCTTCGACCTCGCTCTCGTTCTGGCCCGCGATCAGGTTGATGCAGATGCGCCCGCCTGACATCTGGTCGAAGGTCGAGATCATCTTGGCAAGCAGCACCGGATTGATGTAGCCGGGACGCGCTGCGATCAGCGGCTTGATCTTCGACGACCGCGCCGCCATGAAGGCTCCCGTGATCCAGGCCTCCCAGCACACCGAGCCAACCGGGATCAGCAAATATTCAAAGCCCGCCGCTTCGGCGGCCTGCACCACCCGCTCGCAGAGTTCCGGCGAGCCCGCCACCTGGGCTTCCATCAGCCCATAGGCGGTGGTGTCGCCATGCGTCGGCAAATACCAGCCAAATTCGAGCGGACGCATGACGATCTCCCCAAGCAGATGGCGCTTTTCGCGCGGTTCTACCGGCAGTTTACAGCCTGCATCTCGCCAGACAATCGCTCTCAAGACCGTTGCCGATGGGGGACCAATCGGCTAAATGAACCGTCAGGCACCCGTAGCTCAGCTGGATAGAGCGTTGCCCTCCGAAGGCAAAGGTCACACGTTCGAATCGTGTCGGGTGCGCCATTTATCCCCATTTTACAGCGCGATAGCGCGCCAGAACCGAACGATCCAGATTTGTCTCGTTCGAGCGAGTAAGCGATCTGGATGAGATCCTCACCAGATCGCGGCCGCGAGCGCCGCGAGCAATGCGGGCGGCGTCACCAGCACACCAATTTTCAGGAAGCGCCAGGCACTGACGTCGACCTTTTCCCGCCGCAACGCCACCAGCCACAGGATCGTTGCGAGCGATCCAGTCACCGAGAGATTGGGCCCGAGATCGACGCCGATCAGCATGGCGCTCAAAACCTGCGCCGGGAGGTGGTCCTTGGCTGCGACCGAGCCCGCAACGAGGCCTACGGGAAGGTTATTGGCGATGTTGTCGGCGATCGAGGCGACGATTCCGGCGCTCCAGGCGGCCTCAGTCGGCGATCTCTCGATTCCGGCCTGCAGAAGCGCATTGAGATGGTCAATCGCGCCGCTCTTCAGCAGCGCTTCCACCATCACGAACAGTCCCGCGACCAATGGCAGCACGCTCCAGGAAATGCCTTTCATCACCCGCCGGGGCGACTGGCGGCTGAGCGCGAGCACTGCCGTAGCCGTGACGAGACCGCAAATGAAGGTCGGCAATCCCAATTGCACGTCGAGTGCCGAAGCCGTCAGGAGTACGACGCCGATCGCGGCGATGCCGATTGCGGTGAGCCTGCCGCCGCGGCCGAGCCTGGGATGTGGCACGCGGCTCGCGATGGTCCCTTCAGCGAGCGCGTGGCGCTGGCTGAGGCACAGCACGACATAGGTCACGACAATTGCGGCAACCGAAGGCAGCGCGAACTGGCGCAGCCATTCAAATAGATGCGGCATGCGTTCGCCGAACACAACAAGATTGGCGGGATTGGAGATCGGCAGCACGAAGCTCGCGGCGTTGGCAATGAAGGCGCATGCGAACAGATAGGGCAGCGGATTTGCGCCGGCGGCGCGGGTCGCGGCGTAGACAGCTGGCGTCAATACGATGGCCGTGGCGTCATTGGAGAGGAAGCTGGTGACGAGAATGCCGACGGCATAAACCAGAAGAAACAGCAGCTGCGGCGAGCCGCGCGCATGTTCGACCGCAAAAGCGGCGAGGTAGTCGAACAGGCCTTCACAACGAGCGAGCTCCGCGATGAGCATCATGCCGGTCAGGAAGAAATATACATCGAGGCCCTTGGCGATACCGCGCAGCGCTTCGCTTGCGGTCAGGAGGTTGCAAAGCACCAGCGCGACCGCGCCCGCCATCGCCCAGACCGCCTCGGGCAGGCGAAAGGGCCTGATGATAACGCCGGCGGTTGCCGGGATAATGATGCTCCAAGTCAGAAGCGATTCGTGCGGCGACATCGCCCTCGTCTCCAAAAGAAGGCCGAAAATCATCCCGCCGCGATACTGGAGGTCGGTGGGATCGTTTTCGCCGTTTGTCCCAAATCCGAACCCGAATGCACGCGCGTCTCCGGGAGCGCAAACCAGCAAACCGCAAAACCAACGCCCGCAACCGCGCCGAGCGTGAGGAAGGCCGCGCTGTAGCCTACCTTCACAACGACAAAGCCTGCGAGTGTGGTAGAGAGTGCCGCTCCGACGCTTTGCGCGGTGATAATCGCGCCTTGCGCGACGTTGAAACGTCCAGTGTTTCGCATGAGGTCGGCGACGATCACGGGAAAGATCGCGCCGAGAATACCTGCCCCAATCCCATCCAGCAGCTGTACGGCAAGGAGCCAGTTCCTGTTGTCGGAAAGGGTATAAAGCGCTCCGCGAAGGGGCAGTATTAGAAGCGCAGCGAGGAAGAAGCTTTTGTGGCCCCATCGGTCGGCCCGCGCCGCAACAAGCATCGCCATTGGCACCATCATTATTTGGGCCGCGACGATGCACGCCGACATCATGCTGGTGCCGAGATTCTTGTCCTGAAGCGCGAGCTTTTGCCCGACGAGCGGCAGCATCGCTGCATTCGAGAGATGAAAGAGCGTTACGCAAACCGCAAAGACCAGAAGCGGGCGGCACGTCAGGAGAATGCTAAGGCCTGCCGGCTGCTCGCGGACGCCGTCTGGATTTCTTCCATGTTTCTGCAGCCCACGCGCGAGGTCATGGTCGATCGCATCTTCTGGGAGCGCCAGCACACTAATTAGGCTTGCGATCGTCATCACGCCAAGCACATAGAATACGACCTGAGGCCCGAAAAAGTAGGCCGCGCCGCCCGCAACAGTCGCGGCCGCTGCGTTACCGGCGTGATTGAAACCTTCATTGCGGCCGACGCGGGCCGTGAAGGCGCGATGGCCCGCGACGCCGAGGGAAACGGCCGCTATCGTCGGCGGAAAGATCACGCCTGCCGCGTGCGCGATGCTCTGCGACAGAACAACCGGCCAGAAGCCTGCGCAGAGAGGCAGAATCAGCGAGGCGCAGGTGACAATCAGCGCTGCACACACCATCATTAAGCGCTTTGCCCTTGTCGCATCGACCAGCACGCCGGCCGGGGTCTGCGCAACGAGGCCGGCAAAACCAGCGATCGACATCACCACGCCGATGCTGGCTTCGTCCCATTTTTGTTCGGTCAGGAGATAGACGGCGAGATAGGGACCGAGCCCGTCGCGCACATCGGCCAGGAAGAAATTGGCGGCATCAAGGGCGCGGTTGGCACGTTGTCCTGATTTTGAATCGCTAGACATGTTCGGCCTCGACCCTTGACGTGATTCCGCCAATTCCTTTCAACACGATCCGCTTCAGGCGTGTGTGGCGCGATCGTGCTTGGGCTTTGCCTCGTGCTTGGGCCTCGGCTTGGCCTCCTTGATCGGACGAAGATCATGGCTGTTGGTGCCGATCTCCTTCGCATCCACGACGCGGCCGTGTTTGGTTTCGACGCCCTCGCCTCTAACGGCGATCTTTGCGGCGGGCGCAAGAAGCTCGGCAACCTGTTCAGCCTCCTTCGGTCCGACACGGATGGTGGTGCCGTCGGCGAGCAGCGCGCCGCGGAGTTCGCCCTTCGGGCCGAACAACGGCAGCCGCACCGTTCCTTCGGCCAACATCTTCCTTTTCTCGAGCTTCGGATGTTTGTGATCGTGGTCCGGTCCTTGGTCCACGATACTTGCCCCGCTCGTGAGGGTAACCGCGATCGCCGCGATGAGATCGCCCTTGCGCGGCCGGACGCCGCGAACGCCGACCATGTCGCCAGCTTTCACTTGGCGAGTGAGTTCGGCCTCCATGTGCGGCGGCGTATGAACCAGGACAGGCACCTGCGTCTCGCCATTCATGACGAAGCCGTCGATCTCGCCGTGGGGGTTGAGCAGGAAGCGTTCGACGGTTCCTTTGACTTCCGGCAGGCAATCGGGATCGATCCAGTGCATGTTGTTCTCCTCTCGTCTGGTGCTTCAGAAATTCGTTGTTGGGGGTCAACCGCGCGGCGGGGGTGGCGGAGGCGGACCGAAGCGATCGGGGCCGCCCTTGGGGTCGCGCGGCGGACGCGGTCTGTCAAATTCGGTCATCTGGCCAGGTGAAGCGCCGATCGCCTGCACATCGACCACCCTACCGAGTGCGATGTCGAGCATCTCCCCGCGCACGGAAACCATCTGCCCGGGCAGCAGCCAGTCCGCAAATCGCTCGGCCTCTGGCGGGGGCAGTCGAAGCTGGGTGCCGTCGTCGAGCAGCGCGCCATTCACCTCGCCGCGCTTGCCGTGCAGCGCCGCGACGATCCGGCCGCTGATGGCCTGCTGCATGCCGCCGCGATCGGGGCCGCGCGGTAGTCCATTGTCGGCCACGCTCCTGCCCGTTGCGACATTGGTGACGGAAGCCGCATCAACGAGCGGAATCGCCCGGGCGCGAATGCCGCGAATCGAAACCTCATCGCCTGGCCGGATCGTATAGACGACCTGGGTGGAGAGATGTGGCGGCAACTTCACTTCCGTGCCGTCCGCAAGGATGATCCCGTCAACGTCACCCCGCGGCGTCAACGTGTATTGCTTCACTCGGCCCAGCGATTCCGGCAGTTGAGACGAATCCCAAACTGAGCCGGGGGCTTGCGAATAGGCATCAGTACCGGTGCCGATGGACGTCGCGGCGAGGACCGCGCACGCAAGTGCGCGTCTTCGTGTCATTGTCATCTTCATGATCGAGCTCCTTCCGAATGACGAGCGAATCGCCAGTGCGAAAGGTTCAGCAGTGGGCATGCCAAAGCCGAAGTGCTTGTTTGTGAAGGTGTTAGCGGGAAGTGAAGTTGTTCAGTTGTCGTCTTTTCTGACGGCGCGCGTCGGATTTTCTGACGCATCGCTGCCTGTGAGGCCGTAACGCTGCATCTTCGTGTAGAGAAGCTGGCGGTTAATGTTGAGGCGCCGCGCCGCTTCGGCGCGGTTGCCGCCGCAGGCGTCCAGTGCCTTGCGGATCATCGCTTCTTCGAGCTGCGCCACCGCCGCCGGCAAATCACTCTCCGGAAGCGCTGTCGGAATTGGGTGATCTTCCGCTGCGCCGGTGTCGATATCGTCGGCGCCGATGGTGTGGCTTCTGGTCAGCACACAAGCCCGTTCGATGACGTTTCGCAGTTGCCTGACATTGCCGGGCCAGTTGTAGCGCGTCAGCTTGTCGATTGCGCCACTACTGAGCTGCTTCATCGGTTGTCCCGAAGAGACCGACAAGGAAAGGAAGTGCTGGGCGAGCGGAACGATATCGGATGGCCGGTCGCGTAGCGGCGGGATCGCGATGGGAACGACATTGAGGCGGTAGTAGAGGTCTCCGCGAAACTCGCCGGCCGCCACAAGCGTTGGCAAGTCGCGGTGGGTTGCGGTCACGACCCGTGCCGTGGTCCGGATCGGCTTGCCGCCGACCGGCGTGATCATCCGCTCCTGCAGCACTCGCAGGATCTTTGCTTGCAGCCCAAGCGGCATGTCGCCGATCTCGTCGAGAAACAGCGTGCCGTTGTTGGCCTCGCGGAAGGCGCCAGTGCGGTCGCTGGTCGCGCCCGTGAACGAGCCCTTCACATGCCCGAACAATTCGCTTTCGAGCAAGTCCGGAGGGATTGCGGCGCAGTTGACGGCTATGAAAGAGCTGTCCTTGCGCTGGCTGTGCAGATGCAATGCGCGCGCCACCAGCTCTTTGCCAGTTCCGGTTTCGCCGAGGATGAGAACCGTCGACTGGCTGTCGGCAGCGAGCCCGATGGCCTTCTGCACACGCCGCATTCCCTCGCTCGATCCGATCAAGGTATCGAGGCTGCCTTTGCTTGCAGTGGTGACCGGCCGCCGCCGCGACGGCAGCCGCTCCAAGAGAGCTTTCAGCTCATCGCGTCCGATCGGCTTCGTGAGATGGTCGAAGGCACCGAGCCGCATGGCTTCGATGGTATTTTCGGCGCTCGCAAAGGCGGTCAGCACCACCACGGCTGGTGGGCTCTCGTGCGAGCGGATGCGGCGCAGTACCTCGATGCCATCCATGCCAGGCATCTTGAGATCGAGCAGCACTGCGTCCACCGTCTCGGACAGCGCGGCGAGACCTTCGCGCCCCGATGAGGCCGTTTGCGGCGTGTGGCCGAGATCGCTCAATGCCTCCGCGAGACCCTCGCGCAGGGCCGCGTCGTCATCGACAATCAGGACGTTTGCCATGGCACCTCGATCTCAAACCTCGCGCCGCGCTCGGTGCGCGCAAGCCGCGCTTCCCCATGATGAGCACGCGCGATTTCCTGTACTATAGCAAGCCCAAGCCCGGTTCCCTCGGAGCGCGCGGTTGCGAACGGCTCGAACAGACGCTCGCGCATCTCTTCGCTCACCCCTGCACCACTATCGGTCACGGACAGCAACAACTTATCCTGTTGCATCAGAGCGTCGACGACGATGCGCCCGCCAGCGTGCGTGTTCTGGATGGCGTTGAGAATCAGATTGTCAAGCGCCCGCTGCATCTGGGAAGGGTCAAAGCGAGGCAACGGACTGGTCGGCTCGGGCGTTCCCATCTCCAAGGACAAGCCGTTGGCAGCCGCCAATTCCTGGTGGGGCTCGATTGTACTTTCTAGAAAAGACACAAGTTCGACATCTATCGGCTTGGGCTCGCCGGCCTGAGTCATTTGCAGCAGATTGCGGAGCAGCGCATCCAACCGTGCGACCTGCGTGAGGATCGCTTCCAGTGCGATCTTCTTGCGAGCGTCATCGCTCGCAGCCAGCGCGTTTTCCGCCTTAAGTCGCATAGCCGCGATGGGATTGCGTATCTCGTGCGCAAGTCCTGCCGATAACCGCCCGACGGCCGCAAGGCACTCGGCCGTACTTGCGCGGCGCCGCTCCAGCGCGAGCCGTTCGCCGGTCTGGTTCAGCGCATCGACCAGCCGGTCGAGCTCCTGCTCGCCGGTGCGCGGAAGCTTTGGAAGGTCGACAGACCCGCTGTCGCTCTTGCCCAGCGCTTTCTCCAGCGCCCCGATCTTCCGCGACCATGAGAACAGCACGCGCGCGAGCCAGATGGCCGAACCGAAAATGGTCAGTGCGAGCACAAGCAGCCCTGCCAGCAACTGCGTGTAAGCCGGGCCCTCGGCGGTGAAGGCGCGCGTCATGGTCCAGGCTGTGGTGCCTTGCAGTGGTCCGCGCAGCGGGCAAGCGTGCACCAGAAGTACCTGCGAACGCGCCGGCTGCCGCCGGCCGGCCGGCCGACCGGAACGCACGGCTTCGGCGTTGACTTCACGGATTGTGTTCAGCTCAGCGGCGGGAAGATCAGTCTTTGGACCCGTACCCTCGTAGGAAGGGAAGGCGTAGGCGAGCGAGCCTGCATCAGCTTGCCAGATGCCGCCTTCGACACCGATAGCGCTGGAGAGAGCGACCTGAACCAGCGTCGTGAGGTCTTGCTTTAGGCTATCGTCGATCCGCCCTCCAGTCCAACCGGAGACGAAGAATTGGTAGCGGTCGGCGATTTCTCGACAGGCCCGCGCGACCAATTCCTCAGAGCGCGCAACACGCGCGTTGGCTGTCTGCTGAAAGGACTCGAACAGAAGATAGCCAGTCGCCACTCCCGACAAGACCAGCATTATCCAGAGTGCAAGCAGTCGCGACCAAAGAGATCGCATCGAAAGTTCTCACGCAGTTAAACAGCTCTGATCTTATACGAAATTCAAGATAGCGCTATTGACCGCTGACGGCCTTCGCGGGGATCTGGACCGAGTTCAGAGGTGACCGCGGCGCAAAGTCAAAGCCGATCCCGGGCCGCACCTCGTCTACGGCTTCCTCACCACCGAGCCGAACGCGATCGTCGCGCCGATCCACTCCAAGGTGACACCGGTGATCTTGACGACGGACGTGGGCGCAACGTGTGGCTGCGCCCACCATGGGAGAAGGCGAAGGCGTTGCAACGGCCGCTGCCGGATGATGCTTCTGAAGATCGTGCTGCGCGGCCCCGACAAGAAAGATAGAGCGGCCGCGTCGTCCCGTGGAGCTGGTGCTGAAGTTATCCGCATTGCGCTGGGGAGGCGGGTCATATTACCGAGCCGCCACAGAATTGCTCGGTTTGGTTGTATACGCTAGACCGTCGGGAGGCGCCGTTAGGGATCACGCTACAGAAGCTAGAGGAACTGCGTGGGCGGGGCTTGTTTGCGGCTGGCTGTCGCGTTCTCGATATCGGATCATCCAATCTGTATTCAGCAGACCGGGATGGATTGCGATCCTTCCTCGCCTGCTACGGGGTGAGCCCCGAGGAAGCGTCCATCAACCAGATATCGAACGGCTCGGGCTATGGATCGGCCGGAGGAGCAAACCAAAGCTTTATCGGCGAAGTCCTTGAGAAGGCAGGCCTGACCTATCTCTCTTTCGACATTGCGAACGGGTACCGCACTAGGATCTTCGATCTAAACACGGAAAGAATTCCCGACGATCTGATGAGTTCGTTCGACACGGTGCTTAATTTCGGCACTACAGAACATGTCTTCGACCAGCTCAACGCCTTTCGAGTGATCCACGACGCTACCAAAGTCGGCGGCTATATCGTTCACGATTTGCCGATGTCCGGCTATGTCGATCACGGCTATTTCTGCTACACGCCGCGCTTCCTGTTCGATCTTTCGGGCCATAACGAATATGAGATGATCGATTTCGCCTACCAGGGTCCCGTCGCAGGCAATGACATTTATGGCATCGTTCGCGACTATACAGCCTACTTTCCAGCGCTGGCCAACAAGCTGCCCGAATACAGGACGGATTTTTGGTCGCGGCTGAATCGCAAGCTCAAGCGCAAGTTACCAGAGGTCAGGCCGGACAACATCTCGTTGTATCTTGTTCTCCGCAAGATAAAAGAGGGGCCCCTGAAAATGCCGTATGACACCAGCACGTCGGTACATGTCGCGGCCTGAATAAGACTAAATCTAAACTAACCGCCATATGCGACTCTGATACCGCGGTTGATCCGATGCCGCCTTCGGGTGATCTGGTCCTGACTGTTATCCGGCGTAGGCTCCGAACGCTAGCCGACGTTCCTAAGCGCGTGAGTCGCTTCGCGCACCATTCCCGCACGAATGTCCGCTCATTGTCATAGGCAAAGAAGCTTAGCTTGAGCGGATAACTGTCGCGCTTCCCCGATACTCATAGCTCACTTCAGCGAAATCCTGATCCCGCTGAGGTTGGCGGCGAACTCCATCCCCGCTTTCGGTCCCTTCAAGACGAGCACGACGCCGTTCTCGTTTCTCAAGTTGACGCCGCCGGCGCCGCCAACCAGAGCACCACCGGCGCCGACCGCGCTATAGGTGCCGGCGAAGTCGCTCACGTCAGCTATGCCGGATGCCCAACCTTCCAGCCGGCTGACGGATGCGCCGGCGGTGACGCCGAGGCTGAGGCCGGAGACCCGGAACGGATAGTTGCGGCCGCGATATGTCAGAACGCCGGTGCCGCCGCCGGCGCCGACCAGCAGGCCCGCTTTCGCGAAATTGACCCGCACGTAGCCCGGCGCTTGCGCTTGCGATGACGTTACCGGAAATACGAAGGCGAGCAGCGCGATGACCGCAAGACGAATTGCAGATGGCTCCATTGCAATGTTTCCGCGTTTTCAGGGATTCGTCGCGTCCACCTTCTTCCACGTCTGGTCCGGATCGAACAGATACGTGCGCTTGGCGATGACCGCCGTGCGTTCGCCGAGATCCTTCTGATAGACGGTGCCCGCGTGGTTGACCATGAAGGTCATGACACCTGAATTGCCATACTCTGCGGGATAGGCGATCAGCCCGAAGCCGCCGATCATCTTGCCCTTGACGACATAATTCACGGCTCCACCGGGCGCATTGGGTCCCTGTCCTTTCAGGATTCGGAAGTAGTAGCCGTGGTAGGGCGCGCTGCCCTCCGCGCCAGCCTTATAGCCTTCCGTTGCCGCCTGCGCCGCGAGCTCACCGAGGGGACTTTGGTCGCGATCGTCGCGCCAGAACAGGCCATCCTTCTTGCCGGGAGTGCTGACAATCCGTTGCGCGTAGATTCCGGACCCGTCGCCGGTGCGATCCTTGTCGGCATATTCGTTCTCGGCATCGACAAAGGCGAGCGCGGTTTGAATGGCATCGAGTTCGTTGCGTCCGATGCGGCGATACAGGATCTCGAGGCGACCCGCGGCGGAATCAAACTCCCAGCCATCCCTGTTGTTGACCAGGGGGATCGGGAACGGGAAGTCATCCGCGCCCAGGATGAGCGTTGCCTTCTTGTTTCCTTCCGCCTTGATCGAATGCTTGGCTTCATACGCGGACAGGAAGCGTTCACGCGTCTCGGCGTCGGCGACATCATCGCCTGATGCGATGATGTCCTTGGCGTCCTTGCCGAGAACCTTCAGCACGGCTCTCTTCTCGCCGGTCTTGACGGCGGCAGCCAGCGCGGCCGCGGCGTCCTCCGGCGAAGGATAGGCCTGTTGCGCGTGAGCCGATGTGATCGGGAATGCCAGCATGATAACGGTGGCGACAGCGGCCGCGGGGCGGGCCAACCGGAGCGACTGAACGATCGTCATGGTGTTGGCTCCGATGCTGTGGGAATCCGCGCGCCGGCGGCAAGCCAGTCGCCGTAGGTCCGGAATTTCAATCCGAGCTTGTCGTAGTAGACCCTGAGATAGCCGTCGCTACCGCGCGTGACAGCTTCCGGCATGATGCCCTGCACTTCCTGCGCCATCACACCGACATAGGACTTGTTGCTGCCGAGATAGCTGAAGCGGTAGTAGCCAAGACCGTTGGCGAGGTGGCCGAGCAGCACGACATCATGCTTCAGCGCGATATCGGAGCGCCGTCCGCCGCCACCACGGAAGCCCCCGCCGCCTCCGCCACGGAAACCTCCACCGCCCCCGCGAATCGCGGCGCCCTGGAAACCACCGCCCCCGCGGCCGGCTAAGGCAACAGCGCCTCCCGCCCGTCCGGCAAAGCTTGCCTGGCCTCGGGCGGCCTGCAGATTGGCAGCCCTGCCGGATGACACATTTTTGAAGGCGGTGTCGCGGCCGCCGCCACGCGCCGCATTGCGACCGCGGTCAGCAGCCCCCGCACGAGCGCCCCCTGCTTTGGCGCGATCGGCCGCGGCTGGGCGATTGGCGCGATCTCCGCCGGGACGATCACGAGAGGCGACGCCCTCGCGGCCGCGATCACCAGCGCGATCACCAGCGCGATCTCCGACGCGATCACCGCTGCCGGGTCGATCCTGTCCGGGACGCAGCACCTGCTCGCCGCCGCGGCCGCGGAAATCCATCCGGTTGGCACTTCCTGCCTTCAGGTTGTTGTTGCCGAAACGCTGCTGAACATTGGCGTTGTTGTATCGGACGCCTTGTCGATGCGCCGGGTTGTGCTGCCAATTGTTTCCGACGTTGGTGACCCTGTTGTAGTGGTTGACGTAGAGGTTGCGGTTGCCCCAATTGAAGCCGCCGCCCCAATAATTACCCCAGCGGCCGATCGCCCAGGCGGTACCGAAGGCAAGGCCCGCCGCGATCACGCCCGCACCAATATAAGATGGGTAGCCGAAGTAATAGGGCGGATAGTCCGCATATGGCCAGGTGCCGTAGACGGTGGCCGGATCGTAATAGGGAACGTACATCGTATTTGGGTCAGCCGAATCGATGACGATCACCTGCTTGTTGTCCTGGGTCTGCACGCTGACCTTCTGCTGCTTGGTCGTCACCAGCTTGTTGTTGGCCTGGGCCTTGGCGCGGAGCCGCTGGATCGCGTCCATCACATCTGGCTGCTGCGCGAGCACGGCATCGCCGACATTCTTGGTCCAGTCGATCTTGTCGCTCATCATCGAAAGAACCGCTGCGGTGCTGACCAATGCCTTCACGCTGTCGTCCCAGGACTGCTTGTCGACTTCGTTCTTCAGTGCATCGCCCTTCAGGTTCTTGTGCGAGGTCACCCAACGGTCGGCCTGCACGATCTCCAGCGGATAGGTCGACGCCGCGAGCACGTTGGCCAGGAGGTCGTCGGGATAGAGTGCAATCGGCGCGACCAGCGCCTCGAGCTGTTCAGGCTTCAACAATTGTTCGCTCGGCGCAGCCTGTGACGCCCCCTGCGGCTGACCGCCCTGATCAGGCGGAGAACTGGTCGCCTGCGCAAAGGCCGCGACGGGAGCCAACAGAAACAGTGCGAGCGCGAGCAAGATCCTGCCGCAACGAGACATCACAACCTCCATGAGCCTCACATGCCGCAAGCATCAGTCCAGGGCATGCACGTCTCTTGATCAAGATCAAAGAAACCAGCGCAGTTCATCCGGAGAGCGGCATTGCTGCGACGCGACATGTTCGCGCGGACACCAGGATTGGGACCAACTCCCGGGGCAGACCGGTCGCGCCGAAGGTCAGCGAGCAAGTGGCAGTTTGATGCGGAACAGCGCCCCGCTGCCGCTCCGGTTTTCCACGGTGATCCGGCCGTGGTGCGCTTCCACGATCGTGCGGGCGATCGCGAGTCCCATTCCCATGCCGTGCGTCTTGGTGGTGAAGAACGGCTCAAAGACATCCTTCAGATGATCGTCGGCGACGCCCGGGCCGGTATCACCGACCAGGATCTCGGCCTGTTCATTCGAGATGCCCATCGCGACGATCACCTCCCGCTTCTCGCTTTGCGATTCCGATATAACGTCGATCGCGTTCATGATGAGATTGAGGACAACCTGCTGAAGTTGGATGGAATCTCCCTTGACGCGCAGCGTCATTGGCGCCGGAACATATTTCAGCATCACATCGCGGCCTTCGGCCGAAGCCGAAATGACGCCGACGGCTTCCCTCACGGTCTCGTTGAGATCAATCTCGCTAACTTCAATTGGCGCCCTTTTCAGCATGTTGCGAAGACGGCGGATCACTTCGCTCGCTCGCTGATCATCACGCCTGATGTCGGCGAGGATTTCTCGTATTTCGTCGAGATCTGGCGAGATCGATTTCAGCATCAGCTCCGCCGTTTCGGTATTGGTGAGAATGGAGCCGAGCGGCTGGTTCAGCTCATGTGCGAGCGAGGTCGCCATCTCTCCGGCAGCCGAATAGCGGTTGACCCGCGCAAGCTCCGCCAGCCGTTGCCGCGCTTCGACCTCAGCGAGGCGACGGCGACGACGTTCATGGAGCAATCCACTGATCAGGCCAGCCTGCACCAGAATCACGCTCGTGATGAGCGCGACCTGCCATCGATATCTTTCCCAGAATGTCGGCTCGCGAAACAGGATTTCGCTTCCCGCGGGCAGGTTGCTCTCGCTGATGCCCCAGCGTTGCAGCTCGCGCCAGTCGTACTTCGGAGCTGCAAATCCAATCGGCTCGATCTTGATGTCGGCCGGCTTCTCGCCACCGAGAATCCGGATCACGGCATTGACGGTTTTCTCGCTCGATGCGCTGATGGAATGCATCGGGCCGCCGACCGTGTCCTGGCCGAAAAAGGCTTCCTGGAATGAAAAGATAGGGGCATTCGCGACTGCATGAAGACTGCGCAGTGCAAGATCGCCCTCATGGGCGACACCTGCCGCGTCGACCGACATCAAGCCCCAGAACAGGACGGTGTGTGGCGGAAGTGTCGCCGCCCGCTGCAGGATTTCCTGGAATGACAAGTCCGCGTACCACACGAATGCGACCCGGCTTTCGAACGGCTTCGCTTCCCTCTTTGCTTCCTCGAGCCAGAACTTCTCCAGGGGCGAGGCGCCGATCACGACGGCAATCGTCTGCGTGTCCGGCAGGACCTTAAGAATGCTGGCGAAAAAGGCTGCGGAATCATTGTGGACGGAGACGACGGTGTCGTTGTCCGTGAGTCCGGCGCGGTTCACCAATCGCTGTTCGACCGCCGTCAGGACCATGGGCGTCCCTGGGAAGAGCTCCGCGCGGTATTTCTGGACGAACCCGGCCGCAGGTGCCCCGATGCTGATCACAATGTCGGGCGCCGCACCCTGATAGAGCGCGCGCAGATAATCGACGAAGGGCGCTTCCGAGCCCGAATTGTTGAATCGCGCCGCCAGTAGCGTCTGTTCCTGGAGGTTCAGCGGCCGCGGCGATTGGCGCTCGAGCTCCGCCCGGATGGCCCGGGCAAATTCGCTCCATGGTCGGAAGTCTCGCCCGAACGAATGGAGCAGCAGCACGCGTTTCGGTTCGCCGCGTGGGACGGCGCTTGCCGGCCCGGGCAGGATGGCAACCCACGCCAGCAGACAGATACAGAGGCGCACGGCAACAATTGCCCGGCCTATGCTGACCGCATCAACGAGGATGCGTCTGCTCATCTTTCTCCCCGCCAACCTCACCGTTTGACGGCTGCACTCTATCCCAACTCTAGCGCCAAAATTGCACTGCAGCCTACGGTCTCAACGGTCCGGCCTATAGCTGGCAGCGATGGTACGTGACCTCCATGCCTTCGACGCCGGGAAACAGCCGCGTGACGCTGTTGTCATCGACCACTTTCAGGAAGAATTGCACGTTTGAGAGCATGATGCCATTGGCGCAGCTCACGACGATGTTGATGTTCTGGCCGTCGTCCTTCCTGGACTTGATCGAACAGGTCTCGAACTTGCCTCTCAAGCGATCAGGCTCGGCGATGAAGCCACCGCCATAGACGCCGGGAAATCTGGTGAAGGTGACCTGTCTTGCCCTTCCCTTGCGCGCAAATACCTTGTTGCATTGGTCGGCGCTCGTGACCCATGCGCCTGTGAGATCGAACGCGGTCGCCTTCTCTGATAGTCCGAAGACGGAAGCGGCCAATGTTGCCGCAAGCACCAGGGACCTGCGAAGTCCATTCATATCATGCCCCCTACCCCGAAACTCTCAAGCGCTTTCCGTCCTCACCACGCATCAATGGCCGCTGAACACCAGGGTCTTGATCGGCAACAGCAGCGCCTGGATGCGCAGCAGCAATGCGTGCACCAGTCCCACGCCGTCGACCACGTGCAGCGCGATGCGGCGGCCCGCGCTGGTTTCCTTGTTGGAAATTTCCTCATGATTGCTGGTGTAGGCGTTGACGATGCAACTGCTGCCCGGCGTGACCCCTTCGAGACCGCCCTTGTAGAGCGGCTCCAGGAACACCAGGACGGTCCCCGGCCGGAGGATGTTTTGCGCTTCGAGCAGTTGCTCGCCACCTCGGAACTGGCCGGCGGCGATATAATCCTGGACCGTCGTGACCACCATCGGAACGATGACCCACGGTCTTGAGATGCAGGTCGCTTCCGCCACCATGCCTTCCCTCATCACCTGCGCCTCGATCTGACCGAACCCGGCCTGCAGAGCCCGCCGGCCCGCCCCCTCCGGGATAAGGATGCCGGCCGGCCGCATCAGCGGGTTGACGACGTCGCCGACGCGAAGC
Source organism: Bradyrhizobium sp. LeoB3 (assembly GCF_055456055.1). Taxonomy (NCBI): domain Bacteria; kingdom Pseudomonadati; phylum Pseudomonadota; class Alphaproteobacteria; order Hyphomicrobiales; family Nitrobacteraceae; genus Bradyrhizobium; species Bradyrhizobium sp. LeoB3. The sequence goes on from NZ_JBVBEF010000063.1 coordinate 29,011, forward strand.
AGGAACTGCTCCACCCGCCCATCGACGCCGGCGCGAACGAAAGTCTTGTCCAGATCCACCTGGGCCTGCGCCAAGCTGGCTTCGGCGCTTGCCTTCTCCGCCGGCAGCAGTGTTGAGAGCCGAAGGGTCGCAGACTGCTTGGTAGCCACTGCGGCATCAATCCCGGCTTGCCGCTGATCGACCAGGACTTGAAGTTTTTCAATATCGCGCTGCGGCACGATGCCGGGATTGCGGCGCTGCAGGTCGCTCTTGGTATCCAATTCGTCCTTCGCTTGCTGATGCGCGCTCCTGGCTTCCTGTGTCTGCGCCTCGGCCTTGACGACGTCGGCCTCCGCCGCCACCAGCGCAGCATCGACCTCGGCGACTTTGCGCTTGGCTGTCTCAACGGCCGCTTCCTGCTTCGTATTGTCCAGCCTGAAGATCACATCGCCTTTCTTCACCGGGGCACTGAAGCCGAAATTGACTTCCGCGACGCGTCCGGAGGTTTCCGGGAGGATAGGGATCGTCCGGAAGAATAGCGTGGCGCTGTCGGTGGCAGGGTGGAAATAGAAGATCATGGTGATCAGCGCTATCGTGAGCATCAGGCAGCCGGTGATGCCCCACCTCAGCTCGAACCAGACCGAGAAGAACGTGATCTCCTTGCCGAAGCGCTTGCCCTGGACGTAGCGGCGATAGAGATAGTCTGGAAGGATCGTCACGAGGGAGCAGATCAGGAGCTCAAGCATTGCTGGGCTCCCTTGCCTTCACTTCCGATGAGGCGGCCGGAACTGCCGGATCCGGTTTGGTTTCAGGCTTTGCCGCGCCGCCCTCATCCGCTGCGACACTCGCTATCTTCTCCACCGAGCCGGCAATGCTGCGCAGCGGCGTGCTGAAGTCGGGAAGATCGATCATGGCGAGCAACAGCGCCGCGACCCAGAACAGGTGGATGTGCGTGAAAAGCGCCAGTAAGCCGAGGACCGCGACGATTTCGAACTGAAGCTTTTGCGATTTGTGCGCCATCCGCTCGGGCAGGCTGTGCAGGCGCCAATAAAGCGTGCCGACCCAGAGCACGACGGCTACCAGGAAGATGCCCATGACAACCATCAGCACGTCGACCTCGTTCGGTGGCGTGATGAAAAACGGCAGATGATGGGGTGCCATTGGATGAATCTGGTCGCTCAACTGCTTCTCCCGGTCAGGAACTGGGGCCTTTCACCGTTCAATCTGGGTACCGTCGACCAGCGGTCGCTTGATCTGGATCAAAGGTGCGCCCCTCCCCGGCCCTAGCGTTTTGCGAACGATCACCGAACGGTCACTCAGGAGATGTCAGCCATGCCCGCGAACATTGATGACCTGATCCCCAGCGCCAGCCAGATCCAGAAGGAGGCCGCCCTCCGCGAGGCGGAAAAGGCGGATGAGTATGTCCGCCGCGCGGCCGCCGCCGAGGCCGAGAAGAAAGCACTGATCGAGCGGCTCAGCCGCCCCTCGGGCAAGTCCGAGGAGGAAAAGATCCAGTTGGCATCGACCATCATCCAGCGTGCCGTGCGGAACGGATTGACCGAAGTCCTGGTGTATCGCTTCCCGAATACGCTGTGCACCGACAGGGGCCGCGCCATCAACCAGATGGAAGCGGGCTGGGAAGCCACGCTGACCGGGATTCCCAAGGAGATCTACCAGCTTTGGACCGACTACCTGAAGCCGCGCGGCTATCGCATCCGCTATCAGGTCATCGATTTTCCCGGCGGGGTGCCCGGCGACATCGGCGTCACCATCGCCTGGGGCGATTAAGCGGCCAGCCGGTTCGAGACGATCTGAAGCAGTGGAAGCCCGGATATGGCAGATGCGCCCGCCGCACGGATGAAGCGAAAGATCTATGAGAAGGAACTGGAGAAGCTCCAGGTCGAGCTATGCCATCTCCAGGAATGGGTGAAAGCGACCCAGGCGCGGGTCATCATCCTGTTCGAGGGCAGGGACGCGGCGGGCAAGGGAGGCACGATCAAGGCGATCACGGAAAAGGTCAGCCCGCGCGTGTTTCGTGTCGTCGCGCTCCCTGCGCCTTCCGATCGCGAAAAGACGCAGATGTTCATCCAGCGCTACATGCAGCATTTCCCCGCCGCGGGCGAGATCGTCATCTTCGACCGGAGCTGGTACAATCGGGCCGGGGTCGAATATGTGATGGGCTTCTGCACCCCCGCCGAGCACAAGCGCTTCCTTGAGCTGTGCCCCACTGTGGAGCACTACGTCGTTGAGGCCGGCATCGTCCTAATCAAGCTGTGGCTCGAAGTGGGGATGGAGGAACAGGAGCGACGATTCAGGGCCAGGATCAACGATCCGCTGCGACAATGGAAGCTGAGCCCGATGGATACGGAATCCTATCGACGCTGGTACGCCTACTCGCGGGCACGCGACCTGATGTTCAAGGCCACCAACTCGAAACATGCGCCATGGCACATCATCCGCTCCGACGACAAACGCCGGGCGCGGTTGAACTGTATCTCGCAGGTCCTGGACTTGATCCCGTACAAGCGCGTTCGCCGCAACAAGGTCAAGCTGCCAAAGCGCTCCACCAAGGGGCGCTACAACGACCAGACCGCACTGCGCGGGATGACGTTTGTTGACGAGCGATACTGACGGTTGCGGCGAAGTCTCAAGTTCCTGGATTCTCCGATCGGCTATCCGGGACTCGCGACGCCAGCTTGATCTATGTCAAGGGAGCGACGCCGTGCACGAATAGCGTCAATACTGGCCGCTCATTCCGGCCAAGCAGGGATAGGTTCGAGGATCATCTCACCATCCGTCGCGATTCGCCAACGGCGGCACAGCAATCATTCGGTCTTCGAATCTTGTCCGCAACGAGAGGAGAGCGCAATGACACGGCTGCCAGTGATTGCCGCAGCGGTTCTAGCGATTGCTGCATCTGCCCCACTTGTCTGCACGACAACAAGCCCCGCATCAGCCCAAGGATGGCACGGCAGGGACGGCGATGTGGGCAGCGATTTGAGAGACCTTCTGAGAGACCGGATTCAAACGCGCGAAGACTTGCGGGATCTCATTATCGACCTCCTGCGAGACCGACAGGAGATGCGGGGCCGCCTGCGCGAGCGGATGGCCCAGTGGCGTGATCGCGAGGAGGATGAGGACGATGGGGGCTGGCACGGCGGTCTACGGGGGCGGCTCGCCGAGAGGTTGGCCGAACGACGCGGTGGAGGTGAGGGAGGAGGGTGCTATTTCCTTACCCGCAGCCTGAGCGATGAGGACCGCGACTTTATCCTTATCATTCGTAGGCGCGTGTGCCGCGACTGAGCATCTCAGGGGTGAGCCGGAGCGGATCACGACCAGGATCGTTCCGCTCCGGCGTCTCAATTCGCTCACAATGAGGAGACGCATGATGAACAAAGCCTTTGCCCTCTCCGTCACGCTTTTGCTTATCTCTCCGCCCGCCTTCAGTCAGAACGCTCCCAGCTCAGATCAGCGAGACTCATCACACTCCCGAATGGATCGTGATCTGGACGATGTTCTGCGGGCGATCGGCGAATCTGGTCGCGGGGGAGCGCGCCGAGGCGGCGCCTCGTTCTTCCTGCGGAATGGCGACTCGATAGTGGCAGTGCGCTGCGATCCACAAGACTCCATGAAGGCATGCGTTGACACCACTCTGACGCTCCTTGAGCGGGCGCGCTCCATGCAGCCAGGAGGAGGAGGAGCGCAGGGTGGCGCCCCGGGAGCGCAGCCCCAACCTCGCTGACAACTCTGAAAGCCGGGATGTCCGCTTGCCATCTACCGTCCAGACTGGCAGGAGGACGCTCCTTGGGCGGATTGACTCTCGCGCATTGCACAAGAGCGCCTCGCCCCCGAGAAGCGGACCAGGGCAACGCAGCCCTGGCCCGCCCCGCGATTATTTCAATCGTATGGTGACGCCACCGACGGCGGCTGACACTTCGGCGCCAATCCTCGGACCGCTGAGCTGCAAGATCACGCCATTGGCATTCTGCAACTGAACGCCTCCGGCGCCGGCGGCAACGGCGCCACCGGCGCCGACCACGGCGTAGCTGCCTTCGATGGACTCAGGCCCCCGCAAATTCAGTGCACGCCCAACAAACTTGGTGGTCGAGGCTCCGATCGTAAAGCCAACGCTCATGCCGGAGACAGTGAATGGATAACGTTTGCCGCGGAGTATCAGCACGCCCTCGCCGCCGCCGACGCCGATGACAAAGCCGCCTTTGGTGAAGACGACTGCAACCTGGCCGGTCTCCGCCCGCGACGGCGTACTCAGTCCTGCCAAGGCCAGCATTGCCATCAGCGCGATCACCCCAACTTGTCTCATGATTTACCTCCAAGAGCGATTTAGAGAAATTTTTCCCAAGACTACTTCTTGCGTCAGACACTCTCGACGGCGGGTTTCTCCCGATCGTCGAGAACGCCGACGTTTGATCGTGCGGGGTCGCCCCGCCGCCCCTTTGATCCAAGTCAATGCCGCGATCACTAGCCAATCTGCGCCTCGTTCTGGAGATCCGGCGATCATCCGCCGGCGTTGCTCTCGCCAAGCACGCTGTCGAGCGTCCGCATCCAGCTGCGGCTATCGGTCTTTTCCGCCAGCCCATCTGCCTGCAACAGGTCGCGCAGTTGGCCATGAGCGCCGACGATGCAGAACGTCACTCCACGATCTGCCAGTTCGTCATGCAGACCATGCAACATGCGCGCCCCGGCCAGATCGATGAAGGGCGATGCCGAGAGATCGCAGACCACCAGCTTGATACCCGACGATTTTCGGAGCGCAGCCAGGACGGCGTCGAAGATCGTCTCGGCGTTGACGTAGAGCAGGGATGCTTCAGGACGGAATGCAATGACGCCGGCCAGCGGCTCCACCCCATGATGCCTGGCGCTGTCCGAATAACGGCCGGTTCCGGGGAGCCGTCCGAGAAACGCCACATTCGGCTGCGACGCGCGGACGAGCAGCAGGAAGATGGATGCGAGTGCCGCAAGCAGCACGCCTTGCAGGATTCCAAGCAGCAGCACCGAGGCGAGCGCGATCGCCGCAGCATAGAAATCGATCCGGCTGATTTTCCACATGCGCAGCAGCGCCGGGATATCGACCAGCCTGTATACGGCGGCAAGAACGATCGCAGCGAGCACCGCCTTGGGAAGATTTGTCAGCAGTCCCGTGAAGAACAGCAGACACAGCGCGAGCGTGACCGAGCAGAGCACCAGCGCCAAAGGCGTACGGGCCCCGGCCGCGTCGTTCACCGCAGATTGCGACAGGCCGCCGGCAACCGGATAGCCGTGGCCGAACGCCGCCGCGAGGTTGGCCGCACCCAGTCCCAGAAACTCCTGCCGGACATCGAGGCCGTAGCCATGCTTGGCCGCAAAGCTCCGCGCTGCGGAAACCCCCTCGACATAGGCGAGCAACAGACAGCCGGCCGCGATCGGAAACAGCTCTTCAGGCTCCGACAGTCCGAATGACGGCATTGCAAACGCCGGCAGCCCTTGCGGGATCGCCCCGGTGATCGGCACTCCGAGCACCGGCAGGCCAAATATCGATGCGACCAGAATCGACAGTGCGACGACGGCGAGTCCAACCGGCTTGCCCGGCAGGACGCGTTCGCCGATCAACAACAGCAGCAGCGCAGCAAGACCGATCGTCAGAACGAGCAAGTGGACGTCGCCGAGCTGGCCGGCGAGCCGAACAGCCCGGTCAAAGATGTTGTGGCCACCGCCGGCGACACCGAACAGGCTGGGTAGCTGGGTCATCATGATCGTCAGCCCGGCGCCCGCCTTGAATCCCACCAGGATGCTGTCGCTGATCAGGCGTACCAGAAGGCTCAGCTTGAACAGCCAGGCGATCAGGCAGAGCAACGCCACCGCGCAGGCCACCAGGCTCGCGATGCCGGCGTATCGCGCCGGATCGCCCGCGGCCAAAGCCCCGACCGAGCCGGCGATCATGAGCGAGATCGCGGATGTCGGACCAATTGCTAGCTGACGCGAGGAGCCGAGGAGCGCATAGCCGACGCCGCCAAGCAGATAGCCGTAGATTCCGACATGCGGCGGCAGTCCGGCAAGCGCCGCATAAGCGAGCGAAACCGGTATTGCGTAGGCGGCGAGCGTAATTCCCGCGACGGCGTCCGAAGGCAGAAAGGAAAGCCGATAGTTTGTAAGCCACTCCACCGGCGGAAAGAGCCGCGTCCATCCCGGTTGCTGAGATGACGATGACTTCATGTGAATTGGCCCGTCGCGAGGCGCTATAGCGGTCGCCGAAATGCTCCGATGAACGGCGGCCTGCGGCCAAGCGGGATTGATCTGGATCAAGCGTCGCTTCGGATTCGATCCGTCAACTCACCTCGTAACAGCGGAGCTCTGATATGGGTCAGGGTTGCTCACGATTCCTGATAATGCTGTTCGTTGTCCTCAGCCAGATCGCGCCGGTGCGCCCTGACGATCAGAACGCCGCCGTGCACATTCAGGAGGAAGTCTGGGCGCTGCCGCTCGTCTTGCCGACCATCGCCTACGTGGTCCGTCCGGTCGGCGGCGGCCCTTTCCCGCTCGCCATCATGAATCACGGCGTGTCACTTGACCCGGTGCAGCGCAGCTTCTTTCCGCTGGTCGAATTCCGCGACGCCGCCATGTGGTTCGCGCGACGCGGCTACCTCGTGGTGGCACCGGTCGGGTCGGGCTACGGCGCCTCGGCCATCGACATACCCGCGCGCGGGCTCTACGGACCGTTCTTCTCCAAGATCGGCAGTTGCACCAATCCCAATTTCCGCGACGCCGGCATGGCTGTTGCGCAGCTCGACCTCTGGATCATCGACTATATGGCTGCCGAGAAGAAGATCGTGCCGAAGGATGTCATCGTGATCGGCCAATCGGCCGGCGGCTGGGCGTCGATCGCGCTTTCAAGCGTGAACCCGCCGCAGGTCAAAGCCATCATCACCTTTGCTGCCGGACGCGGCGGCCGCGTCGATGGCAAGCCGAACAACAATTGCGCCCCGGACAGACTGGTCGAGGCTATCAGTGAATTCGGCCGCACCTCGCGGGTGCCGATGCTCTGGATCTACATTGCAAACGACACGTTCTTCGGCCCGACGCTGTCGAAACGGATGCACGAGGCGTTCACCGCCGCAGGCGGCAACGCCGAATACCACCTTCTTCCGCCGTTCGGCGACGATGGACATTTCCTGGTCGGCTCAGCCGACTCCATTCCGATCTGGGCGCCGCTCGTCGGTGCGTTCCTGGACGGGCACAAGTAGCGACGGTGATCGGCGCTGAGGAGCACAGCCATGACGATGCAGCCTCCCGAACCGTTTTCGATCCTGCTCGCCGCCCTGATATTATCAGCGATGATCACGGCCGGCCCGGCGAATGGACAAAAGGTGCCGACTGGTGCGCAAGCCGGGGAGCCCGAAGTCGCCCCTCGCGGACAGCGCGAAGCGCGCGACATCAGATTCGGCGACTGGGAGAAGGTCTGCTTCAAGCCCGGCGGCGCCAAGATGGTCTGCCGCACCACCATCAGCGGCAGTTTCAATACCGGCCAGACCGCGGTTCGCGTCTATCTGACCGAGCACGAGGACAATAGCGGCGCGCGGCTACAGCTTTTCCTGCCGGTCGGCCTCTATCTGCCAGCCGGCGCCACGCTCACCGTCGATCAGGGTACGGCCTATCGACTTCCGTTCACGTGGTGTCTCACCAATACCTGCATTGCGGGTGACCTCGCAAATCCGAACCTGCTGCGCGACATGGACTCCGGCCAAAAACTCTTCTTGCAGGTGGTCGACACCAATTTGCTGTCAGTGAGGACGCTACTCCCGCTCGATCAATTTGCGACCGTGCGCAAAGGCGCACCGGCACGCCTTTTCGAACAGGATATTGATGAGTGAATATCGGCAAGCTCCGCTAGGCAATAGCGGCTGCCATTTTTTCGATCGGCTCGATCAGCGATTTTGCCGAGAACGGCTTGGTCAGGTAAGCGACACATCCCGACTCCGTCGCCGCCGTGCGGTTCGCGTGGCTGTCATTGCCAGTGATATAGATGACCGGCAGTGTGATGCCCTTGTCCAGGAGCCGGCGACGCAGATCGATGCCGGATTGACCATTCAGATTGATATCCAGGATGATGCAGAAGGCGCGGCCGAAATCGCCGTGGCCAAGCAGCGCGCTGGCGGAATCGAACAGCGTCGTGTCAAAACCGTGCTGCCCCAGCAGACGCTTAAGGCTCCTGAGCATGGATCGGTCGTCATCTACGACAAGAACAGATCTTCGATTCGACAAGGTGCTGGCTTCAGCTTTTCGAGGATGTTTTCGGCTATCTTCTGCAGAAGGCGACCTGACCGCGAGCCGAGAAACCATGCTGATTTCACACGCGCCTGATACGCGCTGTCATTAAGATGTGATATTGTCCGTTCGTACAGGTGTCCTGAGGGAACCCGGAGCGTTTGCGCATCTTTCCTGCGAGATTGGATACTTCGATTTCGAACGCTAACGGGCTGCATCGTCGCTTGAGTCGAGCACGCCGAGCCGTTCCGCGATCGACACCAATTCGGCGAGCGAGTGCACTTGCATCTTTTCCATCACTTGGTGGCGATGTGCTTTCACCGTGCGCTCGGTTGTTCCCAATTGATGCGCGATCTGCTTGTTGATCTTGCCGCGCACGATCAACTCGAACACCTGTCGCTCGCGCGGGGTCAATCTCGCAAGCAGCGAGCGATGGGAATCGAGCCTGATGCGCTGGCTGCGCGTTGCCTCGTGACGGGCAATCGCGCGCTCGATTGCATCGATCAACTGTGCCGAAGACACTGGTTTGGTCAGGAAATCCTCAGCGCCGGCCTTGATTGCCCGCACGGTCGTCGCCGTGTCGGCGTACCCGGTGAGGAACACGATCGGCAGCGTCGAACCGAGTTCGCTGAGACGATCCTGCAGTTCGGGACCGCTCAGGCCGGGTATCCGCACATCGAGCAGGATGCATCCCAGCCGCTCATTGTCCGACAGACGATCCAGTAGCTGCTGAGCGGACGGATAGGTTGCGACCTCATAACCGGCGAGCTTCAGCCGCCGCTCAATGGCCGTCCGAAACGACGCATCGTCATCAACCACGTGAACGAGGCCAGGCAATTTTCCCTCCGAAGAGGCATGGAGCCGCACCGTGACCGGCAATCTCGCCGCCAGTCCGACACCATTGCCTACTTGTCCCATAGTACAATGGTCCGTGGGACAATGATTAGGAATGCTGCCTTCGTCGCAGATCAACGTTGGCGAGACCGGACCCGATACCGAATTCTTGCAGCGCAATAGTTCTAAAGACTGATAGAATTCGTGACGTTCAGGTGAGGAGTTGGGCCATGTTTTCCTACGTTAACATCGATCCGGCAGCGTCCCTACCTAATATGCTCGGCGCGTTCGGCATGGCGAGCGCTTCCAACCCGATGATGACCCTCAACGAATTTACGTACAAGAAAGGGACGGAGATCTACGGCGAGAAAGAGCCTGCCGATTACGTCTACCAGGTCAAGTCTGGCGCGGTGCGAAGCTACAAGCTGCTTTCAGACGGCCGCCGCCAGATTGGCTCGTTTCACCTGGTCGGCGATATCTTCGGGCTGGAGAACGGCAGCGAGCATCGCTTCACGGCCGAAGCGATCGTGGACACCGCGGTGCGCCTGGTGAAGCGTCGCAGCCTTGAACTCGTAGCCGAGAGCGACGCCATGGTCGCCCGCAACCTGCTGAACATGACCACGAACAACCTGCAGCATGCCGAGGATCACATGCTGCTGCTCGGCCGCAAGACGTCGCTCGAGCGCGTTGTCGCCTTCCTGCTCGAAATGGACAAGCGCCTGACCGCGGCCGGCGTCCTGGCGCTGCCGATGTGCCGCCGCGACATCGCTGATTATCTCGGCCTGACGCTGGAGACGGTCTCTCGCGCCCTGTCCCGGCTGCACGAGCTCGGTATCCTCGGATTCATCGGCAACAACCAGCGTCAGATCGTGCTCCTGGACCGGCCCCAGTTGGCTGGTCTCGATTTGCAGAACTGAACGGCCCTCCGGTGTCGTCGCTCTGCAACGCGGGCGATGGCGACCACAACGACGGTCACCAGCGCGTGGATCATGATGTTGGATCCGCTGATGGCTGCGACGACCAGGAATTGAAGGGCCACAGCCAGCTCCCGGCCCGCAAGGCAAATCAGCTCTTGGGAGTAAACACGCCGGTTGCGGCTTTCATGGCCGATTCGCCCATGCTCCTCCCCTGTTCCATCAGCGCTCGCATCTGGTCCTGGAAGAACTCGGACTGAATTCTGACTACATCAGGCACGTCCTTGGCCTGGATCAGGCGGTCGCAGAGGTCGAAGGTCGCCGAAGTCTGGCGCCGCATATGATCGCAGAACTGCTTGGCCTGCCCGGCAATCGGAAGCTGCGAGGAGCTCATCCCCTTCTCAAGCATGTCAAAATAATCCGAATTGGCCTTGCGAACACGACTGAGATTCTCGGCGAGCATCGCGCGGACGTTGTCCGCTGCCACTTGGGGGTCCGACATTGCATCCTCCTCTGTTGATGAAATCTACTAACAGTTCCGTCGATTTCGCAAGGCCGCCGAACCAGCCGTCACAGAGCGCAGCCAATTCGAGATCCATGCCGGTGCCGGGCACGATGGCGAGTCGACGGTCCCTCACAGCCTTCCCCATTGTCTCGAGGTCGGCAAGCGCAATCCAGCCGTCCTGCTCACCCAAGAGCGCAAGACGCGGATGCCGGATAACCGGTATCTGTCGCTCCAGCGAATACCCTTGATACAGATCAAAGCGACGCGATGAGCGGGGACCAGCATCGCACGAGTACCGCCCCGATCAATCGCGTGCCGGCCGGAGTGCCAATCATGAAGGCTATTTCCGTCGAAGAAGCCGTTGCGAAGATCCCGGCCGGTGCGAGCATCATGGTCGGCGGCTTCATGGGCGTCGGGACGCCGGAACGCCTGCTCGACGAAGTCGTACGCCAGCACAAGACGGGCCTTGCCTTGATCTCCAATGACGCGGCGATACCCGGAAAGGGCATCGGCAAACTGTTCGATGCCGGCCTGGTCTCAAGCCTGACCGCAAGCCACATCGGCCTCAATCCCAAAGCGCAACAGCAGATGCTGGCCAACCAGATTGCCGTCGACCTGATTCCGCAGGGGACGTTGGTGGAGCGCATCCGCGCCGGAGGCTGCGGCCTTGGCGGCGTGCTCACGCCGACCGGCGTCGGAACGACGGTTGCCGAAGGAAAACGCCAGATCGAGATCGACGGAAAAGCGTTCCTGCTCGAGACCGCATTGCGAGCCCAATTCGCGCTGGTCCACGCCTTCCTCGCCGATTACCTCGGCAACCTTTCTTATGCGCTGACCGCGCGCAACTTCAATCCCGTCATCGCGATGGCCGCCGATACCGTGATCGTGACTGCCGAGCACATCGTTCCGGTCGGCGTCATCGCGCCCGACCATGTGGTCACACCGGCGCCGCTTGTCGACTATCTCATAGCGAACGAGTGAACCATGGATGCACAAGAGATCATCGGCCGCCGCGTGGCACGCGAGCTTCGCACTGGCCATCTGGTGAACCTCGGGATCGGCATTCCAACGCTGGTAGCCAACTACGTGCCATCAGACATCAAGGTGTTCTTCCAGTCCGAGAACGGACTGATCGGCACCGGCCCGATCCCGGAGCAAGGGTTGGCCCATCCCCTTCTGACCGATGCAGGTGGACGACCGATCAGCGCGCTTCCGGGCGCCAGCACCTTCGACAGTGCGATGTCGTTCGGATTGATCCGCGGCGGCCATGTCGACGTGACCGTGCTCGGCGGCCTTCAGGTCGACGCAGAGGGACGCCTCGCCAACTGGATGATCCCAGGCAAGATGGTGCCGGGCATGGGTGGCGCGATGGACCTCGTCAGCGGCGCCAAACGCGTCATCGTGGCGATGCAGCATGCCGCGAGGGGGAAATCGAAGATCGTCAGAAAATGCACCCTGCCCCTGACGTCGTCGCGAACAATCGACCTCGTCGTCACCGACATCGCCGTGATCGGCTTTCCGGACGGCAAGGCGACGTTGATGGAAACCGCTCCCGGGCTCACGGTCGCTGAGGTCATGGCGGTGACGGAAGCCGAACTCGTCATTCCCGACACGGTTCCGGAAATGACGATCTGACGGGGTAACGAACATGCGGGTATTCAGCGCTGAACGGTCCCAGCCGCTACGGCAGCCGGGTTCACTTAATCGATGATGTGATAACCACCATCGATATACATGACGGTGCCGGTAATGAGTTTTGCACCGTCAAGCGCCAGGAATGCCGTCGCGTTGCCAACGTCATCGATGCTGACGAGGCTGCGGGTCGGCGCCTTCGACTGCGCCTTATCCATCAGCGCGTCGAAATCAGGAATACCCGAGGCTGCGCGCGTGGCGAGCGGACCAGGTGAAATCGCGTGAACCCGGATACCCTTCGGCCCCAACTCGGCCGCGATGTAACGCACGGCGGCCTCAAGCGCTGCCTTCGCGACGCCCATGACATTGTAGTTCTCGACCACCATCTGGCTGCCGTAGTAGGTCATGGTGAACAGCGTTCCGCCGTTCTTCATCAACGGCTCAGCCAGGTGAGCCATGCGCATGAACGACCAGCATGAGACCTCCATCGTCTTCAAGAAGCCATCCCGTCCGACATCCACGACGCGGCCGTGCAGCGCTTCCTTTGGCGAGAACGCGATCGAGTGCAGCACGAAATCAAGCCGGCCCCAATCCTTCTCGATGCGCTCGAACACCTGCTCCATCTGGCCTTCGCTGTTGACATCGAGCGGCATGAAGATCGGCGCTTCCAGCGCCTGCGCCAGCGGCTCGACATGCTTTTTCGCCCGGTCGTTCAGGTAGGTGACGGCCAGATCGGCGCCGAGCGCACGAAACGCCTTTGCGCAGCCCCATGCGATCGATTGATCATTGGCAATGCCGACAATCAGGCCCTTCCTTCCCTTGAGGGCCACCTTGGTCTCCGGAAGCACGGGAATATTCATGACACCCTCTGACGGTTCGCGTTGGGCGATTGATTGTTCAACAGAACCGACAGGGTGTGCTGCGCGATCATCAGTTCCTCATCCGTCGGTATGACGTACACCGGAATGCGGCTGTCGGACCGCGATATCAGCCGCGCGTGGCCGGCATTCGCGGCCGGATCGAACGCAATGCCAAGCCAGGCCAACTGCTCGACGATGCGTGAGCGAATTCCTGCCGAGTTCTCGCCGATGCCGGCCGTAAAGACGAACGCGTCCAGACCCTGCAGCGCCGCCGCCAGCATGCCGACGTTGAGGCATGTCCGATAGACGAAATACTCGATCGCCAGTATCGCGTGCGGATCGTTGCTTGCCTCCAATTGCCGCATGTCATTGCTGATGCCGGAGAGGCCCTTCAGTCCACAACTGCGGTAGAGGAAATCCTGGACGTTCGAGGCCGACATTCCCTTTTCAGATATGAGATAAAGCACGACGCCGGGATCGATCTGCCCCGGACGCGTCCCCATCGGCAAGCCATCAAGCGCGGTGAACCCCATTGTGCTCTCCACGCTGCGTCCACCGTTCAGGGCGCACATTGACGCACCGCTGCCGAGATGGGCGACGATCACCCGCCCCTTCGCGACATCCGGCGCGATCTGCGGCAAGGTTCTCGCGATATATTCATAGGACAGGCCGTGGAATCCGTAGCGCCGCACGCCCTCGGCGTGGAGCTGATAAGGGATCGCGTAGTGATCCGCTACCGGGCCGTGGGTGCGGTGAAAGGCAGTGTCGAAACACGCCACCTGCGGAAGGGCAGGAAAATTGGCGAGCAGCGAACGGATCGGCGCCAGATTGTGGGGCTGATGCAGCGGCGCCAGCGCGACATAGCGCTCCAGGCGCGACACCACGCCATGGTCGATCAGCACCGGCCGCTCATAGTCCGGACCGCCATGGACAACGCGATGCCCGACGGCCATCGGGGAGATGCGAAGCTCGTCCCGCAGCCACGCTCCCGCAACAGCCATCGCGGCCGGGATGTCTGAGACGCTTTCGATCTGGTAGGCCCGCTCCGCCAGCGGATCGCCGTTTGCATCGACAGCGCGCAGGCGCGGGCGGCTGCCGATGCCATCCATCTGGCCCTTGATCTGCCGCCGCAGCCTCCCTTCTCCTTCAATCGCAAAGATCTGGAACTTGACGCTGGAGGAGCCCGCATTGACAACGAGGATCGTATCCATGGCGATCACGCAGCCGCAATTGGAGCAAGCCGGCGCCGCGCGTCGGCATAGAGCGCCGCAACCGCGCAGGAGGCCATGCGCGCCCGCGGTGAATCCGCACGGGAGGTCAGAACGATTGGCACCCGGGCCCCGAGCACGATGCCGGCGCTGTCGGCGTTCGCGAAATAGGCCAGATTCTTTGCCAGCATGTTGCCGGCCTCGAGATCGGGAACGATCAGGATCTGCGCGCGGCCCGCGACCTCGGACTTTATTCCCTTGATCCTGGCCGCCTCCACATCGATCGCGTTGTCGAAGGCGAGCGGTCCGTCGAGCAAGCCGCCGATGATCTGCCCGCGATCCGCCATCTTGCATAGCGCCGCGGCCTCGATGGTGGACGGGATCTTGGACGTAACCGTTTCGACCGCGGACAGGATCGCCACCCGCGGCAATGTGCCGAAACCAGCCTGCGTGAAGAGATCGATGGCATTCTGGATGATGTCCCGCTTGTCATCGAGATCAGGGAAAATATTGATGGCCGCATCCGTCACCAGCAGCGTGTCGGGATAGGCGGGGACATCCATCACGAACACATGGCTGATGCGCCGATCGGTCCGCAAGCCGGTCGCCTTTGCCGTGACGCTGCGCATCAGCTCGTCGGTGTGCAGACTGCCCTTCATCAGCATTTCGCCGTTGGCCGCGTGGATCAGCTCGACGCCTTTGGCGGCCGCGGCGTCGCTGTGGGGAACATCAATGATCTCGACCTCGGCGATGTCGAGGCCATGCTTGCTTGCGGTGTTCCTGATCTTGGCTTCGGGGCCGACCAGCAGCGGACGGATGATGCCGGCTTCTGCACTGTCCAACGCACCGCGCAGCGAGGGCTCGTCGCAGGGATGCACGACAATGGTCGGCACCGGCGGCACGGCCTTGGTTGCCGCGATCAACCGATCATATTTGGTGTGGGATCGCACTTCGCCTGAATCTGCGGGCATGACGCTCATGGTGGCGCTCCGGATTCTTCCAACCAGCGTTACGACGCCTTCGCCTTGGGATCGAAAGGGGTAACCTTATCCCTTTCCGACATTTCGCTCGCATCCAGACAGAATAACTCGGCGACATGCTGCAAGCGCTTGGCGACCTCGCCTGAGATTTCAGCACTGGCCGACAACACCTCGCCGATCGCTGCGAAGGCCGCGCGACGTTCGTTGGCATTGTCGGGCAGCATTTTCGGAATTGCCGCTAGCGCTCTCCTCTGGTCCAGTAACAGCATGAAGAACTGCTCGCGCACCAGCATTTTGAATTGTGCCAACGTCAATCGCTCACCCCTCTCGCGGCGGATTCGCCGCAGCGCTTCGAGGCTGCGCTCGTCCACCATGCCCCGCGCCGACCCGACGTAAAGCAAGCCTCTGATAGCTGCCTCGCGAAGGCCGCCTTCGTCGATCCTGGATTTCAGCTCGCTGATCCGCCGCTGGAGCATTTCGCGGTGCTCGGCCGGCATACCTTGTCGCGACGGTTCCCAGCGCGGATCAACACCGACCGCCGCCTGAAGTGCGGGCGAACCATACACGGCGAGAAAGATGGTTTCGCTGAGTGCTTCCTGGTAGTCCCGCCAGCCGTCGAGCGCACTGACGATCTGCCTTGAGATTCTTTCCTGAAGGGCGATGAACGGATTCTCCCCGGCTGCCGGTTTCCGATCATTCCGAATTCTTTCCGCCGTCGTCCCCACGGCAGTCATCAAAGGATTTCGGCTGCTGAAAAACTCATATTGCAGGCGCAGCGGGTGGATATTGCGCGTCCACTCCGCCACCTGCGGCGTCACCATGCATTTGATCCAGGGCTGGACGAACTTTTTATAGGCGGCGAGATTGATCTCCGAGACGCGCTTGGCGGTCGCGAAGCGCCTTTCGTCTTCCGACGAGTTGCCGCCCATGGCGCGAATATCATCGAGCGTGCGCGCCTCGCAGCGCATCACCCACTGCCCGACCGCAAGATCCGCATTCGCAGTATCGGCGTCCTTTGCCTCGAAGGTCGCTTCATAGAGGCCCGGCGGCAGCACGTCGATCAGATCGATGTTGCTGGAAAATTCCGCGTGTTCCTTCTTGGCGATGCCGCCGGACACGAAGATTCCGAGATGGCCGACGCTCTCATGAACCGTGTAGACGATGGTCTGGCCGTAGGCCCTGATCTCGTCGACGTTGGCATAGAGATCGAGGACCCAGCCCAACGCCTGCTGTGGCGGAGTGATATTGTCTCCCTTGGAGCAGAACACCACGATGGGTGATCTGATGTTGCGCAGGTCGACTGCCTTGCCATCGGACGTCTTGATGCGGCCAGCGGCGAGATTGTTGCCGATGAAGAGCTCATCGACAATGAACTGGATTTCTTCCGCGTTCAGGTTGACATGCCCGCCCCACCAGCGCTCGAATTCGAGATAGCGGTCCGCCTCGGTATCGACCTTCGAATACACATTATATTGTTTGGTCCACAGCGTGTTCGACGGGTTCTGGTTCTCGAAATTCTGCACCAGCCAGGCGCCGTCAAACTTGCCGGCGCCGAGGTCGCTGGTCAGCGCGGTCAACCAGCTTCCGCCGAGCAGGCCGCCCGAGTAGCGCATCGGATATTTGCCGTGCACGCCGGCCCAATAGGCCAGCGGCGCGCCGGCGACGATGATGGGCCCGAACAGTTCCGGGCGCAGCGATGCGAGCATCATCACGGCCCAGCCGGCCTGGCAGTTGCCGATCACGCAGGGCTTGCCGTCGGCATCAGGATGGCGCCTGATGACTTCCTCGATGAACAAGGCTTCCGCGCGCGCGATGCGCTCGATGGTCTGGTGCGGCATCGGCTCCGGCAGGAAGCCGATGAAGTAGCAGGGATGACCGGCCTTCATGGCGACGCCGATCTCGCTGTCCGCCTTGAACCCGCCGATTCCCGGCCCGTGTCCGGCGCGCGGATCGACCACGATGAACGGTCGCCGCTCGAGATCGAGCTCGATACCCTCAGGCGGAATGATGCGCACCAGCGCATAGTTCACCGGTTCGGAGAGCTTGCGCCCGTCCATGACCAGTTCGGCGGCGTAGTGCAGAACATGCGGTGCCGTCTGGGCAATGTGCTGCTGATACTGGTCGCCACGCCGGCGCAGGATATCCAGGAACAGCACACTGCGCTGCCCGGCATCAATCATGTATTCCACGGCCGAAGCAACGAGGCCTGACATGGGAACGCGCGCAAGCGGTGTTTTGTCGATCGACATGTTCAGACCTCCGTGTCGCGCATCGATTGAATGCGCCGCGCCACCCCGGACTTTGATTTAGGTCAACGTCGTGAGCGGAACAGAATGGTCCGTTTTGAGCGGCTTCGGCTTGCGAGCTATTGTTCCGCTGATTGCGCAAGGCGGCTGCGATCCTGATTGATCCAGGCCACTGTCAACTCCCAAGCGACTGACAGGATGACCGGGCCGATAAAGAGGCCAAGAATTCCGTGTGCAAGCGTGCCTCCGACCACCCCGATAAGGATCACGAGGGCGGGTGTGGTAAGGCCGCGCCCCATCACCAGCGGCTTCAAGATGTTGTCGAGCAAGCCAACAATCACCAGAAACACGGTCAGTGGGAGCGCCGTCGTGAAGTCTTTCGCTGTCCAGAGCCAGATGATCACGGGAAGCAGGACCACCGCCGCACCGATCTGCACGATGCTCAGCAGCAGGATCGCGAAAGCCAACAGGCCCGCATTCGGAATTCCCGCCAGCTTGAGACCGATGCCGGCGAGCAGCGACTGGATGATCGCGACGCCGATAACGCCTTGAGATACCCCACGTATCGTTGCGCCCGCCAATTCCAGGAAGTGTTCGCTCTGCTCGGGAACGACGCGGGACAGGAACCCCCTGCTCGCCGCCACTAGTTGCGGTCCATAGGGGAAGAGAAAGCCGGCCAAAGCAACCGACAGGAGGAATTTGAGCGTTCCAACGCCAGCATTCCCGGCAAGGCCGAGAATCGTCGCGGCCAGCGGCTTCAGATAAGGAGCGATTTCGCGCAGAACGGCGCGGAGGTTGGTCGATGCCTGATCCCAGAGATCGTAGAGCTGCGGGCCGATCAGCGGCCAATCCTTGATGCGCGCGGGCGGCGAGGGAACCCCGAGGCTTCCCGCGCTGAGTTGTGCGGCAATTTCCCGGAGGCCATCCACCGCGCCCAGACCGAGCCAGGTCGCCGGCCCGATGACTATCGCGAGGTTGACGATAGTGAGAATCGCCGCCGCCAGCTTCGGGCGTCCGCCGAGCAACTTGGCGAGACCGTTAAAGACCGGATAGAACGCAACGGCGAGCACCACGCTCCAGGCCACGATTGGCACGAAGGGTCGTACAAGAACGAAAGTCCAGTAGATCAGAAAAGCCAGCAATCCAAGCCGGATCGCAAGCTGGATGATGTCTTCCCCGGACAAAAGCTGGCGAAGTGTTCTCAAGGGTGCGCCCTCGTTCGAGGCTGCGCGAAAGCGTACCCACCGCGCTGCGCGACGCGGCTTGATTTAGATCAAGCACACCGACCCCCACTGCCCCATCTCGCGAAATCAGTGCCCTCGACCGCTCGGTTTCGTGCTCGGGGAGGGGCTTCGCTTTTCCGCCCCATTGATCCAAGATCAACGCCGCGCGCTCGGCGCAGCACTTGCCTGCAAAACATGAGAGGCGAGAGGAAACAGAGATGAAAGTGACATTCGCAGTTCTGTTCGCAGCCATATTCGCGAGCATTGGCATGGCCAACGCCGCGGACGGCTGCGGTCCCGGTTGCCATGCGGCGCGCAACGGTGGGTGCGTCGTCGACGGCTGGGATAGAGGCGCGCGTGTGCGCAATGAGTGTCCGGTCGGGGCTCATCCCCGTCCTCCGTGCTATCGGTGGTTCGTTTGGAGCCGTCGCGACGGAGCCTGCATCATCAGCCCCAACTAGGGGGCGATCCAGATCGGGATGATCGGTGTCCGTCGCGGGAGCCGACCGGAGTGAGCCGCGTCTCGCGGCCCGCGCAGATTCACACGACTATCAAGTGCCCGTGACTAGAGCTTCGGTTCTGATAGAATCAGAACCGAAGCTCTAGATTCTAGTTTTGACGCGTTTTCTTCACGCGAACCGGTATCCACCCTCGGATCAAGTCCAAGGACATGCTTCGCTCGAAAACGCTCTAGCAGTCTGCTGAAAAACCTTAAAATGGAGAGTTTTCGTCTTCTCGGCGGTTGTTGTTGGAGCGGCGGGGTG
>NZ_JBVBEF010000064.1:0-46657 GCF_055456055.1 Bradyrhizobium sp. LeoB3
TCACCTTCAAAACCGGCCTTGAATACTTCCATGCCGTCGCAGTCGGATGGAGCCTCAGAGATCCGTGCATGCCCTAGCGCCTTCGCGGGGACGACAGCGTAGGATGGGTAGAGCGCAGCGAAACCCATCGCGATGAAATGAGCGGCGCGAATGATGGGTTTCGCTGCGCTCTACCCATCCTACGGACTACGGACCGCCGGATCCCGGCTCGACACCGGAAACGACCGACCGTGCCATGCGACAAAAAGCCGTGAATGTGGCGCGCCGAACCCATCGCAAAGCGGTTACGTTGCCTTGCCAAGCGCTGGCTTTGTGGCCATTTTCCTTACTCGTACCCGGTTTTGATTACCCGCAGATGCTATTGCTCGAGTCTCTCCCAACCGTCATCGGTGCCGCCGCCATTGCGCCGGCGCTTCTGATGCTCTGGCTCGTCATCGCCGCCGACGAGCGCCCGGGCCCGCCGGGACAGGTCTGGCTCGCTTTCGTGCTCGGCGCGGCCAGCATCTCGCTGCTTGGGCTGGTGCGGGCGCCGTTCAACGCATTGCTGGCGATACCGGAAAACCCCTGGATGACGTTGGTGGTGCGCTCGCTGTTCGGCGTCGCCCTCCCTGAAGAGATCGTGAAGATCGCGGTGATCATCGCCGTGTCGTCCCGGCGGCGGCGCGCCTCCGCCGACCCGATGGATCCGGTGGTCTACGGCGCCGCCGTAGGGCTCGGTTTCGCCGCCTATGAGAACCTCGCCTACCTGGTCCAGCACGCGGAGATGTGGCGCGCGCTCGCCGTGCTGCGCAGCGTGCTCACGGTGCCGTTTCACGGCGCGCTCGGCATCATCGCCGGCGCCTATGTCGCGATCGCACGCTCCGGCACCGCGCTCGGCGCGCACCGCAAGAACCGCGCCTGGGCGCGCTTGTCGAGCTGGGGCATGGTGCTGCTCGCCCCGGTCTTGCTGCATGCCGCGTTCGACTTCCCGCTCCTGACCCTGCAGCGGGGCGGCGATCTCGGCTCCACGCTGCGGATGGTCCTGGGCTCGGCGAGCGTCCTGATCGGGTTCAGCTCGATCGGCTTCGCCATCCGCCTGATCTACCGGGTCGGCCGCCATCATGCCCCGCGCACCGCGCTCGCGCGTGAACGGCTGAGCCAGTTGCGGCGGATGTGGGCCGTGCTCGTCCTCGGCAGCGGCGCCGGCTTTCTCGGGCTGGCCTTCGTGCTAACGTCGATCCGTCGCTGGCTGATCAATCCCGAGCACAATGCGGCGGCGATCCTGGTCCCGGTCGCGGCGATCTCCATTGTGATCGGTATAGCGCTGCTGATCGCGACCACCGCGATTTACATCTTCGGGCGAAATCGAATTCGCACGACATCGGAGGGCTTTTCGTCGGCACCGGGGCCGGGCTAATCTGATATAATCAGAACCGGACACGCTCTAGGATCGCGTGCAATCAGGCACCCGCCGGGAGAGCTGCGATGACCCTTCCAGATAACCTCGACAAGCTGCAGTCCGAAGTGAACGCCACGGTGAAGGCGCATTGGAAGGCCTTCCTGTTCGAAGGCATCCTGCTCGTGGTTCTTGGCCTCGCCGCGTTGATCGTGCCGGCCTTCGCGAGCCTCGCCGTGACCATCTCCCTCGGCTGGCTGTTCCTGATCTCCGGGATCGGCGGATTGATCGTAACTTACTGGGCGCGCGAGATGCCGGGCTTCTGGTGGTCGCTGATCTCGGCGGCGCTGGCCGTGCTCGCCGGCCTGATCCTGCTGGCGCGGCCGATGCAGGGCGTGCTGACGCTGACCATCGTGGTCGGAGCCTATTTCGTCGCCGAGGGCGTCGCCACCATCATGTATGCGCTGGAGCACCGGCGCGAATTGACCGGGCGCTGGTCGTGGCTCCTGATCGCAGGGCTGATGGACATCCTGATCGCCTTCATCATCGTCGCCGGCCTGCCCGGCTCGGCGGAATGGGCGCTTGGGCTCCTGGTCGGCCTCAATCTGTTATTCGGCGGCGCCAGCCTGATCGGCATGGCGCTCGCCGCCCACAGCACCGACCCGTGATTTAGATCGTTTTCGAGCGAAGTGGATACCGGTTCGCGTGAAGAAAACGCGTCAAAATAAGAAACTGAAGATCGGTTCTGATTGAATCAGAACCGAATCTTTGGAGGTGACAAGGCGGAATCCTTCCGCTATAGACCCAGCCATGATCAACGCCGCCACCAGCTATTTTTGGTACTTTAGCTACGACAGCTCGCTGGCGGCGGGAGGATCGCGCTCAATTTAGTGAAATTGCAGCAAGACGTCCGAACAGCCGCCAGACCTGGCGGCTTTTTTGTTGGCCGGCAGGTTCAAAAATCAAAAGGAGCCCGCCGTGTTGAGTACCACTGACGATCTTCGCATTAGAGAACTGAAAGAGCTGAGTACGCCCGAAGAGGTGATGCGCGAGGTCCCGCGCACCTTGACGGCGACGCGGGTGGTGATGGCGGCGCGCAACGCCATCCACGCCATCCTGAACGGCAAGGACGACCGCCTCCTGGTTGTCGTCGGCCCCTGCTCCGTCCACGATCCCGAAGCGGCCATCGACTACGCCGAGCGCCTCGCCACCTTGCGCGAGACGCTGTCTGACCGGCTCGAGATCGTGATGCGGGTCTATTTCGAGAAGCCGCGCACGATTGTCGGATGGAAGGGGCTGATCAACGATCCCAACCTCGACGGCAGCTTCGACATCAACAAGGGCCTGCGGCTCGCCCGCAGCGTGCTCTCCGCCGTCAACAATCTCGGCCTGCCCGCCGGCGCCGAATTCCTTGATATGACGACGCCGCAATATATCGCCGATCTCGTGAGCTGGGCCGCGATCGGCGCGCGCACCACCGAGAGCCAGATCCACCGCGAGCTCGCCTCCGGCCTGTCCTGCCCCGTCGGCTTCAAGAACGGCACCGACGGCAATGTGCGCATCGCCTCTGACGCCGTGAAATCGGCGTCCCACCCGCACCATTTCATGGCGGTGACGAAGGGCGGACGCTCGGCGATCGCGGCGACCAGCGGCAATGAGGACTGCCACATCATCCTGCGCGGTGGCCGCGCGCCGAACTATGATGCGGCAAGCGTCGATGCCGCAGCAAGCGAGTTGGCGCGCTCAGGCGTCAACCAGCGCATGATGATCGACGCCAGCCACGCCAACAGCAGCAAGAAGCCGGAGAACCAGCCGCTGGTCGTTGCCGACATAGCCAGCCAGGTTTCCGGCGGCGAGACGCGCATCATGGGCGCGATGATCGAGAGCAACCTGGTCGCCGGGCGACAGGACGTTGTGCCGGGAGTTGCGCTCACCTACGGTCAGAGCATCACTGACGGCTGCATCGACTGGGAGACGACGGTCTCCTCGCTCAACGTGCTCGCCGATGCGGTCGAGGCACGCCGCAAGGCAGAGCGCCGCGATGTCCGGGAACGGTTGGCCTAGACGCTTGTCGTTACGGGCCGCTGGGCGTCGCAGCGCCCGGCGGCTCGCCTCAGCAACCTCTGCAGATGCTCTTGATCTTGCGATCAAGGGCGGCGTCTTCCTTGTTCACCGGATTGTTCGGGTCGTTGATATTGTTCTCGCTCGGCACATCGCCGCGGCGCGGCTGACGGTGGCCGATCGGCGCTTCCGGAATCGGCCTGGTCTCGGGAGTGCTTTTCGGCACTGTCGTGGTTCCACCCTGCGCAAAGGCAGGCGCACCGATCAGGGTCACAAGTGCCATCGACAAGATTGTTTTCCGCATCCTGATTCTCCTGCCTCTCGACACACTTTATCGCGCCCGTTCAGGCGCGTCGATATTACTGCATCTGCGCTCACACATTAGGTGGATAGAGATGCACGTCACCGCAATAATCGACGACACGGTAGCGTGTTTCATTAACTCCTTCACGCTGCGAGAGATTGTCCTGCGTCAAATAGCCCGGCCCGATCGGCGCTTTGCCGTGGCCGCCGGGAATGTCGAGCACGTAGTCGGGCTGGCACAGGCCCGAGACGCGGCCCCGCAACGATCGCATCAGTTCCTGCCCCTCCTCGACGGTCGTGCGCAGATGCGCAGTGCCGGGCGCGAGATCGCCGTGGTGCAGGTAGTAGGGCTTGATCCGGCATTCGACGAAGGCCCGCATCAAGCCTTCCAATGTGGCAGCATCATCGTTGACGCTCTTGAGCAGCACGGTCTGGCTCACCAGGGGAATGCCTGCATCCGCCAGCCGCGCACAGGCGGCGCGCGCCTCGGGCGTCAGTTCGCGCGGATGATTGGCGTGGATCGCAACCCAGGTCGTCGCGCCCTCCACACGCAGCGCGCGGACCATCTCTGGATTGAGACGGGCCGGATCAGCCACCGGCACGCGCGTGTGCAGGCGGATGATCTTGACGTGATCGATGGCAGCGAGATCGGCCATGATCTCCGCGAGCCGCCGCGGCGACAGCATCAACGGATCGCCGCCGGTCAGGATCACCTCCCAGATCTGCGGCTGCGAGCGGATGTAGGAGAGCGCATCGCGGTAGGCGTCCTCCGACAGCGCCGTCGCCTTCCCCGGCCCGACCATCTCGCGGCGAAAGCAGAACCGGCAATAGACCGCGCAGACGTGCACGAGCTTGAATAACACCCGGTCCGGATAACGGTGCACGATGCCGGGAACAGGCGCATGCGCATCATCGCCGATCGGATCGGCGTTCTCGCCGGGATGCGTCACGAGTTCATCCGCGGCGGGGATGAATTGCCGCGCGATCGGATCGTTCGCATCATTCGGGTCGATCAGCGCCGCAATGCCAGGCGTCACCGCGATCGCGTAGCGCGCGGCGACCTGCTCCAGATCGGCAAGCGCCTCCTGCCGCGCAAGGCCGCGCTCGATCAGTTCGGCGGGCTGCCGCAGCGTTGTCGCCAGCTTTCGGTCGATCCGGTTCATCTCTCTCCTGCCGGCGGCGTCCACACCACCTGGTCGATCCTTGGCGCGCCGCTTGCCAGCATCACCAGCCGGTCGAAGCCGAGCGCCACGCCGCTCGCCTCGGGCATCGCGCCGACGGCGGCGATAAAATCCTCATCGAGCGGGTAGCGCTCGCCATAGCGACGCTCCTTCTCGTCCATGGCCGCGGCAAAACGTCGGCGCTGCTCAGCGGCATCCGTCAACTCGCCAAACCCGTTGGCGAGCTCGACGCCGCAGGCATAGACCTCGAACCGCTCGGCGACGCGCGGATCGGAAGGATCTGCGCGCGCCAGCGCCGCTTCCGGGATCGGATAGTCGGACAGCACGGTCAGGTGCCCCTGCCCGAGATTTGGCTCAACATGCTCGACCAGAACCTTGCTGAAAATATCCGACCAAGTGTCATCCTCGGCGATCCGTACCCGCTCCCGTGCCGCATCCGCAAGCGCCGCACGGTCGCCCTCGCCGTCAACGACGGTGGCCAGGAGATCGATCCCGGCAAAGCGTTCAAAGGCGGACGCCACTGTCAGGAATTCAGGCACCCCGCCGATCTCTGCGGTCTTGCCACGAAACGAGAATCGCTCGATGCCGGTCGCGTGCGCGGCCTCGGCGATGATCAAGAGGGTGTCGGTCACCACGGCGTCGATATCATCATTGGCGCGGTACCATTCCAGCATGGTGAACTCGGGCAAATGGAGGTCACCGCGTTCACGGTCGCGGAACACGCGCGCGAACTCGAAGATCTTTGTTTCACCCGCCGCGAGTAGCTTCTTGCAGGCGAATTCGGGTGACGTGCGCAAGTAGCGGGGCACGCGGCTGCAATCGGCCCGCGTCAACTCCGTGCGCGGCGCATGCAGATGGGTCTCGTTGCCAGGCGAAATCTGCAGGATGCCGGTCTCGACTTCCAGGAATCCCCACCCCTCAAACCAAGCCCGCACCGCCTTCGTCACGGCGCTCCGCGCCTCAAGAAACGGTTTTCTGTCGGCGTGCCGGGCTGGATTCCACCAGGGGGACGGGCGGTCGACGCCGCTCATGGCTGCGCTCCTGCCAAAGGATGCTTCACGCGATGCGTCGGGTTGTCCATTAACAAGTTGAGAAAATCGGTAAATCTCATTGAAATCGCTCGATTTCCTCGACGTCCGGCGACTCCTTGATGCCTGACGGTGAATGCGTTGTCCATAGAGCGGGGCGGCACCACGTTCCGGCCCGCCGTTCGCGCGGTTGACACCTCGTAGAGGACGCCACACCTGTCAGCAACCTGCCGAAACCGGCCGCAAAAGGCTGGCATCTCGGGGGCAAATCAGTATGTTGCAGCCCGAAACTGCCGCCAGGCCGCCGAGCGTATCAGCCGAGCCGAGCCGGCGGCCGAACCATTCAGGAAAACCACTTTGAGAGTCATCGCCAGTTCCATCCGCAAGGGCAACATCATCGAGCAGGATGGCAAGCTTTACGTTGTCCTTTCCGCCGAAAACATCCATCCCGGTAAGGGAACCCCGGTCAGCCAGATTGAAATGCGTCGCATCGGCGACGGCGTGAAGGTCTCCGAACGCTACAAGACCACCGACCAGGTGGAGAAGGCGACCGTCGAGGATCGCAACTTCAACTACCTCTATGAGGACGCCGACGGCTTCCATTTCATGAATGGCGAGACCTACGACCAGGTCCAGGTGTCGAAGGACATCGTCGGGTCATCCGCGCCGTATCTGCAGGAAAACATGACCGTGAAGCTCTCGATGCATGAGGGCAATCCGGTCGCGATCCAATTGCCGCAGCGCGCCACCCTGGAGGTCGTCGAGACCGAGCCGGTGACGAAGGGCCAGACCGCCTCCTCCTCCTACAAGCCGGCCGTGCTGTCGAACGGCATTCGCACCGCTGTGCCGCCGCATATCTCGACCGGCACGCGCATTGTGGTGATGACCGAAGACGGCTCATACGTCGAACGCGCGAAGGATTAACCGATCGCGCTAAGGGGGTACCGCGCCGGGGGACGACGCGTTGAAAGTGAAAGCTGTCTGCTTTGTGGCACCTTGGCTGGCAGCTTTCGCGTCGCTTCTCGCCACCTCCCTCGCCGCTTCTGCCGACGAATTCCGTACCCCTTCGATCTCGGCCGTGCGCGTCGAATGGCGCGCGGTGCTCGATCAGCTTCGCGCCGAGATCAATAGCCAGCCTTCGATCGCTGCGAACTTCACATTTGCGAGCCAGCGCCGCGTACCTTCGTACGATCCGCGCTCACGGCCCGCGCTGGTGCAATTGAACGCGATCACCTCGCAGCTATTCCCCGGCATCGGCCGCAGCCCGATCCCGGTACTCTTGCCGTTCGATACCGCAACCTATCTCGAAGCGCGGCGGAGCGGCACGCCGGAGAGCTTGTCCGTGTCGCGCTATCAGGCGGACTTCCGTCCGGCCGGTCTCTTCCATGCAGGAGCGGCCGGTTATGATGCGATGTTCACACTCGAGCCGGGCGCAGGCAACGGAATGCCGGAGCGGACTTATGCAAGACCGATCGAGGTACATATCACCGGTTCGCTGCTGCTCTATGATCTCAACGATCGGCTCGGCGGCAAAGGCGAACCGGTCAAATCGCTTTCGGCGCAATATCCTGATATCCGACGCTTCATCCGCGAAGGCTATGTGCGCTACGCCTTCACCCGCTTCGGCGTACCCTATGTGGTTTCGATCCACTGCCTCGATAGCACGCCGCGGCTGCGACGGCTGGCCTGCCGCGAGGCCTATCCGGTCGCCGAACGCTTCCTGAAGGCGCTGCGCATCGCCGGCGGCCAACCCTCGCGGCTGCGGCGGGACATCGCCTCCGTGAGCGCGGAACGGCCGGCCACCGTTTCACCCGAGTTCACCTATCGGCCAAGCGGCGACATCGTCGCCAACAGCGGTTACCACAAGCAGGGTGGCCGCACCGACCTGACCGCGTATTCGCAGATCCGCTTCCCCTTGGCGAAGGCACCGGCCTTCATCCATTCGCAATCGTTCGGCAGGCGCGCCGACCAATATCCCTGGCAGGACAGTTTTTGCGAGGCGCGCAGTTTCGAAGTCGGCCAGTGCACCAACGGCTTTGGCCACCAGGGGCAGGATATCCGCCCGGGCGCCTGCCCGCCCAACAACGAAAGCGGAGAGCCCTGCGATCCCAAGCGGCAGGCAATCGTCGCGGTGCGCGACGGCGTTGTGATCCGTTCACCGGGCCAGCAGGGAGTGACGCTGCAGGTCAACACCCAGACCGAGCATATTCGCTTCCGCTACATGCATATGAACCCGTCGGCGATGGACGCGGACGGCCTTCTCAACGGACGCCGTGTCACGGAAGGCGAAAAGATCGGCGTGGTCTCGAATTATCTCGATCACCCCAACGGCACCACGCGCCACCTGCATTTCGACGTGCAGGTGTTCACGCGCGACGGTTGGCTCTGGGTCAATCCCTACACCACGCTGGTCTCAGCCTATGAACGCCTGATCCGCGGCCGCGGCCGCGAGATCGGCCCCGAACCGCCGGCGGCGGCCGCAGTGGCGCACGCGCAGCCAGAAGACGTGATCCAGCGTCTCGATCCGCAGGAAGGCGGCGGCAACTGATTGCCGACCAGGCGATTGACGGAAAGTAGCTAAATCTCGGAAATCGATTCCGCGATCGTTAAGTGCCTGCAGTGTACGATGGGCAGCCAACTCAAGTGAAACCACGATCGCGCATGTTCTCGACCTTCACCTGGTATTTTCTGTCGCCGAACGGCCGCATCAGCCGGCAGGAATTCCGACTCGGCTTTATCGGGATTGTCTTGGTCTACATTCTGCTGGTCCGTAGCTGGCGTAACCTCACCATTCCGCCGGTTCGGTATTACGTCTCACCCGACGTCAATCCGCCGTATGACGGCTCTGTCCGGCTGGCGCTGCTGATCGTTCTGTGGCCGCTCATCGCCATATTGGCGAAACGGTTGCACGATCTGAACGTCTCCGGATGGTGGCTGCTGACCCTTCTCGCCGTTCCACTTGTTGCCAGCGCGATCAGCATCAGCGTGTCTATTCCATATCTCCTGATTGTTGCCTTTCTGAGCTTCTTTCCCGGAGCATGCGGGAGCAATCGGTTCGGCCGCGACCCCCACTGGCGCGCGCCGGAATCTAGCGCGGCCGCCGCGACGCGTTTACAAACCAGCCGAACCGCACTACTCGAGAAACGTCGTAAGCTGCGCGCCCTCGTCGGCTACGAATACGGCAATCAACTCCGCCGGCTCCGTGTTGCTTGCATTGGCTGAGACCAGGTGCGTCGAACCCGGCGGCTCGAAGAAGGACTGGCCGACCTTGAACGTCTCAAGCGGTCCGCCGCCGAGCTGCGAGCGGATTTCGCCCTTGGTGATATAGGCCGTCACCGAGCCGGCATGCCGATGCGCGCGCGTGAAACCGCCGGGGCCGTAGAACACGCGTACGATGGTGACACGCTTGCCCGGCACGTTTGGCAGCGCGTACGAGCCGATCGGCTCGACCTTGTCGAGCGGCGATCCCTCGGCGGCGTTCGCGCAAAGCGGCGCGATGGCGCCGGATACCGTGTCCATCATCGCCGGCAATGTCCTTGCGGTGACCAGGGCACAGGCAAGACCCGCAATAACCGCGAGCGAAATCGGCCGTGTCGATGCGAAAGGAGTTGTCGCGAGCATCGATGCCATGTTGTTCTCCTTTGGAGAAAGACGTTATTCGCCCCTTTGCCTTCCCTATTCACGACGCGGCTGCGCCGACCGAGGACGGCTTTCGCGCCGGCGGCGTCCAGCGATAGGCGACGCCATACCTGTTCCAGACGTTGATC
Organism: Bradyrhizobium sp. LeoB3; assembly: GCF_055456055.1. Taxonomy (NCBI): domain Bacteria; kingdom Pseudomonadati; phylum Pseudomonadota; class Alphaproteobacteria; order Hyphomicrobiales; family Nitrobacteraceae; genus Bradyrhizobium; species Bradyrhizobium sp. LeoB3. The sequence continues at coordinate 9,716 of NZ_JBVBEF010000064.1, forward strand.
GCCGCGATCGCCGAGGTGAGATAGCTCAGTTCCGGCTCGGAGAATTCCGCGCGCGCTTCAGCATAAACCTCGTCGCTCACGCCGTCGCCGAGTTTCGTCAGCGCTTCGGTCCATGCCAGCGCAGCGCGTTCTCGCGCGGAAAATTGCGGGGCCTCGCGCCAGACCACGACGAGGTTGAGCTTGTCGGCCGATATGCCGAGGCTCTCGGCCTGCAGGATATGAAACTGCACGCAGAAGGCACAGCCGTTGATCTGCGAGGCGCGCAGCTTGACCAGTTCGAGCAACTGCTTGTCGAGCCCGGCCTTGGCCGCCATCTGACCCAGCGCCCGCACCGCATCGTAGACATCGGGTGCAAGCTTCGGAAAGTCAGCGTATTCGGCTCTCGCGTGTGACATCAGTTTCGCCTCATGTTATCAGTATGCTGATATATTATAAGAGCACTGATATGGCGCGCAAGACTGCATGGTCCACCGGCACGGTTCGTAAGACATCAAAAATCGAAAAATCGAAAAATACCACTCGGAGCCGGAAAGCGCCCGCCGAGACAGATCCGGCACTTGCAATCATCCGCCCACCACCACCCGGCCAGGGCAAGCGCGGCGAGCAAGGCTATCTCGCTTATCTCCTGCGGCAGGCCCAGGCGGCGACGCGGCTGACGATGGAGCGGGCGCTGGGAAAGCTCGGCGTTACCCCGCCACAGTTCGTCGTGCTGACGATGCTGCGCGCCTATCCCGGGCTGTCCGGCGCCGATCTCGCGCGGGTGGCGTTGCTGACGCCGCAGACCGTCGGCGTCATCATCCGCAATCTCGAGCGCGACGGCGCGATCCGGAAGACACCGCATCCGGTTCACGGCCGCGTCCTGCAATTGACGCTGACCAGGCGCGGAACCGCGCTCCTGGAAAAATGCCGGCGTCACGCCCATGCCGTGGACCGGCGGCTGGCCAAGGGGCTCAACCCCAGGGCAGAACTGATCGTGCGGCGCTGGCTGTCCAAAATCGCCACAGAGCTGCAGGATAGCTAGGTTCCCGCGGCGATGTGACTTTTTGTGTCCTTGGATGGCGCCGCTAGATTGGCAGCATGAAGCAACTTGATTCTTTGAAATCCCCCGCCCGCCGAGCTTTCCTGCAAGGCAGCATCGCGGCCGGCGCCCTACTTGCCGGCCCGTTCGCTGCGCTCGCCGCGCCACCCGGCTTTGACCAATGGCGCGACAATTTCCGCGCCCGCGCGCTCGCCAAGGGAATCTCGGCGGCGACCTGGACCCGCGTGATGGGCCGCATCGAGCCTGACATGAGCGTGTTCCGGCAGATGCAGAAGCAGCCGGAATTCAACGAACAGATTTGGCAATACATCAACCGTCGCGTCTCCGACTGGCGCATCATCAATGGCCGTGAGGCGCTCAAGAAGAACGAGGCGCTGTTCGCGCGGATCGAGAAGGATTTTGGCGTCGAGCGCGGCACGCTGTTGGCACTGTGGGGCGTTGAATCCGCCTACGGCGATCCGCTGGTGCAGCAGAACCACATGAAGCCGGTATTCCCTGCACTTGCCGCGCTCGCCTGGAACGAACCGCGTCGCAAGGCCTATTGGGAGACCGAGCTGATCAACGCGCTCAGGATCGTGGACCGCGGCTGGAGCACGCCGGAGGAGATGCGCGGCTCCTGGGCCGGCGCCATGGGGCATTCGCAATGGATGCCGGAAGTGTGGCTCAATGTCGGCTTCGACTATGACGGCGATGGCAAGGTCTCGCCATTCGGCCGGCCGGACGATGCACTCGGATCAACCGCGAAATACCTCGTCAACCGCGGCAAATATCACCGCGGGCAACATTGGGGCTACGAAGTGCGGGCCAATGGCAGCATGAGCGGCAGCCGCACCTATGCGGCATGGGCCGGCGCCGGCGTGACCCGCGCCGACGGCCTGCCATTCCCACAGCCGAATGCATCGGCGCAGCTATGGATTCCGGTCGCCGGCGGCCCCGCCTTCCTGCTGGGTCCGAATTTCTATGCCGTGCGCAGCTACAATCCCTCCATGAACTATGCGTTGGCGATCTGCCATCTCGGCGACCGCATCCTCGGCGCGCCGCCCTTCATCCATCCCTTCCCCGGCTCCGAGCGTGCGCTGACGCTCGCCGAGGTGCAGGAAATGCAGACGCGACTGACAAAGGCCGGCTTCGATACCGGCGGCACCGACGGCCGCGTCGGCAATGACACCATGAAGGCGATCCGGGATTATCAGACCAAGATGAGCCTGTTGCCGGCCGACGGTTATGGCGGCCTGAAGGTGCTGGCGCGGTTGCGGCAGGGCGGCTGACGCGCCGTCATTTCGAGACAATGGGCCGTACAACAGCACCCGCGTTCATGCCGCCGTCGATGACAAGCTCAGTCCCGGTCACGTAGCGCGACGCATCGGAGGCCAGATACAGCACGCCGCTGGCGATCTCCGCCGCCTGGCCGGCGCGGCCGAGCGGGGTTGCAATCTTCGCACGTTCTTCGGGATCAATCGGCGCGTTCGCACGGTTCCCCGTCGCCTCCGTCGGGATCTTGCTCCAGATCGGGGTGTCGATGATGCCGGGATGCACCGAGTTGACGCGGATGCCGTCTCCCGCAGCGGCGCATTCCATCGCGACAGACTTCGCAAGCAGCCGCACGCCGCCTTTGGTCGCGGAGTATCCGGCAAGGCCCGCCGCGCCGCGCAGGCCCGCGAGCGAGGACATCATGATGACGGATCCGCCACCGCTCCTGCGCATCAGCGGCAGAGAATATTTCACCGAGAGGAAAACGCCGTCGAGATTGATCGCGGTCTGCCGGCGCCAGTCGGCGAGCGTCATGTCGGTGATCGACGGCACGGAGATGCCGATACCGGCATTGGAGACCAGCACATCGAGCCGGCCAAACCGTTTCTCGATCTCCGAGATAATCTCCGCCCAGCGTGCCTCGCTGGTGACGTCCTGTTGCAGAAACACCGCTTTGCCGCCGGCCTTGTTGACGCCGGTAACGAGCTCCGGTCCCCTGAGCTCGTCGATATCGGTCGCCACGACCGTGGCGCCCTCCTGCGCCAGCAATTCCGCGACCGCCGCGCCGATGCCCGAGGCGCCGCCGGTGACCAGCGCCACCTTGCCTTCCACCTGTCCTGCCATGTGCTCTCCCCGACTGTTTTCTTATCTGATCACCGCGGGCCCCTGATCGGGGACCGCGACGTCGAGCACACGCAATTGCACACGTTCGCTGCCTTGCCAACGGTCGATCGCAAGGGAGCCCGCGACATGGAGCGGCTGGCCGCGATTTTGAATCAGCGCATTGCCGAGCTTTTGGCCGACGGAACGGAAGGCCATGCCGTTCACGATCGCGCCGTCGCCCGATTTGAAGCGCAGCCGCAGATGCGCCTGTCCGACTTCATCGGCATAGACGAGCTGGTGCGACGGCAGCGCGATCACCGGCTCCGGATTGCCGCTGCCGAACGGGCCGGCGCGGTTCAGCATCGCGGCAAATTCCACCGTTACGGCGCGAGCGCTCACTGCGCCGTCGATGAACAATTCATTCTCGTGACGCGAATTGGCGACGTCGGCGGCGAGCACGCTTTCCAGATAGGCGCGGAACTCGGCGAGCTTCTCCTTTCGCAGCGTTACGCCTGCGGCCATCGCATGGCCGCCGCCCTTGAGCAGCAGGCCGTCCGCCACCGCCTGCCGCACCGCCTTGCCGAGATCGACGCCGCCGATCGAGCGACCCGAGCCGGTGCCGATGCCGCCCGGCTCGAGCGCGATGGCGAAGGCCGGCCTGCCAAATTTCTCCTTCAGGCGCGAGGCCACGAGGCCGACGACGCCGGGATGCCAGCCCTCGGCGGCCGTGACGATGACGGCGCCCTTGTCCTCCAATCCGAGCGAGGCCAGCGCCTCCGCCTCGGCCTGCGCTTCGGCCGCCTGCTCAATGACGCGCCGCTCGCTGTTGAGGCGGTCGAGTTCGGCCGCGATCCGTGCCGCCTCCGAGGGGTCGGATTCCAGAAGTAGCCGCACGCCGAGGTCGGCGCGCCCGATCCGCCCGCCCGCATTGATGCGCGGTCCCAGCATGAAGCCGAGGTGCCAGGCCTCCGGCGGGCCGTTGAGCCGGGCCACATCCATCAGCGCGGTGTGCCCGACATGGTCGCGCCGGCGCAGCGCGATCAGCCCCTTGGCGACCAGAGCGCGGTTGAGCCCAATCAGCGGCGCGACGTCAGCCACCGTTCCAAGCGCGACGTGATGCAGCATGCCCAAGAGATCCGGCTCCGGCATTTCCGAAGTCCAGAAATCGCGCTGGCGCAATTCCCGGTTCACCGCGACCAGGGTCACCAGCACGAGGCCGACGGCTGCGAGATGACCAAGCCCGGAGAGATCATCAGGCCGGTTGGGATTCACCAGTGCGTCCACCTCGGGCAGCACCTCGCCGCATTGATGGTGATCGATCACGACCACGGACATGCCGAGCCGCCGCGCCTCCGCCAGCGGCTCCAGGCTCGTGGTGCCGCAATCGACGGTGACCAGCAACGTCGCGCCCTTGGCGGCAAGCGCGCGCACGGCCTCCGTGTTGGGGCCGTAGCCCTCGAACAGGCGGTCGGGAATGTGGATCAGCGGATCGAGCCCGCAATGCCGCAAGTGCCAGGTGAGCAGCGCCGCCGAGGTTGCTCCGTCGACGTCGTAGTCGCCGAAGACCGCGACCTTCTCATTGCGCATCGCCGCATCCGCGATCCGCCTTGCCGCCGCCTCCATCTCGGTCACGGTGAAGGGATCCGGCATCAATTTGCGGATGGTGGGATCGAGGAAATCCGGCACATCATCGATCGCGACGTCGCGGCCCGCGAGCACCCGCGCCAGCATTTCCGGCAGTTGGTGGCGCTGCGCGATCGCGAGCGCCCGCGCCGCTCCCCGCGCGTCCAAACGGTCGCGCCAGAATTTGCCCGTGAGCGAGCGCGCCACGCCGAGAAAGGCCGGCGGCATCTCTACGGGCAGGATGGCGGTGTGCAGCGTCATAACGATCCCGACGACGAGTGGCGCTCGCATGAAAGCGAATCAGAGCTGCCATCCTCGACCCTGAGCGGGCGATCGCGAAGCGCTGCCAGGCGGTTTTGCCCGCTTTTCGCAGGAGACGGACCTTGCGGAATTGGCTTGCGGGGGTGTCGAGGCCTTCGTCGGGCGGTGTCAGGAGAGGGATTCACAACGGGAAATGGCGGAGTGCCCAAATAAAGTGCAGTCCCACATAGGTGGCAATTTCGGAAAATTAAGCCGACGTTAGCCGAAATCCCCGAAAAAGGACGCGTGCTTGATCTGCGATTTTTTGGTTCCGTTCCGTCCGCAGGAAGCGGTCAAAGGCTTAATGCAAGGGAAGTCCGGCTATGTCCATCGCGCTCCCGCGCGCGAAATCAATCGCGAGCGAATCGGCGGTCTCGCCTGACATCGACGATGAATCCGACATTTCGGCGCTGATCGCGCGGCTGACCGCGGAGGTCAATCAGATCGCCTGCGAGAAGACCAGGTCGATCCAGAAGATCACCAACCAGATGAAGATGCTGGCGCTGAATGCGCTGATCGAAAGCTCGCGCGCCGGCGCGCAAGGCGCGGGCTTTGCCGTGGTGGCGCAGGAAGTGCGCGGCGTCGGCCAGCAGGTCGAGACCATCGCGCGCGAGCTCGAGACGCAACTAACGCGGCGCACCGGCAGTCTCATGAGCTCGATCGAGCGCATGACCGACCGCTCGCGCGGCGAGCGCATGGTGGACCTGTCGCTGAACGCGATCGAGCTGATCGACCGCAACCTCTATGAACGCACCTGCGATGTGCGCTGGTGGGCGACCGATTCTGCCGTCGTCGACTGCGCTGCGTCACCGCAACCGGCGGTGGTCGCGCACACGTCCGAGCGGCTGGGCGTGATCCTTTCCGCGTACACCGTCTACCTCGATCTCTGGCTTTGCGATCTCGAGGGCAACGTGCTCGCCAACGGGCGCGCCGATCGCTTCAAGGTGATCGGCCAGAACGTCGCGGCCACAAAATGGTTTCGCCAGGCGCGCGACCTGCGCTCGGGCGACGACTATGTCGCCGGCGACGTCGAGTGCCAGCCGCTGCTCGGCAACGCGCAAGTCGCGACCTATTGCGCCAGCGTCCGCGAAGGCGGCAAGGCCCATGGCAAGCCGACCGGCGTGCTCGCGATCCATTTCGACTGGGAGCCGCAGGCACGCGCCATCGTGCAGGGCGTGCGCGTCGGCGCCGCCGATAAAGCGCGCGTGCTGCTGGTCGATTCCCATTTCCGGGTGATCGCGGCATCCGACGGCAAGGGCCTTCTGACCGAGCACGTCTCGCTGTCACTCGGCGGCCAGCGCAGCGGCTTCTACCACGACCGCTCCGGCGCGTTGGTCGCCTTCCACGCCACGCCGGGCTACGAGACCTACAAGGGTCTCGGCTGGTACGGCGTCATTCTCTGCGGGGCGGCTTCCTAGGCCTAGATCGGTGTGGTGTCCCCTCATGGTGAGGAGCGCGCCAGCGCGTCTCGAACCATGAGGCCCGGATCTCGCCCGCGGCCCATCCTTCGAGACGGCCGCTGCGCGGCCCCCTCAGGATGAGGGCTTTCTGCGTGGCCTGGCTTTTCGCGACGAGCTGCTCAGCTAGCAACCCATCCGATCGGCGATCGCGACGAAATCCTTGGCGACGATATCCCAGTCACCGGTTGCTTCGAAGTCGACCTTCTGCAGCGGGCCGTATTCGGTCGGACGCGCCACAAAGGCGGTCTTCAGGCCGTTTTGCTGCGCATGCTTGAGATCGCCGTTGTGCGCGGCCACCATCATCACCTGCTCCGGCGGCAGGCACAGCAATTTCGCGGCGCCAAGATAGGTTTCGGGATCGGGCTTGTAGTGCTCGAACAGTTCGGCCGACATGATGAGATCCCATGGCAGGCCGGCAAACTTCGCCATGTTGGTCAGCAGTGCGACATTGCCGTTCGAGAGCGGCGAGATGATGTATTTCGCCTTCAGCCGCGCCAGCCCCGCTATGCTGTCGGGCCAGGGATGCAGGCGGTGCCATCCCGTGGTGAGGTAATGCAGGTCGACGTCCGTCAATCCCTTGATGCCCTGCTGCTCGACCAGCTTCTCAAGTGAGCGGCGGTGCAGCACGTCGAGGATGACATAGCCGCGTTCGGGATGTTTGCGCACCTCGTCCATCGAGGCGACATAGACCCCGCGCCAGCCGTCAACGAGCGCGGTCCAGTCGGCTTCGATGCCGCGCGTCTTCGACCACTTCGTGAAGTCGTTGATCAGGCTGGTGCGCCAGTCGACGACGGTGCCGAACACGTCGAACACCAGCGCCTTCACCGCCGAAAGATCGGCCATGCTCGCCTCCCGTTTGTTCTTGTCATTCCGGGGCGCGCATCAGCGCTCCCCGGAACGGCGGTTCACCTCAATCGAGATGGAACTTCTCGAGCTGGCGGTGCTCCGCCTTGATGTAGCGCACGGTGCCGGTAACCGAGCGCATCACCACCGTCTCGGTCTCGATCGTGTCCTTCTTGAACTTGACGCCTGTCAGCAGCGAGCCCGTGGTGACGCCGGTGGCAGCAAACAGGCAGTCGCCACGCGCCATGTCCTCGATGCCGTAGATCATCTTCGGAGCGGTGATGCCCATCTTGTGCGCGCGCTCGCGCTTCTCCTCGCTGTCAAGGATCAGGCGGCACTGCATCTGGCCGCCGATGCAGCGCAGCGCTGCCGCGGCCAGCACGCCCTCGGGCGCACCGCCGGTGCCCATATAGATGTCGACGCCCGTCTCGTCCGGGTTGGTGGTGTGGATCACGCCGGCCACGTCGCCGTCGGTGATCAGGCGCACGGCGGCGCCAGTCGAGCGGATGCTCGTGATGATGTCGGCATGGCGCGGACGATCGAGCACCAGCGCCGTGATCGCCGATGCCGGCACGCCCTTGGCCTTGGCGAGCCGCTGGATGTTGTCGGCCGGCGACGCGTCGAGCTCGATCACGTTCTTGTCGTAGCCCGGACCGATCGCGATCTTCTCCATGTAGACGTCGGGCGCGTGCAGCAGCGTGCCGCCATCGGCCATCGCCATCGTGGCGATCGCGCCCGGCATGTTCTTCGCGCAGAGCGTGGTGCCTTCCAGCGGATCGACGGCGATATCGACCTTCGGCCCGGCATTGAGCCCGACTTTCTCGCCGATGAACAGCATCGGCGCCTCGTCGCGCTCGCCCTCGCCGATCACGATGGTGCCCTCGATCGGCAATTTGTTGAGTTCGCGGCGCATCGCGTCGACCGCGGCCTGGTCGGCCGCCTTCTCCTGGCCGTGGCCGCGCAGCCGCGCGGCCGACACCGCCGCCCGCTCCGTCACCCGCACGATTTCGAGCGTGAGAATGCGCTCGAGCAAAAGTTGTGGCGGGACGGAAATATGGGTCGACATCTCTGCACTCCTTCAGCCTTCGGGCCCCTCGCCCGCATTCAATCATCTAACGTAGAAGGCGTTCGCTATCGCACACTAATTTTTCTCAATTCGGATCACCTGCGGGCGACCGCTGATGACCCTGTCGCGCTGCACGGCCTTGAGCGCCCGGTGAACCGCATCTTCACTGGTCGCGTAGGTAATCAGAATGACAGGAACCGGTGAAGCTTTTTTGGCCGAACCGTTAACATCACCGTCATTGCGGTGGCGCTGCACGATCGATTCCAGCGAAATCTTCTGTTCCGCAAGCCGCGTTGCGATGGTCGCGGCGGTGCCGGCGTGGTCGCGGGCCAGAAGACGGATGTAATACCCGCCCTCATGGCGCTCCATCGGCGCCTTTGTCGTCGCGCGCAGGCTGTCGACCGGCCGGCCAAACGGCGTTGCGCGGATGCCGCGCGCGACGTCGGCGATATCGGCAACGACGGCGGACGCGGTCGCCGCCCCGCCGGCGCCCGGCCCGACCAGCGTGATCGGCGGAATGCCCTCACCGTCGATCGTCACCGCATTGGTGACGCCCATCACTTGGGCAATCGACGAAGATTTCGGCACCATGGTGGGATGCACGCGCTGCTCGATGCCCTTTGCAGTTCGCACCGCAACGCCGAGCAGCTTGACGCGATATCCGAGTTCCTCCGCCGCACGCAGGTCTTCGGGCGTGATCGAGGAAATGCCTTCGACATAGACGGCGGTTTGCGCGACCTTGGTGCCGAAGGCGAGGCTCGCCAGGATCGCAAGCTTTTGCGCGGTGTCGTGTCCGTCGACGTCGAAGGACGGATTGGCTTCGGCATAACCGAGCCGCTGCGCGTCCTTCAAACATTCCTCAAACGACAGTCCCTCATGCTCCATCCGCGTCAGGATGTAATTGCAGGTGCCGTTGAGGATGCCGTAGACGCGATTGACGCTGGTGCCGGAGAGCCCCTCGCGCAGCGTCTTGATCACGGGAATGGCCGCGCCGACCGCGGCCTCGTAATTCAGTGCGCTGCCATGCTGCTCCGCGGCCTTGGCGAGCCGCAGCCCATGCTTGGCGATCAGCGCCTTGTTGGCTGTCACTACCGACTTGCCGGCCTTCAGCGCAGTCTCGATCGCCGAGAAGGCGGGATCATCGGCGCCCCCCATCAATTCGACGAAGCAATCGACATTGGAATCCTCGGCCAGCGCCTGCGGACTCTCAGCCCAGTCGACGCCGCGCAAATCGAGTCCGCGTTTCTTCTTCGAACGCGCGGTGACCGCGACGACGCGCACGCCGCGGCCGCTGCGCGCCGCCAAGGCGGCACCCTGCTGCTCAATAAGACGGACGACTTCGGCGCCAACGGTGCCGAGCCCCGCTATGCCCACTTTCAGCGGTGCGACCATTGCAAACAGACCTGCCGGAGGAGATTAACGCCGGTTGGCGAGAGGAACCACGTTGTGCAACGTTTCGATGCCGCTTTCAAGGAAGCGGCGCACACCGCGCGCGGCCTGCCGAATACGTTGCTCGTTTTCCACCATCGCGATGCGGACAAAACCCTCGCCGTGCTCGCCGAAGGCAACGCCGGGCGACACCACCACGCCGGATTTTTCCACAAGCAGGGTCGCGAACTGCATGCTGCCGACATCCTCGAACGCTTTCGGCAGCGGCGCCCAGGCGAACATCGAGGCTTGCGGCGGCGGGATGTCCCAGCCGGCGCGGCCGAAGGCTTCCACCAGCGTGTCGCGTCGCCGGCGATAGGTCTCGCGCATCTCGCGGATACAGTCGTCCGGCCCGTTCAGCGCCGCAGTCGCGGCCACCTGGATCGGCGTGAAGGCGCCGTAATCGAGATAGGATTTCACCCGCGCCAGAGCCGCGATGATGCGCTCGTTGCCGACCGCAAAGCCCATGCGCCAGCCGGCCATCGAATAGGTCTTCGACATCGAGGTGAATTCGACGGTGACGTCCATCGCGCCCGGCACCTGCAGCACCGAAGGTGGCGGATTGTTGTCGTCGAAATAAACTTCGGCGTAAGCGAGGTCCGAGAGGATGAATATCTCGTGCTTCTTCGCGAACGCAACGAGGTCTTTGTAGAAATCGAGATCGGCGACATAAGCCGTCGGGTTGGAAGGATAGCAGACCACGAGCGCGAGTGGCTTCGGGATCGAATGGATGATCGCCCGTTCCACCGCCTCGAAGAATTGCGGCGTCGGCTCCGACGGCACCGAGCGGATCACCCCGCCCGCCATCAGGAAGCCGAAGGCATGGATCGGATAGCTCGGATTCGGGCAAAGGATGACGTCGCCGGGCGCGGTGATCGCCTGCGCCACATTGGCAAAGCCCTCCTTCGAGCCCAGCGTCGCCACCACCTGGGTGTCCGGATTGAGCTTCACGCCGAATCGCCGCGCGTAATACGCAGCCTGCGCCTTGCGAAGGCCATTGATGCCCCGCGAGGCCGAATAGCGGTCGGTCCGCGGCTTGCCGAGGGTTTCCTTCAACTTCTCGAGCACATGGGGCGGCGTCGACAGGTCGGGGTTGCCCATGCCCATGTCGATGATGTCGGCCCCGGCATTGCGCGCCGCTGCCTTGGCCTGGTTGACCTTCTCGAACACGTAAGGCGGCAGACGGCGAATGCGATAGAACTCTTCCATGGGACCTTTGCTCCGACGACCGGCACGGCAGAATCGCGCGCGTTTACGCGGTTTGCCGAGACCAAGTCCGGTTTGGCCCGGAAATTACGCCCAATCAATGACTTAGAGCGTTTCCAGACGCAAAATCTGGGCTCGGCGACCGGATATGCGGTTGAATTGAGGTTCTTTTAGCATGTAGCGGTGGCAGCGCCAGCGATTAGCTTGCTGCCGCTTCACTTGCCGGCGTTTTGTGCGGCCGTGGCTTGGCGGTCGCGCGCGGCCTTCAGCTCGGCCTCGATCTTGGCCTGCTCCGCCGGCTTCATCGGCGCCTCCTCACGATCCGGCGGCATGTCGTGCACCGGAAGATACCCGCCGGCCTCCTTCGGACGCGCCGGGGCATCGGCTGGCGTCCCGATGCCGGGAAGATCCGCGATCGACGTCGAGCAGCCGCTCAGCGCAACCGCGGACGCAAGCAGCGCGCCGACCGCGAGCAGCCTTTTCATTCGATCGATACGCATACGTCCGGAAGTCCCCACTTGCCGGTAACCAATCACTGGTACGAGCTTTGCAGCGACAAATCGTCCAATCGCTTCGGCTCTGCCCTAACCGTTCAAACCATTGTCGCCCGAAACGATTAAGTCGTGAACAACAAATCCGATTGATGCGGCTTCAATGTGTCGGAACTGGGAGGAATTTGTCGCAGTGCAACAATGCGAAAACCTAGAGAAATCCTACATCTTGCTTGCCGCACCGCGCGATGACGCGGCTCAATTGAAGCGATAGTGTCCACTGCATGAGCGACGTTACCCTCGAAACCCAGGCCACAAAGAAGTTCGACGGCGAAGCCTTCGCAATGAACATTGCGCGTGCGCTGGAGAGCTCCGGCCAGGCGCTTGCGGCCTATCTGAAGCCGCGCGAAAACGCTGACATCAAGGACAAGGCGGGAGGCGAGTTTGCGGAGGTGATCAAGACCTTCACCGCGGTCGCCGAATACTGGCTCTCGGACCAGGATCGGGCCGCTGACCTGCAGACCAAGCTTGGCAAGGCCTATCTCGACCTGTTCGGCTCAGCCGCCCGCCGCATGGCCGGCCAGGAAGCCAAGGCCGCGATTGACCCCCCACCGCGCGACAAGCGCTTCGCCGACCCGGAATGGCGGTCGAACCAGTTCTTCGACTTCATCCTGCAGCTCTATCTGCTCACCACGCAATGGGCGCAGGAGCTGGTGCGCAACGCCGAGGGCATCGACCCGCACACCCGCAAGAAGGCCGAGTTCTACGTCCAGCAGATCACCAACGCCCTGGCGCCGTCGAATTTCGTTTTGACCAATCCGGAAGTGCTGCGCACCACGATGGAGACGAACGGCGACAACCTCGTTCGCGGCATGAAGATGCTGGCGGAGGACATCGAGGCCGGCCACGGCACGCTGCGGATCCGCCAGTCCGACCCGACCAACCTCGCGGTCGGCGTCAACATGGCAACCACGCCAGGCAAGGTGATCTATCAAAACGAGTTGATGCAGTTGATCCAGTACTCGCCGACCACGGAGACGGTGCTGCGCACGCCGCTCCTGATCGTGCCGCCATGGATCAACAAGTACTACATCCTCGATCTCAGGCCCGAGAAGTCCTTCATCAAATGGTGCGTCGACCAGGGACTGACCGTGTTCGTGATCTCCTGGGTCAATCCCGATCGCGATCTCGGCAAGAAGACCTTTTCCGACTACATGACCGAAGGACCGCTGACCGCGATGGATGTCATCGAGAAGGTGACTGGCGAGATGAAGGTTCACACCGTCGGCTATTGCGTCGGCGGCACCCTCCTTGCCGCGACGCTCGCCTGGCTCGCCGAGAAGCGCCGGGTGCGCGTCACCTCGGCCACGTTCTTCGCCTCTCAGGTCGACTTCACCCATGCCGGCGACCTCCTGGTGTTCGTCGACGAGGACCAGATTTCCGCGCTCGAGCGCGACATGGAGCAGCGTGGCGTGCTCGAGGGCAGCAAGATGGCGATGGCCTTCAACATGCTGCGCTCGAATGACCTGATCTGGAATTATGTCGTCAGCAACTACCTGAAGGGGCAGCCGCCCTCCTCGTTCGACCTGCTGCACTGGAACTCCGACGCGACGCGGATGCCGGCGGCGAACCATTCCTATTACCTGCGCAACTGCTATCTGGAGAACCGGCTTTCCTCCGGCACCATGGTGCTGGACAACACGCTGCTCGATCTCTCCAAAGTGAAGGTGCCGGTCTACAACCTCGCGACCCGCGAGGATCACATCGCGCCGGCCGAGTCGGTGCTGTACGGATCGCAATTCTTCGGCGGGCCGGTGAAATATGTGCTGTCCGGCTCCGGCCATATCGCCGGCGTGGTCAACCCGCCTGCGGCCAACAAGTACCAGTACTGGACCAACGACAACATCAAGGACGCCAAGCTTTCCGACTGGCTGAAGAGCGCCAAGGAGCACAAGGGATCGTGGTGGCCCGATTGGCGCGAATGGCTGGAAAGCATCGATGCCGAGACAGTGCCTGCGCGCGCGGTCGGCTCGGAGGCACTGCCACCAATCGAAGAAGCTCCCGGCAGCTATGTCCGGGTGCGCGCATAGCGCGAGGCGCGCCGCTTCGGTATAATCAAGCGTCCATCGGAGCAGAAAAACCATCACGCTCCAGACGGGACGCAGCTCAACCGAGGGGAAACCAATGACGCGCGAACTGTTCTGGCTGACGCTGACGGTAATCCTGACCGGAATATTGTGGATTCCCTATGCCATCAACCGCTGCCAGGTCCGCGGCCTCGCCGGCGCGATGGCCAATCCGTCGCGCAACGACAAGCCTCACGCCGACTGGGCGAACCGGCTGATGTTCGCGCATGACAACGCGGTCGAGAATCTCATTATTTTCGCGCCGCTGGTCTTGATCCTCAACGCAATCGACTACTCGACCAAATGGACCGTGCTCGCTTGCGCCGTCTATTTCTGGTCCCGCGTCGCGCACCTGATCGTCTATACGCTCGGCCTGCCGGTGTTCCGCACCCTCGCCTTCGTCATCGGCTTCCTGGCGCAGGCCGTACTCGCGGTGGCGATATTCAGGGCGTTCTGATTACAGTGCTTCACGGCTGTGGCCTGGCCTCGGGCTTCATGCTCAAATCCATGGATGCCGTCAGCTTGGCGCGAATGTAGTCGCCAGCCAACACGGGCTCGTACAGCGCGGGATGCTCCGCATCGACGCAAGTCGGGAGGCAGGCGACTTCGGCCGACTCGTTCGGTCCCGTGAAGGCCACCATGGACAGGCGCGCGGTCGAGCCTGTGAGGCTGCGATCGGGGTTGGATACCCGATGCAGCGTCGAGCGCCAGCGGCCATTGGTCCATCGCGACATCAGATCGCCGACATTGATCACGAAGGAGTTCGGGACGACGCCAACCTCGCTCCATGTCCCGTCGCGATCACAGACCTCGAGACCGCCCGGCGCCTCGTCCTGCCGCAGGATGGTCAGGCCACCGTAGTCATGATGGGCGCCATAGCGCAATTGACCCGGCGCAGGCGGTTGCGGCTGATCGGGATAATGCACAAAGCGCAGCGTGATCGATGGATCGGCATACGAGGACGCGAAATAGTCTTCTGGCAGATCGAGGGCCAACGCCGAAAGACGCGTGAGATGAGCGGCGAGCGTCATAATCTCGGCCGACCAGGCTTCAACCAAGTCTCGAAGCCCGACCGGACTGGCGGGCCATATATTCGGCCGGCCGCTGTGGGCTTCCCGGTGCGGAGCCGCAAACACCAGCGCCTCGCACAGGTCAGGCGGCGTTTCGCCCGACAGGGTCTTGGCGACACTCTCGATTCCGATCGGCAGATAGCCGCGCCCCTTGGTCTTCTCGGGTGCCGCATTCTGCAGCTTCGTCGCCATGGGCTGCGCGAAATAGCCCTTCACCGCACCATAGGTGTCGCTCGCGAGCTGTTCGGGCACCCCGTGCCCGACCACAACGGCGAAACCGATACTTTCGAACGCATGACCAAACGCCAGTCCGACCTTCTGGCGGGCCGCAGCGTCACCGTGGACGAAGGGGGCTATATCGACGATGGGAAGAGTCATCTGAGGCATCGAAATCTCTCGGCAAACACATCAGGTGGTCGAACGGTCATTTGGTGTTGCTGAATCGCAGCGTGTAGGCGGATCTCACGTCGAGCGTTCTCGGATAGACTCCTGCCGCGGCGAGCGTGTCGAAGAAGCGGGTCCAGCGTTCGTCCGTCATGGCGCCAATCCCCAGCCTGTCGGCATCGCCCCCAAGGACAAGCCCGCGCTTGCGCATCTGATCGAGCTTGAAGCGGAACAGTTCCTCTCCCCCGGTTGGATTGACGGCGAGGATAGCTTTCATGGCCGGTGTGGCGTCACCCGTCATACATTCTTCGAACCCCTTTCGGGTTGCATCGACGAAGGCCTGAACGGTGTTGGAATGACCTTCAATATAGGCGTCGGTAGCGAAGATCGTGGTCGCATAATTGTCGTAGCCATAGTCGGCAAGCAGGATCGATACGGGCGGTGCAGGCAAGGCCTTGCCGAGCAGCAAGGCGTCTTCGGTGATATAGCCTTGCTGCACGGCCTTGGGATCGGCAAGAAACGGCGCAGCCGAATAGCTGTAGGCCGCCAGTTGATCATCCGAGAAGCCGAACTTGGCTTTGAGGAATTGCCAGAATTCGTTTCGTGAGAACTGGCCGATCATGATCCGCCGGTCCTTCACGTCCTGCAGGGTGGAAACGCCCTGGCCTGCATGAGCCACCAGCGTCTGCGGGTCCTTCTGGAAAAATGCCGCGACCGTACGGGCCTTAACGCCCCGATTGACCAGATTGAGCGTTGTGAAACTCGACCCCATGCCCATGTCGATTTCGCCGGCAGCGACCATGAGGGGCATATTGACGTTTGGATTGCCGGGACGAAGTTCGACGTCGAGGCCTGCGTCCTTGTAGTAGCCCTTGGCCTGGGCCTGGAAGAACCCACAGTGCTCCCCTTGTGGCACCCAGTTTAGGCCGTAAACAACCTTATCGAGCGCCTGGGCTGGCGAACCCATGACCGACAAGGCCATCGCACAGATAGCAAGACACTGTTTCATGAGTGTAGCGGTCCGCATGCCTGCCCCTTTGGACTGGAAATGATTCAGCCGACCGTCGGGTAGCCATCGTCGTCACCACAATGGCGAGCTGAGCCTGCGAGCCAGCTTCATCTCCGTGTTTGCGGAGCGCTCGGCGACCACTGGATTGCAAGGCAATAGGAAGTCTTGCACCGCAAAGCGTTGCGTACGAGCATCATTTTTTGCGCATTGTGTTCGCAAAAAGCGTACGCAGACAGGATGCGCCCTGTGCGCCAGCCATCGGATCGCGGGCGCGCGCCCTCATCTGCGGCAACTGACTTCATCCAGTTTTCTGGTGAGCCTTTGAGCGCGTCCCTATTGTGCCGATCGTCCAATGTCGCTCCGGCAGAATCGTGACCGCATCGCTGTGCGCAACGCGGTCACGCTGACAGAAACAGTACCGCCCGCTTCAGGCTTAGGCCTCAGCGAGCCCCAGCATCAGCCGCATGTTTTGCACCGCCGCGCCCGAGGCACCTTTACCCAGGTTGTCTAGGCGCGCGACTAGCACTGCCTGATGGTGCTTGTCGCTGGCAAAGACATACAGTTCGAGCCTGTTGGTCTCGTTCAGCGCCTCGGGCTCGATCCGCCCGCTCTTGGCAGCCTCGTTCTCAAGCGGCATGACCGAGACATAGCGGCTTCCGGCGTAGCGTTTCGCCAGCGCGTCGTGAAGGTCGGCCGCGCCAGGGTTGCCCGGCAGCGTCTCGAGCTGCAACGGCACTGACACCAGCATACCCTGCCGGTAGTTGCCCACCGACGGCACAAAGATCGGCCGGCGCGTCAGCCGCGAGTAGAGCTGCATCTCCGGCACGTGCTTGTGCTCGAAGCCGAGACCATAAAGTTCGAAGGCTGGCGCGGTGCCATCCTCGAAGCTTGCGATCATCGACTTTCCGCCGCCGGAATAGCCGCTGACGGCGTTGACGGTGATCGGATAGTCCGCCGGCAGGACGCCAGCATCCACCAGCGGGCGGAGCAGCGCGATCGCGCCAGTCGGATAGCAGCCGGGGTTGGAGACCTTCCGGGCGGTGCGGATCTTGTCCGCCTGATCCGGGGCGAGCTCCGGAAAGCCGTACGCCCAGTCGCTGGCGACGCGGAACGCCGTCGACGCGTCGAGCACGCGGGGGGCCGCTGTGCCCATACTGTCGATCAGCGCTACGGTCTCCTTCGCGGCATCGTCCGGCAGGCAGAGGATCACCAGATCCACCTCCTCCATCAGCGCGCGCTTGGCACCTGCGTCCTTGCGCTTTTCTTCGGCAATGCTCTTCACCACCACGTCGTTCTGCAGCCGAAGCCGCTCATTGATGCCGAGGCCCGTTGTTCCACTGGCACCGTCGACGAAGACGGCGGCCTTTGCGGAGCTGCCGACGGTCGGAGATGGCTTGACGTCAGAGAGGCTCATGGCTCGGTCCTTTCGAGCGTGTTCGGTTCATTTGCAAAGGCTTGCGGCCGCGCTTCCCGCATCAGATGCGCAATCTGCTGCGCGCCGGCATCGGTCTGCGAGGCGAGCGCGCCCGCCACCGCTGCATAGTCGGTTTCGGATTTGTGCTGGTTGAGCTTGAAGCTACCCTCGACCTCTTCAACCGTCATCTCAAGGCCCACGATTGCCTTCTTCATCGCCTCCAGCCGCCCGGCAGTCATCTTCGCCGACGTCCACGGCTTCTTCGGCAACAGCCTGTTCTCGAACTTGGCGCTGAGGGTATCGATCTGCACCGCAAGCTCATCATCCGATAGCGGCCGCACCGGACCGCTCAGGTGCACAGCCTGATAGAGCCAGGTCGGCACCTGATCCCGCGAGACGTACCAATCCGCCGACACATAGGCATCCGATCCAGTGACGGCCAGCAGCCAGGACGAAGTCCCCGCAAGCTTTATCAGCGGATTGTGACGGGCAAGATGAAACACCGCGCGCGGCGTCCCGTCGGCAGCATAGGACAGATAGAACGGCAGCGGCGAAGCGATCGGCTTGGCGCCGTCCCAGGCGCAGACAAGGCCGAACCCGCGCGCTTCCGCAAAGGCGAGACTTGCGGCGCGGTCGGGCTTGAACGGCGGTGGCGTATACATGTCGAACTCCGGAGGTGGCTAGGAGCCGCCAGATCGACCGCGTTGCTTTTCTTGGGAAAGATGCCGCGGGAGATGATCCGGCGGCAGAGGCGATGATCTTAAACGCAGACGACCGCCCATACCGCGCAAGCGCGGCGGCGACGGGCGATGGAATTGGTCGCAACGTGGATCATGCGTGAGCCTATAGGGGTGCGGAGCCTGATCGTCAAGGCGCAACGCCGTCATTCCGGGGCGACGCGGTAGCGTCCAACCCGGAATCGCGCGCCACAACCTCAAGCTTCCAGGTTCGCGCGCTAAAGGCGCGCGCCCCGGAATGACGAGCGTGGGACCAATTCAGATCACCGGATTCCACGGCGCCGGGATCACCCGGTAGCCATTGCCGTCCTTCTCGATATTGGCAAGGCCGGGGAACGGATAGTGGAAGCCCTGCAATTGCAGCTTCTCGGCGGCCACCATGTCGTAGACCCGGCGACGGGTCTTCTCGGCCATGTCGGCGTCCTGATCGAAGAAGGCGTGCCAGCCCGGATTGGTCGCGAACGGATTCGGATTGTTGGTGACGTCGGACTGGATGAACACCTTCCCCGAGCCGGACGACAACACGTAGGAGGTGTGGCCCGGAGTGTGGCCAGCGGTCTCGACCGCGAGCAGTCCCGGCGCGACCTCCTTGCTCCATTCGTAGGGCGTCACCTTCTTCTGAAGGCTCGCCTCGAAGATGCTGCGGTTGTTCTTGAAAAGACCCTGCATGCGACCGGCCGGAGCGCGGCTCATCTCGCCATCGTCCATCCAGAACTTCCATTCCACCGCAGGCACCAGCACCTCGGCGTTCGGAAACGCCGGCGTGCCGTCCGCCGTCAAGAGGCCATTCACATGATCGCCGTGGAAGTGGGAGATCACGACCATGTCGACCGCCTTGGGATCGAATCCCGCAGCCGTCATGTTGTCGATGAACAATCCGTTGGCGCCCTTGCTGTTGACCTTGGCAGTAGGGCCGTTGCCGGTGTCGAGAACGATGAGCTTGCCGCCGCTGTTGATCACGAGCGGGGCGAAATGGATCGTGAAGACGTCACGTGGCAGGAACGCCTTTTCCAGTGCCGCGTTCACTTCCTCCTTCTTCGCATTGGTGATGAAGGAGTCTTCCAGCTTGAAGACGTTCTTGCCGTCGGACACCACGGTGACCTGGATGTCACCGACCTTGTAGCGGTAGAAGCTCGGCGCCTGTTTGTCCGCGAGTGGCGCCGCGGCCTGTGCGGAAACGTTCGGCAACAGTGGCGCGGCAGCAATAGCGGCTGCGCCCGCGAGGGCGTGACGACGTGTGATTTCCATGATGCTCTCCCACTGAAACGATGATCGCGGTATTTCCGCGTTGGCTTCCTGCAAGGACCCAATCTACCGGAAAATGGAGCGCCCAGTATCGACGGAGCTAACCCCCGCCTGAGGCGCTTATTCCACGTCTCACACCGTTCGCCACAACCACTCGGCGATGCGCGCCATCACGTCCCCGAACAGCAGCAGCACCGCCGACCACACCAGCGCGGAGATGAAATTGGCGATCTGGAATGGCCAATATGACATCTCGAAGATACCGGCCGCGAGCGGAACCGAGGCGCGCAAGGGTCCAAAGAAGCGGCCAATGAAGATGCTGGGCACGCCCCATTTGCGTACGAAGGCTTCCCCGCGCGGCAGGATCTCCGG
Source organism: Bradyrhizobium sp. LeoB3 (assembly GCF_055456055.1). Classification (NCBI taxonomy): domain Bacteria; kingdom Pseudomonadati; phylum Pseudomonadota; class Alphaproteobacteria; order Hyphomicrobiales; family Nitrobacteraceae; genus Bradyrhizobium; species Bradyrhizobium sp. LeoB3. The sequence continues at coordinate 29,602 of NZ_JBVBEF010000064.1, forward strand.
GTAGCGCGATAGCGGCCACATCTGCGCGACCTTTTCCTTGTAGCGGTAGCCGAACCAATAGGAGACCCAGTCGCCGAGCGCCGCGCCGATGCCGCCGGCGATCCAGACCGGCCAGAAACTAATACCGCTCACCCCGATCAGCGCACCGATCGCGACAAGCGCACCCCAGGCTGGGATCAGCAACGAAACAAAGGCGAGCGACTCCCCGAACGCCAGCACGAGCACGATTGGCGCGGCCCAAGCCTGGTGGTCGCGCACGAAATCGGCCACGGCACGCGCAAATTCTTCCATATAATGAACGCCTTCCCCGCCCCGCTCAGGTGGCTTGAACCTTTCTGCGGGCTCATAGCCTAAGGACAGGTAAGCCAGCCCCTTGCGTGACAATCAAGTCACAAAGCCGAAGGAAGGGGCGTGATTTCAGTTCCCGGCCCCATGGCCGCGGCGTTTTCCCACAAGATGAGGGTTTTTGATGATTGGATCGTTGATGATGTGCGTGAGTGCTGTCGTTCTGCTGCTCGGAATGCTGGGCGGCATCGCTATGGGTATCCAGCAAAACTTCACTTTGGCGCCGGCGCATGCCCATCTCAATCTCGTCGGCGGCGTGCTTTTGTTCCTGTTTGGGCTCTATTACCACCTGATTCCGGCCGCGGGGGCGACGATGCTGGCCCGGATCCAGGGCTGGATGCACATTCTGGGCGCGATCCTGTTCCCCGCAGGCGTAGCCGTCGTGCTCCTTAAGGGATCCTCTTTCGAGATCGCTCCGGTCGTGGGCTCATTGCTGGTGGTCGGCTCCATGGCCCTGTTTGCCCTGATCGTGTTCCGCACCTCGCGCGCCTGATCGAGAGTCCCTATCTATTCGGTGACCGCCGGGCGAGGCATCGATTGCCGCTGCCCGGCGGTCACTTTTTAAGCCTATCCGTGTCATAGTCAGAGTGACTGATTCGCTGCGCGCTGTTTGTGCAATCTATGAAGAGCCATGTCCAAATCACTGAAACCCGCTGCAAAAACCAAATCCAATGACGACCTGTTCGCCGGTGCCGAACCCAAGGGCCGGGCGCCGCTGAAGGTCGCTGCGCGGTCGGGTTCCGCTGAGGCTGACTATACCGCTGCTGATATCGAGGTGCTCGAAGGGCTGGAACCGGTCCGCCGGCGGCCCGGCATGTATATCGGCGGCACCGACGAAAAGGCGCTCCACCATCTGTTCGCCGAAATCATCGACAACTCCATGGACGAGGCGCTGGCGGGGCACGCCACCTTCATCGAGGTGGAGTTGACCGCGGACGGTTTCCTGACAGTCACCGACAACGGCCGCGGCATTCCGATCGATCCGCACCCGAAATTCCCGAAGAAATCCGCGCTCGAAGTCATCATGTGCACGCTGCATTCGGGCGGCAAGTTCGACTCCAAGGTCTACGAGACCTCGGGCGGCCTGCACGGCGTCGGCGTTTCCGTGGTCAACGCCCTCTCCTCGCGGCTTGAGGTCGAGGTGGCGCGCGGCCAGAAGCTCCACCGCATGACGTTCGAGCGCGGCCATCCGAAGGGCAAGCTCGAAGACCTCGGCAAGGTCAGCAACCGCCGCGGCACGCGCATCCGCTTCAAGCCCGATACCGACATCTTTGGCGCCAAGGCCACATTCAAACCGCAGCGCCTGTTCAAGATGACGCGCTCCAAAGCGTATCTGTTCGGCGGCGTCGAGATCCGTTGGCATTGCGACCAGGAACTCCTGAAGGGCGTCGAGGATGTGCCGACGGAGGCAACCTTCCACTTCCCCGGCGGCCTGAAGGATTACCTCGCCGCCGCGATCCATGCCGACACGCTGGTGCATCCGGACATCTTCTCCGGCAAGTCGGGCCGCAACGGCGCCCACGGCGCCTGCGAATGGGCGGTGGCCTGGACGGCGGACGCCGACGGCTTCCTGTCCTCCTACTGCAACACCGTTCCGACCCCCGATGGCGGCACCCATGAATCCGGCATGCGGAGCGCGCTGCTGCGCGGCCTGAAGGATCACGCCGAGCGCGTCGGCCAGGGCAAGCGGGCTGCATCGGTCACCTCGGAAGACGTCATGGTCGGCGCCGCGGTGATGCTCAGCGTGTTCGTGCGCGAGCCGGAGTTCCAGGGCCAGACCAAGGACCGGCTGGCCACGGCGGAGGCCCAGCGCATCGTCGAGCAGGCCATCAAGGATCCGTTCGATCACTGGCTGTCGGGCAATCCGGTGCAGGCCAACAGGCTGCTCGATTTCGTGGTCGAACGCGCCGAGGAACGGCTGCGCCGCCGCCAGGAGAAAGAGGTTGCACGCAAGACCGCCGGCAAAAAGGCTCGCCTGCCCGGCAAGCTCGCCGATTGTACCGACGCCGGACTTGCAGGTTCCGAACTCTTCATCGTCGAGGGCGACTCGGCCGGCGGCAGCGCCAAGCAGGCGCGCGATCGCAAGACGCAGGCCGTGCTGCCGCTGCGCGGCAAAATCCTCAACGTCGCTTCTGCCGGCAAGGACAAGCTGATGGGCAATGTCCAGCTCAGCGACCTTGTGCAGGCGATCGGCTGTGGCACCGGTGCGCATTATCGCGAAGAGGATCTTCGGTATCAGCGCATCGTCATCATGACCGACGCCGACGTCGACGGCGCCCATATCGCGTCGCTGCTGATCACCTTCTTTTACCGCCAGATGCCGCGGCTGATCGACGAAGGGCACCTCTATCTGGCGGTACCGCCGCTCTACAAGCTCACGCACGGCTCCAAATCGGTCTATGCCCGCGATGACGCGCACAAGGACGCGCTGATCAAAAGTGAGTTCAATGCCAACGCCAAGGTCGAGGTCAACCGCTTCAAAGGCCTCGGCGAGATGATGCCGGCGCAGCTCAAGGAAACCACGATGGACCCGGCCAAGCGCACCCTGCTGCGGGTCGTTCTGCTTGCCGATGACCGCGAGGGCACCGCCGATTCGGTTGAGCGATTGATGGGCACCAAGGCCGAGGCGCGGTTCGCCTTCATTTCCGACAAGGCTGAATTTGCCAGCGACGACCTGCTTGACGTCTAATCATCGCTTTCCAGGATAACCCTCTGTAAACGCGACAGATTTTTATCCTGCCGCGGCACGCGCACCGCTCCGGGCCGAAGACGAACCGGAGCGTTTTCAGGCAAGTGTGCCTGTCCCGCAACAGCATTCCTGGTTGAAATAGCTATAGTTTGTGCAGCTACGAAATGGAATCGACGCAGCCGTCAGGCGCTCGTCATGCAAGTTGGGGATTTGAACATGAAGAAATTGGCGCTCGCTCTGGCGGCGGTTGCAGCACTGACGGGGTCGGCCTCGGCGGCTGATCTTGGCGCTCGGCCGTATACGAAGGCGCCGCCGCCGGTGGCGCCCGTCTATAATTGGACCGGCTTCTATGTCTTCGGCGGTGGCGGCGGTGGTCTGTGGGATGCTGACAGCAACGTTCAAACCACCGTTGGCGCGATTCCGCTGTCGCGCGACACCCGGCTCGGCGGCGACGGCTGGTTCGGTACCGTTGGTATCGGCTACGATTGGCAGTTCAACGGCCGGTGGGTTGCTGGCGTGTTCGCCGACGGCCAGTTCGGCAGCCTTCGTGGTTCGTTGACCGACCCGATTGACCAGGTCGAGGGGCGTGTGAAGCTTCGGACCAGCTATGCGGCCGGTGTGCGCCTCGGCTATCTGGTTGCGCCGAATGTCTACTCCTACGTCAACGGCGGCTATTCGGGTTCGGAATGGTCGGGTACGACCCTTTCCGATCTCGCCGGAAACCCGGTCGGTGCGACCACTCCTTCGTTCCGTCGTGACGGCTGGTTCGTCGGTGGTGGCGTTGAGAACAACCTCGATATCTTCGGCATCAGCGCGCCTGGCTGGTTCATGAAGACCGAATATCGCTCCGCGTTCTACGACCGCATCTCTCTGCCCTCGTCGTTCCTTGATGGCACGCCGACGGGAATTTCGACCACCTTCAAGCCCTGGGTGCAGACCATCAGCACCTCGATCGTCTACCGCTTCAACTGGGGCACTCCGGTCGTCGCCAAGTACTGATCTCTGCTGAACTGGCAGGCAGAAGCCCCGGCATCGTCCGGGGCTTTTTTGCGTTTGCGCCTGGGGTTCGTTGCAAGACTGGCACGTCTGCGACATCCGGGGTTGGCAAAGCCTCGCCTCAGTCGGCATCTTCCCTCAATCTCGACAACAGAAGCGGAAAACAACAATGGGAACGCCCCTCTTCGACCTTACTGGCAAGGTTGCGATCGTCACCGGCGGCAATGGTGGAATCGGGCTTGGGATGGCGCGCGGGCTGGCGGATGCCGGCGCTGCGATTGCCGTCGTCGGCCGCAACGAAGGGAAGTCGGCAGCCGCGGTCGCCGAACTTAAGCAGCGCGGCGGCACGGCCGTTGCGATCGCCACCGATGTCACCGACAGCAAAGCCGTCGCCGACATGGTGGCGCGCGTCAAAGCCGAGTTCGGGCGAATCGATATCCTCGTCAACAACGCCGGCATCAATATCCGCAAGCCGCCGCACGAGCTCGATATCGGCGAATGGGACAGCGTGATCGCGACCAACCTCACCAGCGCCTTCCTATGCTCGCAGGCGGTCCATCCGGCGATGAAAGAAGCCGGCGGTGGCAAGATCATCAATATCGGCTCGATGATGTCGATCTTCGGCGCCAGCTTCACGCCGGCCTATGCCGCGAGCAAAGGCGGCATCGTGCAGTTCACGCGATCCTGTGCCTGCGCCTGGGCGGCCGATAACATCCAGATCAACGCGATCCTGCCCGGCTGGATCGATACCGACCTGACCCGGCGCGGCCGCAGCGAGATCACCGGGCTGCATGAGCGGGTGCTGGCGCGCACGCCGGCGGCGCGCTGGGGTGATATCGACGATCTCTCGGGGATCGCGGTGTTCCTCGCGTCGCCGGCTTCCGATTTCATCACCGGCACCGCCATCCCCGTCGACGGCGGCTATTCGATCATGGGCTGATTCAGGAGAGCGCGGGCGACTGCACATGTTCGGGACGCACGCCGATCCCGACGAAGCGCGCGGTGATGCCCTGCAGCAAGGGCATCGCCGTGACCAGCCGCACCACCAGTGGAACCTTGATCGGCTGATTGGCGGGTCCCAGCGCCGTGCTGATGATCTTGTTCTGCACGATGGTCTGCATCGTCTGTGTCATCTTCATCGGAAACTCGCGCCGCTTGCGCACCGCGTCGAGTTCATCCTCGGTCGGACAGCCGCCCGCAAGCTTTGCCGCCAGCAGATTGGCGGTCGCGACCGCATCCTGCACCGCCAGGTTGACGCCGACGCCGCCGACCGGCGACATCGCATGCGCGGCGTCGCCGATGCACAGCAGCCCCGGCAGCGTCCAGCGCTTCAGCCTGTTAATCGCAACCGTCAGGAGCTTCACGTCGTCCCAGCTTTTGACATCGGAAATGCCGGACTTCAGGATCGGCGCCAGCCGCACCACGTCATCCAGCAGCGCCGGAAGTCCCCTCGCCTTCACCGCGTCGTATTGTCCCTTGGCGATCACATAGGCGCATTGCCAGTAATCGCCGCGGTTGAACGTGACCATCATCTTGCCGGGCTCGACCCGCGCGAACAGGTTCTCGTTTTCGTCCGGCCGCCGCCCGATGCGAAACCACAACACGTCCATGGGCGCGCCGATCTCCTCGACCGCAAGTCCGGCGCGCTCGCGCACAGTCGAGTGACGGCCATCGCAGGCAATCGTCAGATCGGCCTCGATGTCGAGCGCGCCCTCTGGCGTCTTGGCCCTCACGCCGGCAACCGCTTCGCCATTGCGGATCAGATCGGTCGCCTCCGTGCTCATCAGCACTTGCAGTGAAGCGAAACGCTTGCCGCTCTCGCGCAGGAAGTTGAGAAAGTCCCATTGCGGCATGAAAGCAATGAACGGGTATTTTGCGTCCGTGCGGGAGAGATCGGCGATCCGGACCTTGGTGCCGCCGAACATCCCTTCGAGCTTCTGCAATTCCTGGTGCGGTAGCTTGAGGAAGCCGTCGATCAGCCCGAGTTCGTCCATCACCTGCAAGGTCGAGGGATGCACGGTGTCGCCGCGAAAGTCGCGGAAGAAGTCGGCATGCTTCTCCAGCACCACCACATCGACGCCGGCGCGGCCCAGGAGGTAGCCAAGCATCATGCCCGCCGGCCCGCCGCCGACGATGCAGCAGCGCACTTTCATCCTGCGCGCTGATGGATGCTGCGATACGCCTGCGCTCATGATGCCCTCGTCGAGACCCGGCTTGAATTATAGCGCCAATCAGACGACTAGCGCCGGAACATCTTGATCTCCGATACGCTGCCGTCGCGATAGGTCAGTTCCACCGAGACCGACTTGGTCTGCGGCGCAAGCTTTAGATAGGGCTGCGCCTCATGCGGGATCACGCTGGGGTCGCGCGGATCGCATGGCGGCATCTTCAGCACCTTGTCCGGCACTGCGCTGTCCATACCGATACGCGCCTCGCGGATCGCGCAGCGGTAGGACATCAGATGGGTGTAATAGACCAGGAGCCCGTTGAACTCGCGGAACGACAGCCAGCTCGTCGCAGTCATGTCGAGGATCTTGCGCTGGTCGCGGATCAATGCCGCTTCGGGGTCGAACCAGATCGGAAACGGCCCTTGCATCTCCCCGGCCGCATCGACATAGCGGACCTGGATGGTGCCGGCCGGCGCATCGGCTGCCAGTTCGATCGACGGATTGGGCATCCGTTTGCGCGTGCGCGGATCAAGCGCGTCGATGAATCCGGTCTCGCGGAAATCGCCGCCGTCGCCCATCCGCCAGGAGATTCCGAGCGCAGGGTCCGCGATCGAGAACACCACCGTCCAGCCGCCATTATGGCGGGAGAAACTTGCGATCGGCGCGTTGACGGAATCGTCCTTCGGGACGCGCGGCACCGAGACCGGCGGCAATGCTGCAAGCTTCTGCGGTCCCTCGGCAGCTCCCGCCACGTCCTGCGCTTTCGTCATGCCGTTCAGGAACACGTCATCCACCATCTGGTCGAAATAAACAGGGATCTGCTTGTGCCTGATGGTCTCGGCCGCCTCGCTGACCAGGCGCCGGGTTTGCTGGGCGACCTGGACCAGATTCTTGCCGGGCTGCAGCAACTGCTTGGCAAAGGTACGGGTGAACACCGAATTGGGATTGGTATCGTCGTTCGACAGCCGATCGAGGGCGGTCTGGCGCGGGCCGGCCGAGAACACCGAGAATACGCCCTCCGGCAACTGCGTCATCGGCGCCAGCCCGCCACCGCCGGCGACCGCGCGCGTTCCCGGCCGCTCGAACGGATTGTTGCGGCAAGCATCGAACACCAGGATCGAGGTGCGCGCCCTCTTGTTCTGCAGGCGCTCGACGATGCGATCGGCGAGAACAGATGCGTCGCGCACCAGTTCTTCCTGGCCCTCGGTCGCCGCCGGCACGTCGGTCGGCAGCAGGAAGTTCTGGCCGGCAATCTCGAAGCCATGGCCGGCGTAAAAGAAGAACGCGGTGTCGCCGGGTTCGATCGCCTTGTCGAAGGCGAGCAGCGTCTCGGAGAATTGCTGGCGGTTCTGATTCTCAGCGATCATGACGGAGAAGCCGAGTTGCTTCAGCGTGTCCGCCATGGTGCGGGCGTCATTCACCGCCTTCTGCAACTTGGGGACGTTTTTGTAGTCATTGTTGCCGACGACCAGCGCGACGCGCTTTTCAGCCTGCGCGGGCGCGGCGAGAGTTGCCGATGCCAGGGTAATGCCCGCGACCATCAGAACTCTCGAAAGAAAGCCAGCCATTCTCTGCCCCGTCTCACCAAGCGCCCCCAACGCGCGACCGTCGATGCCATAGTCGGTACACCGCCCCAACCGGTTCAGTGTACGAGCTTTCGCGTTCGGCCAGTACCGCTCCGCCATTTGACGGGCAAATGACAGCTCGCCCCTTATTTGTGCGAAAACATTAAGCTTTTTCGGGCATTTGGGCAGTTCCCAGATTGACTTTGGCGATTTCGAACCTATGTTCCGAGCAACGCGGCCTTGGATCGAAACGCGATTCCCTGAGTTTGCCGCCCGTCAGCGTCAGTCAGAGCCCCCGAGCTTTTTTGAGAAGCAACGCCGTTTCGGGGCGAAACGCGACCAGCCTTTTTACCCTCGATTCCGAACGGCGGTGTCGACAAGAGGCTCAATGTCTTTTTCCAATCTTGGCCTTTCCGACAAGGTCTTGGCCGCCGTAGCGGCCACCGGATACACCAATCCCACGCCCATCCAGGAACAGGCGATTCCCCACGTTCTCGCCCGCCGCGATGTCCTCGGCATCGCCCAGACCGGCACCGGCAAGACCGCCGCCTTCGTGCTTCCGATGCTCACCATCCTCGAGAAAGGCCGGGCCCGGGCACGAATGCCACGGACCCTGATCCTCGAGCCGACACGCGAGCTCGCCGCCCAGGTGAAGGAAAACTTCGACCGCTATGGGGCCGGACAGAAACTCAACGTGGCGCTCCTGATCGGCGGCGTCTCGTTCGGCGACCAGGACAGCAAATTGACCCGTGGCGTCGACGTCCTGATCGCGACCCCCGGCCGGTTGCTCGACCACACCGAGCGCGGCGGATTATTGCTCACCGGCGTCGAGCTGCTCGTGATCGATGAAGCGGACCGCATGCTGGACATGGGCTTCATCCCCGATATCGAGCGCATCTGCAAACTGGTGCCCTTCACCCGTCAGACGCTGTTCTTCACCGCCACCATGCCGCCGGAGATCCGGCGCATCACCGAGGCTTTCCTCCACAACCCCGTGAAGGTCGAAGTCTCCAAGCCCGCCACCACCGCCGTCACCGTCACGCAGTCGCAGGTGCCCGCAGGGCGCGAGCCGCACCAGAAGCGCGAAATCCTCCGCCGCCTGCTGCGCGAGGCCAAGGACCTCAACAACGCGATTATCTTCTGCAATCGCAAGCGCGAAGTCGCCATTCTTCACAAGTCGCTGCAGAAGCATGGCTTCAGCGTCGGCGCACTGCACGGCGACATGGATCAGGCCGCCCGCATGGCGGCGCTCGATCAATTCCGCAAGGGCGAGCTGCCGCTCCTGGTCGCCTCCGATGTCGCCGCCCGCGGCCTCGACATCCCCGCCGTCAGCCACGTCTTCAACTTCGACGTCCCCCATCATCCCGACGACTACGTTCACCGCATCGGCCGCACCGGCCGCGCGGGCCGCACCGGTACCGCAATCTCGATCGTCACGCCGCTCGACACCAAGTCGGTCGCGGCGATCGAGAAGCTGATCGGCCAGCCGATCCCGCGTGCTGAAGGCGACTTCTCGGTTCAATCGGATGAGAGCGAGACCGACGAGCAGCCGCGTGAGGCACGGCGCCGCGACGGTTCGCGCGAGCGCAGCGGCCGCAACTCGCGGCGCGAACGCGAGCCGCGTCATGGTCATGGCCGCGATAGCCGCAACGGCGATGGCCGCAATGGCAATTCGCAGCCGCAGGCGGCTAGCCCGCGAGTGCCTTCGATCGGCCGCGCGGAGCCGCGGCGCACACAGCACGACGTCGACTCAGAGCCGGCCGATCACTCGCATCTGCCCGCGTTTCTGCTCCGCCCCGTGCGGGCCCGCGTCTAGCGCTTTGCACAGCGTCGGCTCAGATCAGGCCGACGCTCTAATCTCTGGCTTGGTTCGTTTTTTTCGTGCCGTCGATTCCTCCATCCGAATCGTCGGCGCACGGCGTGCGATTCCCCTATTTACGGGGCGTTCATTATCCTCCATTAGCGTGGCGACAATACTTTTAGTCATTGCGGCTGGGCGGCGCGGCTCGGCATTGGGGACTTGATCAGTGGTCAAGCTGCTGGACGAACACGAACGCACGATGGCTTTTGCCGAGGTTGCGCTTGGCCAGATCAGGTCGCTTCGTCAGACCGCCGTCCCCCGCAACTACGAAATCTGGTATGTCTACGCGACCGGATACAACGCTCCCCTCAATAAGATCATCAACGAGACTCTGGCGCGCAACGGCAAGCTGAGCGAAGCCGATCTCGAGCAGATCTACGAGACCTATCTCTCTCACATCAAGACTTCAGATCGCATCGACAAGGTCGGCGCGCGCGTCATCGGCGAGATCGACGATGTCGTAACGCTGATCTCGGACGCGCTCGGCATGTCCGCGAGCTACGATGCAAGCCTGAGCGGCGCCAGCGAACGGCTCGCGAGCGTGAAGAATCGCGACCAGCTCAAGCCGATCATCGAGCAGCTTGTGAAGTCGACGCATGAGATGCGCGAAACCAACAAGGCGCTCGAGAATCGCCTGGCGCTGTCAAAGACCGAAATCAGCAATCTCCAGCACAGCCTGGAGGCGATCCGCGCCGAGAGCCTGACCGATCCGCTGACCGGGCTTGGCAACCGCAAATATTTCGACCGCTCGATCGAGATGGCCGTGCAGACCGCGATCGCCAATGACCAGCCGCTGTCGCTCCTGATGTTCGACATCGACCATTTCAAGTCGTTCAACGATTCCTACGGCCACCTCACCGGCGACCAGGTGCTGCGGCTGGTCGGCATGTCCTTGAAGCAGACCATCAAGGGCCAGGACATCACCGCGCGCTACGGCGGCGAGGAATTCGCGGTTGTGCTGCCCAACACCAGCCTGCGCCAAGCGCTGACGGTGGCCGACCATATCCGCCGCGCCGTGATGGCGAAGGAATTGAAGAAGAAATCCACCGGCGAGATCCTCGGCCGCGTCACCATCTCGGTCGGCGTCTCCCTGCTGAAGCCGGGCGACGACACGGATGCGCTGATCGAGCGCGCCGATGCCTGCCTCTATGCCGCCAAGCGCGCCGGCCGCAACCGCGTGGTCTGCGAAGTCGACCCCGAATACACCGCCGAAATCCGCAGCCGCGTTGCGTGACGATTTCGTAGGCGAACGTTCTGTCACGCTCTCTCCCCCGTCATTGCGAGCGCAAGCGAAGCAATCCATCTCGCCGCTTGTGGAGGCATGGATTGCTTCGTCGCTGCGCTCCTCGCAATGACGGGCTGTAGCTTCGTAGGGTGCGCAAAGGCGCACTTGCGCCGTGCCCACCATCGCACGCGCTATCTGGAACGGTGGGCACGCTTCGCTTTGCCCACCCCACGATTTGACGTCTTCTTGGCTTTCTTTGCCGAGGCCTTCTTCGCCGCTTTCCTTGCTTTCGGCCGCTTGCGCAATGCGGCGCGTTGCGCGGCGGCGAGCGCGGCCCTTGCCCATTGCGCCAGTTCTTCCGAATCGTCGAACAGCCGCGCCGGCAACTGCCAGTAGGAGTTCACCGTGACGTTCCGGGTGCTCGTTTGATATTGGAACGGCTTCGAGCCTTCCGCTTCAAACCGCGGAATGGTCTCTTCGTCGGCGCGGAAATAGAGCCCAGCACGCAGCGATAACGCGAAGTTGGTGCCGTCGGCAGAGATTCCGTAGCCGGAGAACATGCGGCGGATGGTGACCGGGCCGAAATCGGCAAACAGGTCGATCAGGAATTCGCGGTCCATCATGGCCCCAGCCCCGCTCTCACCCCTCATGGTGAGGAGGCGCGCAGCGCCGTCTCGAACCATGAGGCCCCGATCTCACCCGTGGCCATCCTTCGAGACCGCCGCTGCGCGGCCTCCTCGGATGAGGTCCCGTGTGCTTGGCGAGCGGTTTACACCTTCGCCGGTGTCAGCTGAACCGACTCGCCGCAGCCGCAGGCGGAAACCTGGTTCGGGTTGTTGAAGATGAACTGCGCCTGCATCTTATCGGCCTTGTAGTCCATCTCGGTGCCGAGCAGGAACAGGACTGCCTTCGGATCGACCAGGATCTTCACGCCCTTGTCCTCGACCACCTCATCGGTCGGCCGGATCTCGTGGGCGTATTCGACCGTATAGGACTGTCCCGCGCAGCCGCCATTCTTGATGCCGACGCGAAGGCCGACGATCTCGGAATCGGCACGCTTGGTCAGTTCCGTGATCCGCGCTGCCGCGGCGTCCGTCAGCTTCATGACCTGCGGGCGGGGCCGCGGCTTCGGCTTGGCAACTGGTGCGATGGTGGTCATTGCAGCGGCTCTCTCTCCCTACGATGCAGAGCGGCAAAGTCTGTCATCTCAAAAATAACAACGAAATTCCGGCTGTGAAGGTCTCATGTTCGCAATTGGCTAGAACTTCTCCGAACGACACACACCTAGTAGATCGCCCATACTCCCGGTGTGACCAGTTCCAGCAAATGATTGTCCGGATCGCGGAAATAGATGCTCTTGCCGCCGCGCGGCCAATCGGTCCTGCCTTCGATCGCGACATCGTGCTCGCCAAGCCGCTTTTCCCAGGCCGGCAATTCATCTGCGGCGATGGCAAGGGCCGCATGGATCGGGCCGCTGCCGTCGTGCGGCGGAATGGTGCCGCCGGGCAGATGGACCGTCTCAAGCGTAGCGCCGCGACGAAACAGCAGCAGCACACTCCGGCCTCCTATGTCGAAGGCCATAAACCGCGAGTCGCTCGTCAGAGGCTCAAGACCGAGCACATCGGTGTAGAACGCGCGGGCGCGGTCGAGGTCATCGACATAGAGTGCAGTCTCGATGACACCGGATAGCTTCGGCAACGAACCTCACCACATGTTGAGCACGAGGCGGGCCTCGTCGCTCATCCGATCCGGCGTCCACGCCGGCTCCCAGACCAGGTTGACATTGACGACGCCTACGCCGGGAACGCTGGCCAGCGCGTTCTCCACCATGGTGGGCAATTCACCGGCCGCCGGGCAGTTCGGCGTGGTCAGCGTCATCTCGACGTCGACGCTGCGGTCGTCCTTGAGATCGACCTTGTAGATCAGTCCGAGCTCGTAGATATCGGCCGGGATTTCCGGGTCGAACACCGTCTTCAACGCCGCCACGATCTCCTGGCTGAGACGCTCGGTCTCTTCCGGCGGCAAGGCGGAGCTTGTCTCCACATGGGCGGTTTTGACGTCGTCGGCAGTCTCGGTCATGCGAACAATTCCCCGGCCTTGATCAAGGCTTGCGCCAGATGGTCGACCTCTTCCCTCGTATTATACATGCCGAACGAGGCCCGGCACGTGGCTGTGACATTGAACCGCTCTAAGAGCGGCATCACGCAATGAGTGCCGGCCCGCACCGCAATCCCCTGGCGGTCGATTACGGTCGCGACATCGTGGGGATGGGCGCCCTTCATCTCGAAAGAGATCACCGGCCCCTTCTCCCGGGCGGTGCCGATCAGCCGCAGCGAATTGATCTCGCGCAGGCGCTCCTGGGCGTAGGTCAGCAGGCTGTGCTCATGGGCGGCGATGCGCTCCTTGCCGATCGAATTGACGTAGTCGATCGCAGCGCCCAGCCCGATCGCCTGGACGATCGGCGGGGTTCCGGCCTCGAATTTGTGCGGCGGGTCGCCATAGGTGACCCAGTCCTTTGCGACCTCGCGGATCATCTCGCCGCCGCCGTTATACGGCCGCATCGCGACCAGGTGCTCATGCTTGGCATAGAGCACGCCAATGCCGGTCGGGCCGTAAACCTTGTGGCCGGTGAAGGCGTAGAAATCGCAGTCGAGGTCCTGGACGTCGACTGGCAGATGCACGGCGCCCTGCGCGCCGTCGACCAGCACCGGAATGCCGCGATCGTGCGCGATCCTGACGACCTCCTTGACCGGAACCAGCGTGCCGAGCGCATTCGACATCTGCGTGATCGCGACCAGCTTGGTGCGCGGCGAGAGCAGCTTCTCGAACTCCTCGATCAGGAAATTGCCGTCGTCGTCGACCGGCGCCCATTTGATGACGGCGCCATGCCGCTCGCGCAGGAAATGCCAGGGCACGATGTTGGAATGGTGCTCCATGATCGAGAGCACGATCTCATCGCCCTGCCCGATATTGGGCTCGCCCCATGACGAGGCGACCAGGTTGATCGCCTCTGTGACGTTACGGGTGAAGATGATTTCTTCGCTGCGCCGCGCGTTGACGAACTGCGCCACTTTGGTGCGCGCGCCTTCGTAAGCCTCGGTCGCGGCATTGGCGAGGTAATGCAGGCCGCGATGCACATTGGCGTATTCGGTCTTGTAGGCCTCGGCCATGCGGTCGAGCACCGCGTTCGGTTTCTGCGCGGAGGCCGCGTTGTCGAGATAGACCAGCGGCTTGCCGTAGATCTGCAGCGCCAGCGCCGGAAAATCCTCGCGCACCCGCGCGACATCATAGGCCCCGTTGGCGACCGCCGGATGCGTGCTCATGCGCGTGCCTCCAGCCAGCGCTGTGCCGCCGCGATCACATGCTCTCGCAGCGAGTCGTTCGCGATCGATTCGATGGCCTCGCCGACGAAGGCCTGGATCAGGAGCGCCTGCGCTTCCTTCTCGGGAAGGCCGCGCGCACGCAGATAGAACAACAGGCTTTCGTCCAGTGCACCGGTGGTCGCGCCATGGCCGCAGGTGACGTCGTCGGCAAAAATCTCGAGCTCCGGCTTGTTGTCGGCCTCGGCCTCGTCGGACAGCAGGAGCGCCCGCGTCATCATCTTGGCATCGGTCTTCTGCGCGTCCGGACGGACGACGATGCGGCCCTGGAACACCGAATGGGCGCGGTCGTCGATCACGGCGCGGAACACTTCGCGACTGGCGCAGTGCGGCACCGCGTGATCCATGAACAGCGTGGTGTCGGCATGCTGCCGGCCCTTGATCAGGTTGACACCGTTGGTGTCGACCCGCGCGCCCTCGCCTGCAAAGATGATGGTCGGCTGATAGCGGCTGACGCTCGCGCCCGACACCATGCCGAAGGTGTTGAGCTGCGCATGCGCGCCGAGCGTCACCGCGGCGGAAGCAATGTTGAAGGCTTCCAACCCGTCCTCAACCAGACGGAGATGATCGAGCCGCGCATTGTCGCCGAGCGAAACGATCAGGGAGTCGTAGGTCTGATACGCCTTTGCACCTTCGGTGGCGACAAAGCTTTCCACCAGCGTCGCGCTCGCGTCGCGGCCCAGGCGGAGCAGCGAACGGGTGTACATCGCAGCCGGCGTGCCCGTGCTCGCGACATGGACCACGTGCAGCGGTTGCTCCAGCACGGTGCCGTTGGCAATTTCGATCACGACGCCGTCGGTCGCCATCGCCGTGTTCAGCGCGATCATGGGATTGGAGTTATCGGAGGCCAGCAACTCGCCGTCCCCCGCCTCCAGCACCTCACGCAGCGTGCGGACGGAAAGGCCCTTTTCGCCCTTGCCGAGATCAGAAAGCTTTGCCGCGAATACGCCGTCGACCAGCACCAGCCGCCGCGTGCCTTCGATCGCATGCAGCTTGAGCGCGGCTTCCGCGCGCGACAGCGCCGCCGTATCGGGTGCAGCCGCCAGCGGCAGCACTTCGCGCATCAGGACGCGCAGGTCGGTGTATTTCCAGTCCTCGATCCGGCGATGCGGGAGGCCCGCGCGCTCAAAGGCTTCAAAGGCCTGCTGCCTTTGCTCGGCGACCTTGCCCGAGCCAGGCAACCGCTCACGCGCGAGCGCAAAGCTGGTGCTCACTGCGCGCCCGGTATCGGTTTTTGCCAACACGACGTTCATCACGAATTCCGTTCAGGCTTAGGCGTCTTCGAACTGCGCATAGCCGGATTCTTCCAGCTGCAGCGCCAGTTCCTTGCCGCCAGTCTTCACCACCGAGCCCTTGGCCATCACGTGCACATAGTCCGGCACGATGTAGTTGAGCAGCCGCTGGTAGTGGGTGATCACGACCATGGCGCGCTCGGGCGAGCGCAGCGCGTTGACACCGTCGGCCGCGATCCTCAGCGCGTCGATGTCGAGACCCGAGTCCATTTCATCGAGGATGCAGAGGCTCGGCTCGAACAGCGCCATCTGCAGGATCTCGTTGCGCTTCTTTTCGCCGCCGGAGAAGCCGACATTGACGCCGCGCTTGAGCATGTCCATGGGAACGTTGAGCCCGGATGCGACGGAGCGCACTTTCTTCAAGAAGTCCGGCACCAGAAGTTCGGTCTCACCGCGGGCCTTGCGCTGCGCGTTCAGCGCCGTGCGCAGGAAATTCATGGTGGTGACGCCGGGGATTTCGACCGGGTACTGGAACGCCAAGAACACGCCCTTGGCGGCGCGCTCGTCGGGCGCCATCTCCAGGAGATCCTCTCCACGGAACAGGATCTGTCCGCCCGTGACCTCGTAGCCCGGCTTGCCGGCGATGACGTGCGAGAGCGTCGATTTGCCGGAGCCGTTCGGCCCCATGATCGCGTGCACCTCGCCGGGATTAACAGTCAGCGACAGCCCGTGGAGGATTTCGCGATCCTCGACACGGACTTGCAGGTCTTTCACTTCAAGCAGTGCAGTCATTTTCTTTCCTTCTGGCCTAGGCCGACCGCAAGGCGATCAAAAAAAGGAGCCAGCCAAAAAATCCCATAGCTCCGAACCCAGCAGCGGCCTTGCCGAATTCCATTACGTCATGCGAGCTCGCAAAAGCGCCAATCAAGGCAATGAACGCTCCGGCGATCGCCACGAATCCAGTGATCGCGAATGGCCAAACCTGAACGCCAACGAGGATGTTCCGAATGGTTTGGATCATTGGCTTATCCGACGCTGCCCTCCAAGGAGATCGAGATCAGCTTCTGCGCCTCGACCGCGAACTCCATCGGGAGCTGCTGCAGCACGTCCTTGACGAAGCCGTTGACGACGAGGCCGACCGCCTCCTCTTGGCTCAGCCCGCGCTGCACGCAGTAGAACAGGACATCCTCGGAGATCTTCGAAGTCGTCGCCTCGTGCTCGAACGTCGCCGACGAGTTCTTCGCCTCGACGTAAGGCACGGTGTGCGCACCGCATTTGTCGCCGATCAAAAGCGAGTCGCAGGCGGTGTAGTTGCGCGCGCCGGTGGCTTTGCGGTGCGCGGTTACGAGGCCGCGATAGGTGTTCTGCGACTTGCCGGCAGCGATGCCCTTGGAGATGATCCGGCTCGAGGTGTTCTTGCCGAGATGGATCATCTTGGTGCCGCTGTCGACCTGCTGGTAACCGTTCGAGATCGCGATCGAGTAGAACTCGCCGCGCGAATTGTCGCCGCGCAGGATGCAGCTCGGATATTTCCAGGTGATGGCGGAGCCGGTCTCGACCTGGGTCCAGGAAATCTTCGAGTGGTCGCCACGGCA